>NZ_JAMYUQ010000009.1:0-295367 GCF_040323095.1 Mesorhizobium sp. M0058
GCCATGGAAGAGAAGCTGCGCTTCGCCATCCGTGAAGGCGGCCGCACCGTCGGTGCCGGCATCGTCGTCACCATCAAAGAGTAATTTGGACTTAAACCGATCTGTCGCGGGCGCAGGATTTGCCCGCGCCGCGCCAGAACAAGGAAGTGACGCATGAACGGACAGAATATCCGCATCCGCCTGAAGGCGTTTGATCACCGCGTGCTCGACGCCTCGACGAAAGAAATCGTGTCGACGGCCAAGCGCACCGGAGCAAACGTCCGCGGCCCCATTCCGCTGCCGACGCGGATCGAAAAGTTCACGGTCAACCGGTCGCCTCACGTCGACAAGAAGAGCCGCGAGCAGTTCGAGATGCGCACGCACAAGCGTCTGCTCGACATCGTCGATCCGACCCCGCAGACGGTCGATGCTTTGATGAAGCTCGATCTGGCCGCCGGTGTCGACGTCGAGATCAAGCTCTAAGGGAATGAGAGCGCGGTAAGGGGCGGTGCCCCTGGCCCGGAACTCTAAAGGAATTGAACCGATGCGTTCAGGTGTGATTGCAAAGAAGGTGGGAATGACCCGCATCTATAATGATGCCGGGGAACATGTTCCCGTCACCGTTCTCCAGATGGAGAACTGCCAGGTCGTGGCTCAGCGCACGCAGGAGAAGAACGGCTATACGGCCGTCCAGCTCGGCGTTGGCCTTGCCAAGGTGAAGAACACGTCGAAGGCGATGCGCGGCCATTTCGCGACCGCTTCCGTCGAGCCGAAGGCGAAGGTCGCCGAGTTCCGCGTCTCCGCCGACAACATGATCGATGTCGGCGCCGAGATCACCGTCGAGCACTTCGTCGCCGGCCAGAAGGTCGATGTGACGGGCACGACGATCGGCAAGGGTTTCCAGGGCGTCATCAAGCGCCATCACATGGGTGGTGGCCGCGCGACGCACGGTAACTCGGTTTCGCACCGTACGCACGGTTCGACCGGCCAGCGTCAGGATCCGGGCAAAGTGTTCAAGGGCAAGCATATGGCTGGCCACATGGGCGACACCCGCGTCACCACACAGAATGTCGAGATCGTTTCGACCGACGCCGATCGCGGCCTGATCCTGATCCGCGGTGCGGTTCCCGGATCGAAGGGCGCCTGGATCCTGGTCCGCGATGCGGCCAAGGTGGCACTGCCGGCCAATGCGCCGAAGCCTGCCGCGATCCGCCCGGTTGCTGCAGCGAGCGCTGCCACGAACGAGGCTCCGGCCGCAGAGGGAGCAGAATAATGGATCTCAAGATCACAACGCTTGGCGGCAAGGACGCCGGCAAGGTGAAACTCTCCGAGGAGATTTTCGGCCTTGATCCGCGCGAGGACATCCTGCAGCGCGTCGTGCGCTGGCAGCTGGCCAAGCGCCAGCAGGGCACGCACAAGGCCAAGGGCCGCGCCGAAATCGCGCGCACCGGCGCCAAGATGTACAAGCAGAAGGGTACGGGCCGCGCCCGTCACCATTCGGCACGCGCTCCGCAGTTCCGCGGCGGCGGCAAGGCCCACGGCCCGGTCGTTCGCAGCCACGAGCACGATCTGCCGAAGAAGGTGCGCGCTCTGGGCTTGCGGCATGCTCTCTCGGCCAAGGCCAAGAGCGCGTCGATCATCATCATCGACGAGCTGAAGCTGACCGAGGCCAAGACGAAGGCGCTGATCGCGAATTTCGCGACGCTGGGCCTGACCAACGCCTTGGTGATCGGCGGTGCCGAGCTTGACCAGAACTTCAAGCTGGCGGCGACCAACATCCCGAACATCGACGTGCTGCCCATCCAGGGCATCAACGTCTACGACATTCTGCGCCGCGGCACGCTGGTCCTTTCGAAGGCCGCCGTCGAGGCTCTCGAGGAGCGCTTTAAATGACCGACCTCCGTCATTACGACGTGATCGTCTCGCCGGCGATCACCGAAAAGTCGACCATGGCTTCCGAGAACAACCAGGTTGTTTTCAACGTCGCCAAGAAGGCGTCGAAGCCGGAAATCAAGGCTGCTGTCGAAGCGCTGTTTGGCGTCAAGGTTACGGCCGTGAACACGCTTGTCCGCAAGGGCAAGATCAAGCGCTTCCGCGGCACGATCGGCCGCCAGAGCGACGTCAAGAAGGCGATCGTGACGCTGGCCGACGGCCAGTCGATCGACGTCGCGACGGGTCTCTGAGCTAGGCCGCGAGGACAGAAACATGGCACTTAAAAAATTCAACCCGGTAACGCCGAGCACCCGCCAGCTGGTCATCGTCGACCGCTCGGGCCTCTACAAGGGCAAGCCCGTCAAGGGCCTGACCGAAGGCCTGACCAAGTCGGGCGGCCGCAACAATCACGGCCGCATCACGGCCCGCTTCATCGGCGGCGGTCACAAGCGTTCGTACCGCATCATCGACTTCAAGCGCCGCAAGTTCGACGTCGTCGGCACGGTCGAGCGCATTGAATACGATCCGAACCGCACCGCCTTCATCGCGCTGATCAAGTATGACGATGGCGAGCTGTCCTACATCATCGCTCCGCAGCGCCTTGCCGCCGGCGATAAGATCGTGGCCGGCGAATCGGTCGACGTGAAGCCGGGCAATGCGATGCCGCTGGCCTCGATGCCGGTCGGCACGATCGTCCACAACATCGAGCTGAAGCCGGGCAAGGGCGCCCAGGTTGCCCGCTCGGCGGGTGGCTACGGCCAGCTGGTCGGTCGCGACCAGGGCATGGCGATCCTGCGCCTCAATTCGGGCGAGCAGCGTGTCGTTCACGGCTCCTGCATGGCCACCGTCGGCGCCGTGTCGAACCCCGACCACGGCAACATCAACGACGGCAAGGCCGGCCGCACGGTCTGGCGCGGCAAGCGCCCGCACAATCGCGGCGTGACCATGAACCCGGTCGACCATCCGCATGGCGGTGGTGAAGGCCGCACCTCCGGTGGCCGTCATCCGGTCAGCCCGTGGGGCAAGCCGACCAAGGGCAAGAAGACGCGGTCCAACAAGGCGACCGACAAGTTCATCCTGCGCTCGCGCCATCAGCGCAAGAGCTAAGAAGAGGTAACGCCAAGTGACTCGTTCTATTTGGAAAGGCCCCTTCATCGACGGCTACCTTCTCAAGAAGGTGGACAAGGTTCGTGAAGGTGGTCGCAATGAGGTGATCAAGATGTGGAGCCGTCGCTCCACCATCCTGCCGCAGTTCGTCGGCTTCACCTTCGGTGTCTACAACGGCCAGAAGCATGTTCCCGTCTCGGTGAACGAGGACATGGTCGGTCACAAGTTCGGTGAATTCGCTCCGACCCGGACCTATTACGGTCACGGCGCGGATAAGAAGGCGAAGAGGAAATAATCATGGGCAAGGCCAAAGCTCCGCGCAGGCTTGCTGACAACGAAGCGCGCGCCGTTCTGCGCACGATCCGTATCAGCCCGCAGAAGCTGAACCTGGTTGCCGCGCTGATCCGCGGCAAGAAGGTCGCGACAGCGCTTTCCGATCTCGAATTCTCGGCCAAGCGGATTTCCGGCACGGTCAAGAAGACGCTGGAATCGGCGATCGCCAACGCGGAAAACAACCACGACCTTGACGTCGATGCGCTGATCGTGGCGGAAGCCTATGTCGGCAAGTCGATCGTCATGAAGCGGTTCCATGCTCGTGGCCGCGGTCGCGCCAGCCGTATCGAAAAGCCGTTCTCGCACCTCACGATCGTCGTTCGTGAAGTCGAAGAAAAAGGGGAGGCCGCATAATGGGCCAGAAAGTCAATCCGATCGGTCTGCGCCTCGGCATCAACCGCACCTGGGATTCGCGCTGGTTCGCGAACACCGGCGAGTACGGCAAACTGCTGCATGAGGACATCAAGATCCGCAAATATCTTGAAAAGGAACTCAAGCAGGCTGCGATTTCGAAGGTCGTGATCGAGCGCCCGCACAAGAAGTGCCGCGTCACCATCCATGCGGCGCGCCCGGGCCTGATCATCGGCAAGAAGGGCGCCGACATCGAAAAGCTTCGCAAGAAGCTGATGGAGATGACGAAGTCCGAGACGCACTTGAACATCGTTGAAGTGCGCAAGCCGGAAATCGACGCGACCTTGGTCGCCCAGTCGATCGCCCAGCAGCTCGAGCGTCGTATCGCCTTCCGCCGCGCCATGAAGCGCGCCGTTCAGTCGGCCATGCGCCTGGGCGCCGAAGGCATCCGCATCAACTGCGCCGGCCGTCTCGGCGGCGCCGAGATTGCGCGCATGGAATGGTACCGCGAGGGCCGCGTGCCGCTGCATACGCTGCGCGCCGATGTCGACTATGGCACGGCCGAAGCGCACACGGCTTACGGCATCTGCGGCGTCAAGGTCTGGGTGTTCAAGGGCGAAATCCTCGAGCACGATCCGATGGCTTCGGAGCGTCGCGCGACCGAGGGTGATGCTGCGCATGGCGGTGGTGGTGATCGCGAACGCGGTCGTCGTCGCGAAAACGCCTGATTATTTAGGAATTTGGAGTTAGAACGATGCTGCAGCCAAAGCGCACAAAGTTCCGCAAGCAGTTCAAGGGCCGTATCCATGGTACCGCAAAGGGCGGCACCAACCTGGATTTCGGTGGTTTCGGGCTGAAGGCGCTTGAGCCGAACCGCGTCACCGCGCGTGAGATCGAGGCGGCCCGCCGCGCGATCACTCGTGAGATGAAGCGTGCCGGCCGCGTGTGGATCCGTATTTTCCCTGATGTGCCGGTGACGTCGAAGCCGACCGAAGTGCGCATGGGCAAGGGCAAGGGCGCTGTCGATTACTGGGCGGCGCGCGTCAAGCCGGGCCGCATCATGTTCGAGATCGACGGCGTCAACGAAGAAACCGCCCGTGAGGCGCTGCGTCTCGGCGCGGCCAAGCTCTCGGTCAGGACGCGCTTCGTACAGCGCATCGCAGAATAAGGACGGGCTGATCATGAAAGCCGAAGACATCCGGACCAAGACCCAGGACCAGCTGACCGACGATCTGGCCAGCCTGAAGAAGGAGCAGTTCAACCTGCGCTTCCAGAAGGCCACCGGCCAGCTCGAGAAGACCGCGCGCGTGCGGCAGGTTCGCAAGGACATTGCGCGTATCAAGACCATCGCTGCGGAAAAGTCCGCGGCCAAGAAGGCTTAAGGACGAAAATCATGCCAAAGCGCATTCTGCAGGGCACTGTCGTCAGCGACAAGAACGAGAAGACGGTAGTCGTCAAGGTCGAACGGCGCTTCACGCATCCCGTGATGAAGAAGACCGTGCGCATGACCAAGAAGTACAAGGCGCACGACGAGAACAACGCCCACAAGGTCGGCGATCAGGTGTTCATCCAGGAATCGAAGCCGATTTCCAAGGATAAGCGCTGGATCGTCGTGTCTTCGGACCAGGCGTAACAAACCGAATTTTGGACAGACCGGGGAGGGGCTTTGAGCCCGTCCCGTTAGAAGAGAAGAAGGCGGCCAGTCATGATTCAGATGCAAACAAACCTCGACGTCGCGGATAATTCAGGCGCCCGTCGTGTCATGTGCATCAAGGTGCTGGGCGGCTCGAAGCGGAAATACGCTTCCGTAGGCGACATCATCGTGGTGTCGATCAAGGAAGCCATTCCGCGCGGCCGCGTTAAGAAGGGCGATGTGATGAAGGCGGTCGTGGTTCGCACGGCCAAGGACATCCGCCGCCCGGACGGCAGCGTGATCCGTTTCGACAAGAACGCGGCCGTTCTCGTCGACAACAAGAAAGAGCCGATCGGCACGCGTATCTTCGGACCGGTTCCGCGCGAACTCCGCGCCAAGAACCACATGAAGATCATCTCGCTCGCGCCTGAAGTGCTGTAAGGAGCCGGACCAATGCAAAAGATTAGAAAAGGCGACAAGGTCGTCGTGCTGGCCGGCAAGGACAAGGGCCGTTCGGGCGAAGTCCTTTCGGTTCAGCCGAAGGAAGACACCGCGCTGGTGCGCGGCGTCAACATGATCCGTCGTCACCAGAAGCAGTCCCAGTCCCAAGAGGGCGGGATCATCACCAAGGAAGCGCCGATCCAGCTGTCGAACATCGCGCTGGCCGACCCCAAGGATGGCAAGCCGACCCGCGTCGGCTTCATCTTCCAGAAGGACGGCAAGAAGGTGCGCGTCGCCAAGCGCTCGGGAGAAGTCATCAATGGCTAAGGCTCAAACCACGAAGCCCAAGGCTGAAAGCAAACAGTCCAAGGCCCAGAACACGCCGCGCCTCAAGCAGGTCTACAACGAGACCATCCGCAAGGCGCTGCAGGAGCAGTTCGGCTACGAGAACGAGATGCAGGTTCCGCGCATCGACAAGATCGTGCTGAACATGGGCGTCGGCGAAGCGACCGCGGATTCGAAGAAGCCTTCGATCGCGGCCGAAGACCTGGCGATGATCGCCGGCCAGAAGGCCGTCGTCACCCGCGCCCGTAATTCGATCGCCGGCTTCAAGGTCCGCGAGAAGATGCCGATCGGCGCCAAGGTCACGCTGCGCAAGGAACGCATGTACGAGTTCCTCGACCGTCTCGTGAACATCGCACTGCCGCGCGTCCGCGACTTTCGCGGACTGAATCCGAAGAGCTTCGATGGCCGTGGCAACTACGCCATGGGCATCAAGGAACACATCGTGTTCCCGGAGATCAACTACGACAAGGTTGATCAGATCTGGGGCATGGACGTCATCGTTTGTACGACTGCGAAGACGGACGACGAAGCCAGGGCATTGCTCAAGGCCTTCAACTTCCCCTTCCGCCAGTAACGGCAGCGAGAAAAGGAAAAATCTGAAATGGCAAAGACCAGCTCAGTCGAGAAGAACAACAGGCGCCGCAAGCTTGCCGACCAGTACGGTCCCAAGCGCGCAGCGCTCAAGGCGATCATCATGGACCAGTCCAAGCCGATGGAAGAGCGTTTCCGCGCTCAGCTGAAGCTTGCTGCCCTGCCGCGCAACTCGGCCAAGATCCGCATCCGCAACCGCTGCGAAGTTACCGGCCGTCCGCGCGCCTATTATCGCAAGCTCAAAGTATCGCGCATCGCGCTTCGTGATCTCGGCAATAACGGCCAGATCCCGGGCCTGGTCAAGTCGAGCTGGTAAGGAGGACATAACATGTCATTGAGCGATCCTCTCGGCGATATGCTGACCCGCATCCGCAACGCGTATGGCCGTAAGAAGTCGAGCGTTTCGACGCCGGCCTCGCGCCTGCGTACCCGCGTCCTCGACGTGCTGAAGGCTGAAGGCTATATCCGCGACTACAGCCAGACCGACTTCGACAACGGCAAGTCCGAAATCGAAATCGAGCTGAAGTATTTCGACGGTGCTCCGGTCGTGCGCGAAATCGCCCGCGTCTCGAAGCCTGGCCGCCGCGTTTACGTCTCGGCCAAGTCGATCCCGCACGTCGCCAACGGCCTCGGCATCGCCATCCTTTCGACGCCGAAGGGCGTGATGGCCGATCACGAAGCACGCGAACAGAATGTCGGCGGCGAAATCCTCTGCCAGATTTTCTAATTCGGCAGACCTGAAACAAGAGAAGTGACGAGGACAACCAAATGTCTCGTATTGGAAAGAAACCCGTTTCGCTGCCGCAGGGCGTGACCGCGACCGTCAACGGCCAGACCGTGACGGCGAAGGGCCCCAAGGGCGAGCTGAAGTTCGTGGTGAACGACGAAGTGCTGGTCAAGATGGAAGGCAGCGAAATCGCTGTCCAGCCGCGCGACCAGACCAAGACCGCCCGCTCCAAGTGGGGCATGTCGCGCACGCAGATCGTCAACATCCTGCAGGGCGTCAAGGACGGTTTCGAGAAGAAGCTCGAGATCACCGGCGTCGGCTATCGCGCGGCACTCCAGGGCAAGAACCTGCAGCTGGCGCTTGGCTTCAGCCACGACGTCGTTTACGAGACGCCGGCCGGCATCACGATCACCGTGCCGAAGCCGACGGAAATCACCGTGACCGGCATCGACAAGCAGCAGGTCGGCCAGGTTGCAGCCGAGATCCGCGAGTATCGCGGTCCCGAGCCCTACAAGGGCAAGGGTGTCCGCTATGCCGGCGAGAAGATCGTCCGCAAGGAAGGCAAGAAGAAGTAGTAAGCCTGGCCCCGAAAAGTTGCAGACTTTTCGGAAAAGGCCAAGCCAAAGAAGTGCAACGCCGCGGGGAGCGGTCGCGGGAGGCGCTTTCGCCTACCGCACATGGCGGCCCCCGTTTTTTGAAGGCAAGGAAGACTATCATGGCTACCAAGGAATCCATCCAGCGCCGCGCGCAGCGCGTCCGCCGCCAGATCAAGAAGGTCGCCGGCGAACGTCCGCGTCTCTCGGTTCACCGCACGTCGAAGAACATCTACGTGCAGGTCATCGACGACGCCAAGGGCCATACCATCGCGGCTGCATCGACACTCGAGAAGGACCTCAAGGGTTCGCTCAAGACCGGCGCCGACACCGAGGCAGCAGCCGCTGTTGGCAAGCTGATCGCCGAGCGTGCTTCGAAGGCCGGCGTCAAGGAAGTCGTCTTCGACCGCGGCGCCTACATCTATCACGGCCGCGTCAAGGCGCTGGCCGAGGCTGCCCGTGAAGGCGGTCTGAGCTTCTAATTGCCTGTTCCCGAACCGAAGGTCAGCGCAGCAAAAAGTTGCAGACTTTTCGGACAAGATCATGCAAGGAAAAATAACTCGCCCCCGGTGACCCAAAGAGGCGCACCGGATTTTATCAGCAACCGTGCTTCCGGAAAAAAACAAGGAACAGGATATGGCACAGGAACGTAGGGATGGCGGCCGCGGCCGCGATCGTGAAGAACGCGATGACGGCATGGTGGACAAGCTCGTCCACATCAACCGTGTCGCCAAGGTCGTCAAGGGCGGCCGTCGCTTCGGTTTTGCAGCACTCGTCGTCGTCGGCGACCAGAAGGGCCGCGTCGGCTTCGGTCACGGCAAGGCGCGCGAAGTGCCGGAAGCGATCCGCAAGGCAACCGAGTCGGCCAAGCGCGACATGATTTTCGTGCCGCTGCGCTCGGGCCGCACGCTGCACCACGACGTCGAAGGACGCTGGGGCGCCGGACGCGTGCTGCTGCGCGCTGCCAAGCAGGGTACCGGCATCATCGCCGGCGGCCCGATGCGCGCTGTCTTCGAGACGCTTGGCATGCATGACGTGGTCGCCAAGTCGATGGGTTCGTCGAACCCCTACAACATGGTTCGCGCCACATTCGACGCGCTAAAGAGCCAGATGCATCCCAAGGATGTGGCTGCTGCGCGCGGCATCAAGTATTCGACCCTTCAGGCCCGCCGCGGCACCGCCGTTGCGGCTGAAGAATAGTCGATCTGACCAGGGATTTTGACCATGGCCAAGAAAGCAACCAAGACCATCACCGTTGAGCAGATCGGTTCGCCGATCCGCCGCCCGAAGGAACAGCGCGCAACGCTGGTCGGCCTCGGCCTCAACAAGATGCACAAGCAGCGCACGCTGGAGGACACTCCCTCGGTGCGCGGCATGATCGCTGCCGTCCAGCATCTCGTCCGCGTCGTGGACGAGGGCTGAGCAAAAGCGCAGGAGAACCCAGATGAAACTCAACGATCTGCGTGACAAGGACGGCGCGACGCACTCCAAGAAGCGTCTCGGCCGTGGCATCGGCTCCGGCTCCGGCAAGACCGGCGGTCGCGGCGTCAAGGGCCAGAAGGCGCGCTCCGGCGTTGCCATCAACGGCTTCGAGGGCGGCCAGATGCCGCTCTATCGGCGCCTGCCGAAGCGTGGCTTCAATAACATCTTCGCCAAGAGCTTTGTCGTCGTGTCGCTGGCTCGTATCCAGACGGCGCTCGATGCCAAGAAGCTCGACGCCAAGGCGACCGTGACGGCCGAGGCACTCGTTGCCGCCGGCGTCATCCGCCGCGTCAAGGACGGCGTGCGCATCCTCTCGGACGGCGAGCTCAAGGCAAAGCTTGCCTTCGACGTCGCCGGCGCCTCCAAGGCCGCGATCGAGAAGATCGAAAAGGCCGGCGGTTCGGTCAAGCTGCCGGAAGCGGCAGCGGAGTAACGGCAATTTGAAGCGCGGCCGGCAGGAACGGTATCCGTTTTTGTTCACGATTGCGCTTTGATCCGATCAATTAGGCGGCCGCGTCAACGCGGCCGCTTGCATGTTTAGAGCCCGGAGCTTATCTCGTGAGCTTCGGTGCCACGCGCCGCCTGAGCTGCGGGCATCGAGCGTGACATACAAATCAAAGAAGTAGCGCATGACGTTGTCCGAAAACCGCTTCACACTTTTCGGCATCATGCTCTAGCGGAGAATCAGGCATGGCTTCGGCTGCTGAACAACTAGCCTCGAATCTGAATTTTGCGGCTTTCGCCAAGGCGGAGGACCTGAAGAAGCGAATCTGGTTCACCGTCGGCGCGCTGCTCGTCTATCGCCTCGGCACCTATATCCCGCTGCCCGGCATCAATCCGGATGCATTCGCGCAGGCCTTCTCTTCGCAGGCCAAGGGCGTGCTCGGCATGTTCAACATGTTCGCCGGCGGCGCCGTGCAGCGCATGGCGATCTTCGCGCTCGGCATCATGCCTTACATCTCAGCCTCCATCATCATGCAGCTGATGACCTCGGTCATTCCGTCGCTGGAGGCGCTGAAAAAGGAAGGCGAGCAGGGCCGCAAGGTCATCAACCAGTACACGCGCTACGGCACGGTACTCCTGGCGCTGGTGCAGGCCTACGGCATTTCGGTGGGCCTGGAAGGCGGCAACGGCATCGTCAACGATCCCGGCATGTTCTTCCGCATCTCGACCGTCGTCACGCTGGTTGGCGGCACCATGTTCCTGATGTGGCTGGGCGAGCAGATCACCGCCCGCGGCATCGGCAACGGCATTTCGCTGATCATTTTCTCCGGCATCGTCGCCGGCCTGCCGCGCGCCATCTCCGGCACGCTGGAGCTCGGCCGCACCGGCGCTCTATCGACCGGGCTGATACTCGCGATCATCGTGCTGGCCATAATCGTCATCGCGCTGATCGTGTTCTTCGAGCGCGCGCAGCGCCGCCTGCTGATCCAGTATCCGAAGCGCCAGGTCGGCAACCGCATGTTCCAGGGCGATACCTCGCATCTGCCGCTGAAGCTCAACACGTCGGGCGTCATTCCGCCGATCTTCGCGTCGTCGCTGCTTTTGCTGCCGGCAACGGTCGCCGGCTTCTCGCAGACGACAAACCTGCCGGCCTGGGCAAGCACCGTGCTCGCCTCGCTCGGCCACGGCCAGCCGCTCTACATGCTGTTCTATGCGGCAATGATCGTGTTCTTCGCCTTCTTCTACACGGCCATCGTGTTCAATCCGAAGGACACCGCCGACCAGCTCAAGAAGCATTCCGGCTTCATTCCGGGCTACCGTCCGGGTGAGCGCACCGCCGATTACATCGACTATGTCCTGACGCGCATCACCGTCGTCGGCGCCATCTATCTGGTGCTGGTGTGCCTGCTGCCCGAGTTCCTGATTTCGGCGACTGGCGTACCATTCTACCTCGGTGGCACATCGCTTCTGATCGTGGTCAGTGTAACCCTCGATACGGTGGCGCAGATCCAGGGTCACCTGATCGCGCACCAGTATGAGGGCCTGATCAAGAAGTCGAAGCTGCGCGGGGGGAAGAAGGCCAGATGAGATTGATATTGCTTGGGCCGCCAGGAGCGGGCAAGGGGACGCAAGCACAAAGACTGGTAGAAAAATACGGCATACCGCAGCTGTCGACGGGCGACATGCTGCGGGCCGCCGTACAGGCCGGCACTGAAGTCGGCAAGCGCGCCAAGGCGGTGATGGATGCCGGCGAGCTGGTTTCCGACGCCATTGTCAACGCGATCGTGGCCGAGCGCATCGACCAGCCCGATTGCACCAACGGTTTCATCCTCGACGGATATCCGCGCACGCTGGTGCAGGCTGATGCGGTTGAATCGATGCTCGCCGAGCGCGGCATTGGCCTCGATGCCGTGATCGAGTTCGTCGTCGACGACAAAGCGTTGGTCGGCCGCATCGTCAAGCGCGCCGACGACGCCAAGGCCGCCGGACAGCCGGTGCGCAAGGACGACAATCCGGTGGTGTTCGAAGAGCGCCTGCGGGAATATTACAAGAAGACGGCGCCGCTGATCGGCTATTATTACGCCAAACGCTCGCTTAGGAGTGTCGACGGCATGGCTCCTGTCGACACCGTGACGGCGGAGATTGAAGCGCTGCTCGCGGCGGTGACGCGGGAGACCGTTACGGTAAAGTAAAGATTGCGCTTGACTGGAACGGTTCGCTGGGTTATGGCGGCCCGTCTTCCTATCAGGCATGAGGCTTGCTTGTCCGCAAGGGCAAGGCAGCCGCATTGAAACTAGGGAACTCCCGCAAGGGCCGGCCTCCACCGGACGCGGGGTAATTTGAACAGCGCCGCGCATGCCTTGTTTTGAAGGCCGGCCGGTCCCACATGGAGAAGAGAAGAATATGGCTCGTATAGCCGGCGTCAACATTCCGACCAACAAGCGCGTCGTCATTGCGCTTCAGTACATTCACGGCATTGGCAAGAAGTTCGCCCAGGAGATCGTCGACAAGGTCGGCATCCCGGCCGAGCGCCGCGTCAACCAGTTGACCGACGCGGAAGTGCTGCAGATCCGCGAGACCATCGACCGCGACTACCAGGTCGAAGGCGACCTGCGCCGCGAAGTGTCGATGAACATCAAGCGTCTCATGGACCTCGGCTGCTACCGCGGTCTGCGTCACCGCCGTTCGCTGCCGGTTCGCGGCCAGCGCACGCACACCAATGCACGCACCCGCAAGGGCCCGGCCAAGTCGATCGCCGGCAAGAAGAAGTAAGTGAGCGAATAGCGAGTAGCCATTAGCGAGTAGGGGTCCCTATTCGCTAGTCCCTATTCACTACTCGCTTTCAAAGGTGGAGCCGCTGGCATTACGGCGGTGTAGAGATCAACTGAAAGGACTATCATGGCCAAGGACGCCGCTCGTGTTCGCCGTCGCGAACGCAAGAACATCTCGTCGGGCGTTGCCCACGTCAATTCGACCTTCAACAACACGATGATCACCATCACCGACGCGCAGGGCAATTCCATTGCCTGGTCGTCGGCCGGTGCCCAGGGCTTCAAGGGTTCGCGCAAGTCGACCCCGTTCGCCGCCCAGATGGCTGCCGAAGACGTCGCCAAGAAGGCCCAGGAACACGGCATGCGCATGCTCGAAGTCGAGGTCTGCGGACCCGGCTCCGGTCGTGAATCGGCGCTTCGCGCCCTGCAGGCGGCCGGCTTCACCATCACTTCGATCCGTGATGTGACGCCGATCCCGCACAATGGCTGCCGCCCGCGTAAGAAGCGCCGCGTCTAAGACATTACCGAACGCCGCGTGAGCGCCTCAAGGCGCTCCTCCACGGCACTCCAGGTCGCCCGCCACGATTGGATGGTGGCGGGTCAACGGAAGGAAAGCATCATGATCCAGAAAAATTGGCAGGAACTGATCAAGCCGAACAAGATCGAGTTCTCGTCGAAGAAGAAGACGCTGACCACGCTGGTCGCCGAGCCGCTCGAGCGTGGCTTCGGCCTGACGCTCGGCAACGCGCTGCGCCGCGTGCTTTTGTCTTCGCTGCGCGGTGCGGCTGTCACCGCCGTGCAGATCGACGGCGTTCTGCATGAATTCTCGTCGATTGCCGGCGTGCGTGAGGACGTGACCGACATCGTCCTCAACATCAAGGAAATCGCCATCCGCATGGAAGGCGATGGTCCCAAGCGCATGGTCGTTCGCAAGCAGGGCCCGGGTGCGGTTCTGGCTGGCGACATCCAGACGGTTGGCGACGTCGAGATCCTCAACCCCGACCACGTCATCTGCACGCTGGACGAGGGCGCTGAAATCCGTATGGAATTCACAGTCGACACCGGCAAGGGTTACGTGCCGGCAGACCGCAACCGCGCCGAAGACGCGCCGATCGGCCTGATCCCGGTCGACAGCCTGTATTCGCCGGTCAAGAAGGTCTCCTACAAGGTCGAGAACACCCGCGAGGGCCAGGTTCTCGACTATGACAAGCTGACCATGACCATCGAGACCGACGGTTCGATCTCGGGCGAGGACGCGGTGGCATTCGCTGCCCGCATCCTGCAGGACCAGCTTGGCCTGTTCGTCAATTTCGACGAGCCGCAGAAGGAAGTCGCCACCGAGGCCGTCACCGAGCTCGCCTTCAACCCGGCGCTGCTCAAGAAAGTGGACGAGCTCGAGCTTTCGGTGCGTTCGGCCAACTGCCTGAAGAACGACAACATCGTCTACATCGGCGATCTCATCCAGAAGACCGAAGCCGAGATGCTGCGCACCCCGAACTTCGGCCGCAAGTCGCTGAACGAGATCAAAGAAGTGCTCGCGGCGATGGGCCTGCACCTCGGCATGGAAGTGCCGGACTGGCCGCCGGAAAACATCGAAGACCTCGCCAAGCGTTACGAAGACCAATATTGAGCATGAAGTCCAAGGATCGGCGGCGTGGGCCGCTCGATCCGACGGTCATGCGGAAAACCATCAGAGGCCGTGGCCTCTTGAACAACTGAAGGAAAAGAGCCATGCGCCACGGTTTTAAAGGCCGCCGCTTCGCCCGAAGCATTAGCCATCGCAAGTCGATGTTCGCCAACCTCGCCGTGTCGCTGCTCGAGCATGAGCAGATCGTCACCACCCTGCCGAAGGCGAAGGATTTGCGTCCGATCGTCGAGAAGCTGGTGACGCTCGGCAAGCGCGGCGACCTCCATGCGCGCCGCCAGGTCATTGCCCAGATCGGCAATGAAGGCGTCGTCAAGCGTTTGTTCGACACGATTGCGCCGCGCTACGCCGACCGCAACGGCGGCTATCTGCGCATCATGAAGGCGGGCTTCCGCCACGGCGACAATGCCGCCATGGCGGTCATCGAGTTCGTCGACCGCGACACCGACGCCAAGGGCGCCGGCGACCGCGCCCGCCTCGAAGCCGAAGGCGCCAACGAGGAAGCCACTGCCGCATAAGGCTCGGTTTTTCAGGAATGACTTCAAGGGGCCTTCGGGCCCCTTTTTGTTACCGGCGTCCTACGTTTAGCGTGTCTTACGTTTAGCGAGTAAGCATCAGGTAGTCGCGACCGCTAAGCAGATTCCAATTGAAGGCGCCGGGGATCTCTTCGAACGCCGGTTGGGGATAGGAATAGATACTGTCGAGGGTGGCGCGGGAATCTATATCGCTGACCACTCGCGACACGTTGGAATTGGTCAGGTATTTTTGGGCGTCCCCATCTTCGATGAAGTCTGTATCGACTCGGAAATGAATCTGAACGGGACCCGCGCAGATGTTCAGCAATATTTCGTCGCTCAAGGCGGCGTAGAACACCGCTGCCTCTTCTGGAGCCCAAAGGCCGGCAGTCAAGAATTCCGAAGGTGTCGTCTCTCCACTGAACCCATCCAATGAGAGCACAAGGCGATCGGTGAGAACCTCAAAATCACCTTCGAGATAGCCCGCTTCTTCGATCTGAAACCAGTTCATCCAATGAGGTGCTTCTTCATCAAAGGAAATTTCGAGCTTTCCGAAAGTCCAATAGACCGGAATCGTCTCTGCATGTTCAGTGATCCAGCCGTCAGGCGGACCTAGCATACCGGCGATGTCGATCATTTTCAGAGAAGGGAAAACAGGCCCAAAAGTGCCGGTCTTCAAAAAGTCACGGAATGACAGGAGTTGTTTTTTCATGAGGGCCGACGAAGGTTTTCAGTTTCAAGTCGACCTATAGCTGCTTTGATGCCCAAAATAATCGTATTTCAGCGGCTTAGCCTTTCATTTTGCACAATCGTCGGGACAATGCCCCCGAACTTGCCTTGGAGGATTCGCGAATGCGCGCCAACCGACTGTCTCTTGTTCTGCTCTTCGCCATGATGGCGTTCGCAGCCGCGCCGACAGTCAGGCAGGCTCTGGCCGAGGACGCCGCCAAGCCAGCCGACCCGGGGCTCTCCGATGTGCTGACCGACCTCCTGCATGGCGTCGAAGGCGAGAACGGCACCTCCGGTCCCGACAAGCGCGTGCCGTTCGGCCGCGAAGAGGTGCAGCTGTCGTTTGCCCCCCTGGTCAAGCAGACGGCGCCGGCCGTGGTCAATGTCTATGCTTCGCAGACGGCCAAGGTCACGTCGCCCTTTGACGGCGATCCTTTCTTCGAGGAATTCTTCGGCCGCGCGCAGCCGCGCGCACAATCCTCGCTCGGCTCGGGCGTGCTGGTCGACCCGAGCGGCGTCGTCGTCACCAATTTCCACGTGATCAAGGATGCCGACGAGGTCAAGGTCGCGACCGCCGACGGGCGCGAATTCACCTCGAAGGTCATGCTCAAGGACGAGACGCTTGACCTCGCCGTGCTCAAGATCACCTCCGACAAGCCGTTTCCGGTGATCGCCATCGGCGATTCCGACGCGCTCGAGGTCGGCGACCTGGTGCTGGCCATCGGCAATCCGTTCGGCGTCGGCCAGACCACCACCAGCGGCATCGTGTCGGCGCTTGCCCGCAGCCATATCGGCGTTTCGGATTCGGGCTACTTCATCCAGACCGACGCCGCCATCAATCCCGGCAATTCCGGCGGCGCGCTGATCAACATGGGCGGCCAGCTGGTCGGCATCAACACCGCCATCTACAGCCGCAGCGGCGGCTCGATCGGCATCGGCTTTGCCATCCCGGCCAACATGGTGCGCGCCTTCGCCGATGCGGCCAAGGCCGGGCTCGATTTCTTCGAGCGGCCCTATATAGGCGCCGAGTTCGAAGCGGTCACACCTCAGATCGCCGAATCGCTCGGCATGGAGAAGCCGACCGGCGCGCTGGTGTCGTCGGTCGAGGAAGCCGGACCGGCGGCCAAGGCAGGGCTGAAGCCCGGCGATGTCGTGCTGCAGCTCAATGGCACGACCGTCGAGGGCATCGAGGCGCTGGACTACCGCATGGCGACCCTGTCGATCGGCACCAAGGCGACCTTCGCCATCCTGAGCAAGGGCCAGCAGGCGACGATGGAGATTGCACTGGAGCGCGCGCCGGAAGGCGCCAAGGCGTCGGAAGTGACCCTGCATGGCCGCAGCCCGTTCTCCGGCGCCAAGGTCGCGGAACTGTCGCCCAGGCTCGCCCAGCGGCTCGGCCTGCGCACCGACCTCAAGGGGGTCACCGTGGTCGACATCAACCGCGATTCGCCGGCCGCCGATTTCGGCTTCCAGCCGGGCGACATCGTGCGCGAGGTTAACGGCACGACGGTCGATACGGCGGCGACACTGGCGCAGCTTGCCCAGCAGGATACGCGCTGGTGGCGCTTTACCGTCGAGCGCGGCGGGCAGATACTGCGCCAGGTGTTGCGTTACTGAGGCGATCTTCCCATTTCTGAGGATCGTGCTCCAACCAGAAGACCTAGATGGCCGATCTGTTCAGCGTCGATGAACCGGAAAGAGCGCCGCCCGGCCGGCCTTTGGCCGATCGGCTGCGCCCGAAAAACCTTGGCGAGGTCGTCGGCCAGGAGCATCTGACCGGCCCCGACGGCGCACTGACGCGGCTCATCAACTCCGGTTCGCTCGGCTCGATGATTTTCTGGGGGCCACCCGGCACCGGCAAGACCACCGTGGCGCGGCTGCTGGCCGGCGAGACCAGTCTTGCGTTCGAGCAGATATCGGCGGTGTTTTCCGGCGTCGCGGACCTGAAGAAAGTGTTCGAGGCAGCGAAGCTGCGGCGAACCAATGGCCGGCAGACGCTGCTGTTCGTCGACGAGATCCATCGCTTCAACCGTGCCCAGCAGGACTCTTTCCTCCCGGTCATGGAGGATGGAACAGTTGTTCTGGTCGGCGCCACCACCGAAAATCCATCGTTCGAGCTGAACGCCGCGCTTCTGTCGCGAGCGCGGGTGCTGGTGTTTCACTCGCTGGGCGAGGACAGCATTGCCAAGCTGATGACGCGCGCGGAGGAGACGGAGGGCAGGGCGCTGCCGCTCGACGACGAGGCGCGGGCGATGCTCATCCGCATGAGCGATGGCGACGGCCGGGCCTCGCTGACGCTGGCCGAGGAAGTCTGGCGCGCCGCCAAACCCGGCGAGGTTTTTGATCCCGAAGGGTTGCAGCGCATCGTGCAGCGCCGCGCGCCGATCTATGACAAGGGCCAGGACGGTCACTACAATCTGATCTCGGCGCTGCACAAATCGGTGCGCGGGTCCGATCCGGACGCGGCGCTTTATTATCTTGCCCGCATGTTCGACGCCGGCGAGGATTCGCTCTATCTCGGCCGCCGGCTGGTGCGCATGGCGATGGAGGATATCGGGCTGGCCGACCCGCAGGCGCTGGTTATCGCCAACGCCGCCAAGGACGCCTACGACTATCTCGGCTCGCCCGAAGGCGAACTGGCCTTCGCCGAGGCCACCGTCTATCTCGCCACCGCGCCCAAATCCAACGCCGTCTATACCGCCTTCAAGGCAGCCACGCGGGCGGCGAAGGAGTTCGGTTCGCTGCTGCCGCCCAAGCACATCCTCAACGCGCCGACCAAGCTGATGAAAGAGGAGGATTACGGCGCCGGCTACCGCTACGATCACGACCAGCCCGATGCTTTTTCCGGCCAGGACTATTTCCCCGAAAAGATGGGCCGGCAGACCTTTTATGATCCGCCCGAACGCGGCTTCGAGCGCGATATCAAGAAACGGCTGGACTATTGGGCAAAGCTGCGCAGCGAGCGGGAAAAATAGGTGCGCGGGACAAACGGGACGAACTCGGCCTGCCCGCGATGAACTGAAATTCTGTCCCCGCCAGTCACAGCAGTGTGATTGTACCGCATGACAAAAAGCCCTATCACGTCGCATGACTCGGCCGGGAGGCTGCCAGGACGGGCGATAATTCGGAACGGGGACAGCGCGCGGCGCGAACAGAAATGACAAAATCCCTTCGCAAAACGCTTCGCCAGGCTGTGATTGCTGTCCCGCTGCTCGCGCTCGGCTTCTATTTCATTCCGATCCTGACCACGATCTGGATCGTCTGCGGCCTGATCGATGTGCTGCGCAACGCCAACAAGGATCTGTCGCTGTTGCGCGGCTATTTCCTCGGCAATGGCATCTTCACCTGGCTGCTGTCGCCCTTCAATCTGCTGGTGGACCTCGTTTGCTACAGGAACCCGGGCGTGTGGAAGCTGGAGCACTTTCCCGCCGATTATCAGCGCGAGGTCAACGATGTTCTTGACGTCTTCAAGGCGCGCAAGGACGAGATCATCGCCGATATCGACGCCAATTTCGGCACCGGTCGTCGCGGCATGTATGTCTATCAGTGGTACGGCAAGCACCGGATCGACAATGTCGCGGAATTCAACAAGGATTTCAAATACATCAAGACCATTGCCGTGTCTGTCTTCAGAGGCAAGGAATCGACTTCCTGGCATTTCGGACCGCTCCGGCTCAGCCTGCGAATCCTCTACAATCTCTTGCCGGTGAAGGCAGAGGTTTTCGTCGAATGCAACGGCGCCAGGAATTACTGGCACGACAACCCGCTCTATATTTTCGACGACACGCTGCTGCACCGCTCGGTCAACGAGTATGACGGACGCCGCTACTGCGTGTTCATGGACATAATCCGCCCGTCGCCGTTCCCCGGCTTCATCGCCGGACTTCTCGCCATCGTTTCGGTCACCGTCGAGCGCATCAATTCCATGTTCTACAAGAACTGGAAGATGATCGGCTCGAGCAAGGCAAAGAAGGTCGAGACGACCTGAGGCGTTAGCCTGAAGGGATTGACCGCACTGCCTTGGCCGGGCAGTAAACGGGCATGTTCAATCTGCTTCTTGTTGTGGTCGGCGGCGGCATCGGCGCCGGCATCCGCCACCTGACCAACATCGGCGCCTTGCGCCTCGTCGGCCCCAACTACCCCTGGGGGACAATGGCGATCAACATCCTCGGCTCCTTTGTTATGGGGCTGTTCGTCGCCGCGCTGATGCGGCGCGGCGGTTCCAATGAGCTCCGGCTGTTCGTCGCCACGGGCATCCTTGGCGGCTTCACCACCTTCTCCGCCTTTTCGCTCGATTTCGCGACCCTGTGGGAGCGCGGAGCGACGCTGCCGGCGTTGGGATATGCGCTTGCCAGCGTCGTTGGCGCCATTATCGCCCTGTTTCTGGGACTTTGGCTCGCAAGAACCGTTTCATAGTGTTATTGCCCGGCCTAGAGCACGGCGCATCCTCCTGGACGCGCTGCAGAAACTTTGATCTTGCGCATGATCCTTTCCGAAAGCCGGAGTAGATTTTCGGGGTCACGCGTTAGAAACGGATAAAGCGAAAATCATGGCAGGCGTAGAACAGATCACGGTGGAGGCCGGCGAGGCGGGCATGCGGCTCGATCGCTGGTTCAAGACCCATTTCCCCGGCCTCGGCTTTGGCCATCTGCAGAAGTTGCTGCGCTCGGGCCAGATCCGCGTCGATGGCGGCCGGGTCAAGGCCGACAGCCGTGTCGAGCCCGGCCAGGTGGTGCGTGTGCCGCCGCTGGAGGTCGACAAGAAGGGCGAGAGTGCGCTTACGGGCTACTCGATCCGCAACCAGGGCGACGCGGATGTGCTGGCCAAGATGCTGATCCACGAAGATCCAAAAGTCTTCGTCTTCAACAAGCCGGCGGGCCTGGCGGTGCAAGGCGGCTCGGGCGTCACCCGCAATGTCGACGACATGCTGGAGGCCTGGCGCAGCCAGAAGGGCGAGAAGCCGCGCCTGGTGCACCGGCTCGACCGCGACACCTCGGGCGTGCTGGTGGTTGCCCGCACCAGGCTTGCGGCGATGAAGCTTTCCGAGTCATTCCGGGCGCGCGAGACCAAGAAGACCTATTGGGCGCTGGTCAAGGGCGTCCCGCCCAAGCGTGAGGACAAGATCTCGACCTGGCTGATCAAGGAGCCGACCGAGGACGGCGACCGCGTGCGCGTGGCAGCCCATGGCGAAAAGGGCGCCGACCACGCCGTGTCCTACTATCGCATCATCGAGCAGGCGGCCCAGACGATGACCTGGCTGGAAATGGAGCCGTACACTGGCCGCACCCACCAGCTGCGCGTTCATGCCGCCTATATCGGCTGCCCGATCCTTGGCGACCCCAAATATTTCGAGGCCGACACCAACTGGGACTTTCCGGGCGGCATTCAGAACCGCCTGCATCTGCATGCGCGCCGCATCGTCATTCCGCACCCGGACAAGGGCGTCATCGACGTCACCGCGCCGATGCCGCCGCATATGCGCCAGAGCTGGAACCTGATCGGCTTCGACGACGCCAGCGCGGAGGACTGACATTGGCCGTCGCCTCGGTATTGGATCGCCGCGATGCGGTCGATCTGGCGGCTGCTTCCATCATGGTCGGGTTGACCTTTTCCTGGGGGCTGAACTACGTCGCCGCCAAGATCTAATATGCCGGCTTCGATCCGCGTTACGTCTCGATCGCTCGTTCGATCATCGGCGGGCTCTGTGTGCTCGGCTGGTGCTGGCTGCGCGGCATCAAGCTGTTTAAGGCCGACGGGTCGCTTGTCGCCGGCTTCATCGTCGGCGTGCTGTTCGGCGTCGAGTTCCTGTGCCTCTATATCGGGCTGGAATACACGACCGTTGCCCGCAACACGCTGCTGGTCAACACCATGCCGTTCTGGGTCCTGATCGGCGGCCATTTCCTGCTCGGTGAGCGTATCAACGCGCGCAAGCTTGGCGGGCTCGTTCTCGCCTTCTGCGGCCTGGTGGCGGTGTTTTCCGACGGGATTGCCGGCGGCACCGACGTGACCTTGATGGGCGATCTGCTCAGCCTCGGCTCCGGTATCCTGTGGGCGGCGACCAGTGTCGTCATCAAGCGTTCGAAACTGGTCGAGACCAGTGCCGAGAAATTGCTGCTTTATCAGCTGGCCGGTGCGGCCATTGTCGGTGTCCTGGTTCTGCCTTTCGCCGGCCCGCCGATCCGCGCGGTCAGTGCCTTGCCGACATTGGCGCTGCTGTTCCAGTCGCTCTATATAGTTGCCTTCACCTATGTGCTGTGGTTCTGGCTGTTCAGGCGCTATCCGGCATCGGGCCTGTCGAGCTTCGCCTTCCTGTCGCCGGTGTTCGGCGTCCTCTGCGGCGCTATCATTCTGGGCGAGGCGCCGACGACCAGGATCTTTGTGGCGCTTGGGCTGATCGCTGTCGGCCTGATCATCGTCAACCGGCCGGCGCGCAAGCAGGTACCTGGATAGAAAGTTCGACCATGCGTGACATCCTCAACGACCTCGAAGCGGGAAAGCATCTGTCCGATCCGGATCCGGTGCGCCGCGCGCAGATCCAGATGAAGACGCACCTGCCGAAGCGCTTCTACAAGGACGTGTCGGTCGCAGCTGTGGAAGACGGTTTTGCCGTCCATCTCGACGGCAAGCCGGTGCGCACGCCGGGCAAGGCGCTGCTGGCGCTGCCGACCGAGAAGGCCGCCGCCCTGGTCGCCAATGAGTTCGCTGCACAGGGCGAGACCATCGACCCGGTCACGATGCCGGTGTTGCGTCTGGTCAACACCGCCATCGACGGCATCGCCAGCGACCCGCAGGCGGTGCTGGAGGACGTCTTGCGCTTTGCCTCGTCCGATCTGACCTGCTACCGCGCCGACGCGCCGCAGGGGCTGGTCGAGCGGCAGAACCAGCATTGGGATCCGGTGATCGACTGGGCGAGGGTGACATTAGGGGCTCGGTTCAACCTCGCCGAGGGCATCATCCATGTCGAACAGCCGCGCGAGAGCATCGCAGTGCTCGGCGCTCATCTTGCCCAGCGTGCCGAGCCGCTGCGGCTGGCCGCAATCCATGTCATGACTTCGCTGACCGGGTCGGCGCTGCTGGCGCTGGCGGTCGATTACGGTGCGCTCGATGGCGATGCGGCTTGGGCCGCCGGCCATGTCGACGAGGACTGGCAGATCGAGCATTGGGGCCAGGATGCCGAGGCTGTCGCACGCCGCTCGGCCCGCAAACGCGACATGATGGCGGCCGTCGGCCTGCTCGATGCGCTGAAGACCTGATCCTCGGCCTTTGCCGCACTGCACCTAATACCAAAGTCATAAATCCAAGGTCTGTCTGCCTCCGGCGGTCGCTTTCTGTCATTTTTTACGCTGATGGCTGGTTCGAGTCGCGTTCGGAGGGAACGCCGACGATGACGCCCAGCGTCGAAGGCAGACGATTCACGGGAGGACAGTTCAATGGCATTGGCATCGACCGCCGGCGGAGCCAGCCGCGGCATGACACGAGAGGAGAAGAAGGTCATCTTCGCCTCCTCGCTGGGCGCGGTTTTCGAATGGTATGATTTCTATCTCTACGGAGCGTTGGCCGGCGCGATCGGCTTGACCTTCTTCAACTCGTTTCCCGAAAGCACCCGCTACATCTTCACGCTGCTGGTCTTCGCCGCCGGCTTCATCGTGCGCCCGTTCGGCGCGCTGGTGTTCGGCCGCATCGGCGATCTCGTCGGCCGCAAATACACATTCCTTGTCACCATCATGATCATGGGTCTGTCGACTTTCCTTGTCGGCCTGCTTCCGGGTTCAGAGACACTGGGCATTCTGGCGCCGATCCTGTTGATCGCGCTGCGCATGCTGCAGGGCCTGGCGCTTGGCGGTGAGTACGGCGGCGCCGCGACCTATGTCGCGGAACATGCGCCGGATGACCGTCGCGGCTTCTACACGTCATGGATCCAGACGACGGCGACGCTCGGCCTTTTCCTGTCGCTGATTGTCATCCTGCTAGTGCAGAATTCGGTAAGCAAGGACGCCTTCAACGCCTGGGGATGGCGCATTCCGTTCCTGGTCTCGGCTATCCTGCTCGGCATTTCGGTCTGGATCCGGCTGTCGCTTTCGGAATCGCCGACCTTCCTGCGCATGAAGGAGGAGGGCAAGAGTTCCAAGGCGCCGCTGTCGGAAGCCTTCGGCCAATGGAAAAACGCCAAGATCGCCATCCTGGCGCTGTTCGGCCTCACCGCCGGTCAGGCCGTGGTCTGGTACAATGGTCAGTTCTACGCACTGTTCTTCCTGGCCAATGTGCTCAAGGTCGACGCGCAGTCGGTGAACATCATGATCGCCATTGCGCTGGCACTCGGCACGGGCTTCTTCGTCTTCTTCGGCTGGCTGTCCGACAAGATCGGCCGCAAGCCGATCATCATGGCCGGCCTTGCGCTGGCGGTCGTCACCACCTTCCCGCTGTTCAAGGCGTTGACCTGGGCCGCCAATCCGGCGCTCGCCACCGCACAGCAGAACACGCGCGCCACGGTGACGGCGGCTCCGGGAGACTGCAACTTCCAGTTCAATCCGACCGGCACGCGCGTACCGGTCAGTTCGTGCGATATCGCGACCGATTTCCTTGCCAAGAACTCGGTGCCTTACGACATCGTCTCGACGGCGGCGGCGGGGACCCCGGCGAGTGTCATGATCGGCAGCGAAACCGTGGCGTCTTATGATGCCAAGGCCGCAGGCGACAAGAAGGCTGCCAGCGACGCTGCCTTCAAGAAGGGTATCAACCTCGCGCTTCAGGGTGGCGGTTATCCGCTGAAGCGTGCTGCCGCCAAGGTTGCCGACCAGAAGCTCGACGCCTTTGTCGCGGCCAATCCTGAACTGAAGCTCGACGCGGCAGCCATCCGCGCCGGCGAAAAGACCGCAGTCCCGACCGAACAGGCGATCAAGGACAAGGTGCTGACCAAGGACGAAGCCGCGGGCGCCACCGAGGTGACCGTCTACAGCGTTCCGGCAGCGGGCGCCTTCGCGATGTTTGCCGACCCCGCACAGGTCAACTGGGCCAAGGTCATCGGCATCCTGTTCATCCTGGTCCTCTACGTGACCATGGTCTACGGGCCGATCGCGGCGATCCTGGTCGAGATGTTCCCGACACGCATCCGCTACAGCGGCATGTCACTGCCCTATCACATCGGCAATGGCTGGTTCGGCGGCCTGCTGCCCGCGATCGTGTTCGCGTTCAGCGCCTACAAGGGCGATATCTATTACGGCCTTTGGTATCCGGTGGTGATCGCGGCGGTGACGCTGATCATCGGCATGATCTTCGTCAGGGATACGCTCGGCACCGACCTGCATACCAAGCAGTAGCCGACGGCTCTGTATCAAACACAAACCCGGCGCGAGCGATCGCGCCGGGTTTTTGATTTGTGGGCCTGTTCGATCTATCAGCGCGGAAGACGCCTAGCTCTTGCGAGGCTGTTCGGCCTCCGCAATGGCGGCCTCATGATACCAGGCCTCGCCATGGGCAAGCGGGTGATCGCGCAGCGAAGCAAGCTCTGCCGCAAACTTGGCCTTTACGCCTAAATTTGAGGCAGTTACACGCGATGCCGCCGGGAATATCAGGATTTTGGCCGACGGACGGGCTGAGGTGATTTCCATGGTCGGTCTCCTTTCTTCTGGAGAGGCTCTTCGATTCATCTTTCCATCAAGGTAGGTCCTGCAATCCTTTTAGGCAAGATGCCTAAAGAAAGATCTGCATTTGCCTGTTATTTAAGCAAATTCTGCCTTTGATTGATCCGGGCGCATTGCTTAGGCGGCTTGCCATCACCGGCGGGATGAAAGGGCATTTTTGCCGCACCCTGACCAACTGAAGTGGCACACGATTTGCATTTTATCGACCGGCAGCTGGGCTGCTGGATGGCTCGGCGCGCCGGCGTCATCCAGGTTCGGTGATCAAGCAACGAGAGGCTCTAGAATGACGAAATACAAGCTCGAGTATATCTGGCTCGATGGTTACACCCCGGTCCCCAATCTTCGCGGCAAGACCCAGGTCAAGGAGTTCGCCGAGTTCCCGACGCTCGAGCAGCTGCCGCTGTGGGGCTTCGACGGTTCTTCGACGCAGCAGGCCGAAGGCCACAGCTCCGACTGCGTGCTGAAGCCGGTCGCCGTGTTCCCGGATCCGGCCCGCAGCAATGGCGTGCTGGTGATGTGCGAAGTGATGATGCCAGATGGCGTGACGCCGCATGTGTCCAACAAGCGCGCCACCATCCTCGACGACGAAGGCGCCTGGTTCGGCTTCGAGCAGGAGTATTTCTTCTACAAGGACGGCCGTCCGCTCGGCTTCCCCGAGAGCGGCTATCCGGCGCCGCAGGGCCCGTACTACACCGGCGTCGGCTATTCGAATGTCGGCCCGATCGCGCGCCAGATCGTCGAGGAGCATCTCGACCTTTGCCTCGCAGCAGGCATCAACCATGAAGGCATCAACGCCGAAGTGGCCAAGGGCCAGTGGGAATTCCAGATTTTCGGCAAAGGCTCCAAGAAGGCCGCCGACCAGATGTGGATGGCCCGCTATCTCTTGCAGCGCCTGACCGAAAAGTACGAGATCGACATCGAGTATCACTGCAAGCCGCTCGGCGACACCGACTGGAACGGCTCGGGCATGCACGCCAACTTCTCGACCGCCTATATGCGCGAAGTCGGCGGCAAGGCCTATTTTGAAGCGCTGATGGCTCAATTCGACAAGAACCTGATGGACCACATCGCCGTCTACGGCCCGGACAACGACAAGCGCCTGACCGGCAAGCATGAGACCGCTCCGTGGAACCGCTTCAGCTACGGCATCGCCGACCGAGGCGCCTCGATCCGCGTGCCGCATTCCTTCGTCAACAATGACTACAAGGGTTACCTGGAAGACCGCCGTCCGAACTCGCAAGGCGACCCCTACCAGATCGCTTCGCAGATCCTGAAGACCATCGCGGAGGTTTCGACCAGCGCGCAGGTTTCGGCGGCTGCCTAAGCATCTATAGCGGCGCAGGCTTCGTAAGCCTGCGCCGTAGCCTGCTGCTACCACGTCTACGGTCTGCTATTGGTCAAACAAAAACCCCGGCGTCTGAACTGACGACCGGGGTTTTTCCTTGTCGCTGAGGCTTATCGTTCAGACCGAATAGTACATGTCGTATTCGACCGGATGCGGGGTCATTTCGAAGCGCATCACTTCGGCCATCTTGAGCTCGATATAGCTGTCGATCTGGTCGTCGTCGAAGACGCCGCCGGCTTTCAGGAAGCCGCGGTCCTTGTCCAAGCTTTGCAGCGCTTCGCGCAGCGAACCGCAGACGGTCGGAATCTTCTTCAGTTCCTTCGGCGGCAGATCGTAAAGATCCTTGTCCATCGGCTGTCCCGGGTGGATCTTGTTCTTGATGCCGTCGAGGCCGGCCATCAGCATGGCGGCGAAAGCGAGGTAGGGGTTCGCGCCCGGATCGGGGAAGCGGACCTCGACGCGCTTGGCTTTCGGCGACGAGCCGAACGGAATGCGGCAGGAGGCCGAACGGTTGCGCGCGGAGTAGGCGAGCAGCACCGGGGCTTCATAGCCAGGCACAAGGCGCTTGTAGGAGTTGGTCAGCGGGTTGGTGAAGGCGTTGATGGCCTTGGCGTGCTTGATGATGCCGCCGATGTAGAACAGGCACGACTCCGACAGGCCGGCATATTCATTGCCGGCGAAGGTCGGCTTGCCGTTCTTCCAGATCGACTGGTGGACGTGCATGCCCGAGCCGTTGTCGCCGAAAATCGGCTTCGGCATGAAGGTGGCCGTCTTGCCATAGGCGTTGGCGACCTGGTGCACGACATATTTGTAGATCAGCATCTTGTCGGCGTTGCGGACCAGCGTGTCGAACTTGATGCCGAGCTCGTGCTGGGCAGCGGCAACCTCGTGATGGTGTTTTTCGACGCGCACGCCCATTTCGGCGAGCACGGTCAGCATTTCGGAGCGCATGTCCTGCGCGCTGTCGATCGGCGGCACAGGGAAGTAGCCGCCCTTGACGCGCGGGCGGTGGCCGAGATTGCCGGTCTCGTAGTCGGTGTCGTCATTGGACGGAAGTTCGGTCGAGTCCAGCTTGAACCCGGTGTTGTAGGGATCGGCCTTGTACTTGACGTCGTCGAAGACGAAGAACTCGGCTTCGGGGCCGACATAGATGGTGTCGCCGATGCCTTCGGCCTTCATGTAGGCCTCGGCCTTCTTGGCAGTGCCGCGCGGATCGCGGTTGTAGGATTCGCCGGAGACCGGATCGAGAATGTCGCACAGGATGACCATGGTCGACTGGGCGAAGAACGGATCCATGTGGACGGTGTCCGCATCGGGCATCAGCACCATGTCGGACTCGTTGATCGCCTTCCAGCCGGCGATCGAGGAGCCGTCGAACATGACGCCGTCGGCGAACATGTCTTCCTCGACCTCGATGACATCCATCGTCACGTGCTGCAGCTTGCCCTTCGGATCGGTGAAGCGCAGGTCGACGAATTTCACGTCGTTGTCCTTGATCTGCTTCATGATGTCTTTGGCTGTCGTCATGTCGTTTCTTCCCTGTGTGATGACGTTTCGAGGAGACGTTAATCTGAAATCAGAAAGCTCAGACGGCGTCCATCCCCGTTTCGCCGGTGCGGATGCGAACGACCTCCTCGATGTTGGAGACGAAGATCTTGCCGTCGCCGATGCGGCCGGTCTGCGCCGCCTTGCGGATGGCTTCGATGGCGCCTTCGACGGCGTCGTCGCCCAGCACGACTTCGATCTTCACCTTGGGCAGGAAGTCGACGACATATTCGGCGCCGCGATAGAGTTCGGTATGGCCTTTCTGGCGGCCAAAGCCCTTGGCCTCGGTCACGGTAATGCCTTGCAGACCGGCCTCCTGAAGCGCTTCCTTCACTTCGTCTAGCTTGAACGGCTTGATGATCGCTTCGATCTTTTTCATGTAAAAAGTGGCCTCCACTGCCAAAAAAACGGGTTGTGCGCCCCGCTTGCGCCTCCATCAAGCACGAACCGTGCCAATTTCAGCCCACGCGAAGCGGTTTCGCGCAATTCCAATGCCGCGCCGCGCCGGGATGCACATTCGCGTCATCCTCTGCTTCGGCTGCGGCAAAGCTGCCCGAAGCCTACACATTGCCGCTTCGGGCGTCTGCACGATAATTAGGCAGATTGCGCATTTTGCAGGCCCGCGCGGATCCGTGGCACCAGTCTGCGAAAGGATTGGCCGCACGCCAACGCAGCACCTGGCCGTTTGCTTCGAATCCGAAACTGGACAATGCTCGATAGGGACAAAGGGGTCGGCCTTGAACGAAATGCGGGATCGGCAATCCATGAGCAATGAAGTCCTGTCGCCGGCCGAGATGGGCGAGGCCGACCGGCTGGCGATCGCGGCCGGTCCGCTCGACGGCTATGGCCTGATGCAGCGCGCCGGCGAAGCGGTCGCTGCTGTGGTCCTGGCACGCTATCCCGCAGCAAGCCGCGTGCACGTGCTGTGCGGCCCCGGCAACAATGGTGGCGACGGCTATGTTGTAGCGCGGTTGCTGGCCGAGGCTGGTGTGAATGTGGCGCTCTGGGCCGAAGGCAAGCAGAAGCCCGGGAGTGATGCGGCGCGAGCTTCCGAGGCCTGCAATCTGCCGGTCGAGCACATCGGACACTGCTACCCGGAACCGGGTGAAGTCGTCGTGGACGCGCTCTATGGTGCGGGATTGTCGAAGAAGATATCCCTGCATGCCTCTGCCGTCTCAGGATTGGCCGCGGCGGAGCGCGTGCCTGTGGTGTCAATCGACCTGCCTTCTGGCGTGTCGGGCGAGACCGGCTTGAGCAACGCTTATTTCAAGGCCGACGTGACGGTGACGTTCGTGCGGAAAAAGCCCGGCCATCTGCTGATGCCGGGGCGCAGCCTCTGCGGCGAGATCATCGTCGCCGATATCGGCATTCCGGATGCGATCGTCGATGAGTTCAAGATCAAGACGTTCGAGAACACGCCTGACTTCTGGCTATACAGTTTTCCGAAAACGGCGGTCGATACACATAAGTATAAGCGCGGCCACGTCAGCGTCTTTTCCGGCGGGCCGAGCGCGACAGGTGCGGCGCGGCTGTCGGCGATGGCTGCAGCCAGAGCCGGGGCAGGGGCGGTGACCGTGCTCTCGCCTGAAAATGCCATGCAGGTAAACGCCGCGCATCTGACATCGATCATGCTGCGCGAGGCCGGTTCGATGGAGGAAGTGCAGGAATTTTTGTCGGCGAGGCACCCCGAAGTACTTGTGTTCGGACCAGGGCTCGGGCCGAAACCCAAAGTGGGGGATTTCGCGTTGCAATTGATCGCGACGGTCGCTGACCTAAACCGCACGTCGACGAGTTCATTCGGAATTCAGCGCCCTGCCATTGTCTTGGATGCTGACGCCATCACGTCATTGGCGCATCAGCCTCAGGCCCTGTTCGACGCCGCGCTGCTCCCGTTGGCGCCGGTATTGGTGCTGACGCCGCATGAAGGCGAATTCGCCAGACTTTTTCCCGACATCGCGAAGGACAAGAAGCAGTCGAAACTCGCCAAGGCGCGCGCAGCCGCTGAACGAGCCAACGCCATCATGGTCTACAAGGGCGCCGACACCGTCATCGCGGCGCCGGACGGCCGCGCGGTGATCAACGCCAATGGTGCACCATGGCTCGCCACCGCCGGTTCCGGCGACGTGCTGGCGGGCATTGTCGCCGCGCTGCTGGCGCAGGGCATGCAGGCATTCGAGGCCGCCTGCGCAGCGGTCTGGATCCATGCCGAGGCCGGCAGCCGCTTCGGACCGGGTCTGATCGCCGAGGATCTGCCGCTGGCGCTGGTGCCGGTGCTGCGTGAACTTGTCGAGGCACGGCAGAAGGTGCCGATCGGATGAAGCGTTTCGCGCTCGCCATTGCAGCCATCATCGCGCTGTTCGCCTCGCATGGCGTGCGCGCTGAGCAGCCGGTGACCATCGTCGACGATCCGGCGGTGCTCGCCGCCCTCGATGCCAAGGGGTTTGGCTTCGCCGGCATTTTCGCCGTCGACGGCGCGGACGATCTGAAGACGCTCTACAGTGAGGTGCCGGCCTATCGTGCTGTTGTCGACATGGTGGCGACCGATATTGCCACGCTGCGGGCCGAGATAAAGGCCGGCGGGCGCACGCTCTACGAGGTGACCGACGGCAATGTCGGCCGCATCATGGATATGCGCTGGCTGAAGACCGAGGCCGCGCGCTTCCGCCTGGTCGGCGTCGTCAACCGGCTGGACCGGCGTGACTTCACCGCGCTGCAAGGTGACAAGAGCTGTGGCGAGGTGCGCTTTGTCTATCGCCTGGCCTACAGTTTCCGCAAGAACGGCAAGGTTCTGGCATCGCGGCTGCCATTCAATTTCAACGCCGTCTACAGCGTGGCGCCGGATGCCGATGGCGGCTGCGTCGGCGTTGCCGGGCGCTGGACACCGCAGATCGACGAAAACGTCGATGCCGGCTGGCTGGTCGGCGGGCCGCTGGCACCGGAGGAACTGACTTTCAAACAGCTCGAACTCAACGCGCAAGTGGTGCGCTTTCCCTCGGGCCAGGAGACCGAGTTCGGCGGGCAGGCGGCCTATCTGATGCGGATCTTCGGCATCGATGGCGCTGCCATCAGCGAGAAGCCGCTGGAGAATTCGCCTGACGTTGCGCGGCTCTCGGACAATGCTGCACTCAAGAAAAGGCTCGCCGACTACGTCAGCGCCAATGTCGCGGCCGTCGATCTCGGCGTCTACGAAATCCCCGACGAATTCCTGGCGAAGAAAATCATCTCGTGGTCGACCTTCGGCAGCGCGAGACGGGCCAACCATCCGTTCACGCCGCTGTTCCAGCCAGCGGATTTCGCCGGCTTGGACTATGCGGCGCTAAAGCTGGTGCGGACACCGGAGGCGCTGGTCGAGCGGCTGGACAATGGCGCCTGCCAGGGCTGCCACCAGGCGGGCTCGACGGCCGGCTTTCACTTCATCGGCCTCGACGACAAAACGACGTCGCCTCTCAACCGGATCGAGGTCGGCATCTCGCCGCATCTCCATGCCGAGATTCCGCGACGTGAGGCCTGGCTGCGCGCGACGGAAGAAGGCAAGGAGCCGAACCGCTACCGGCCGCTGTCCTTCGCGCCGCCAGCGACATGGACCGATGCCGGCGATGTCGACTACGCCCCGGCCGAGATGGCGATGCCGTGCCTGATGCCGGATGATGCAAAACGCTTCGGCGCGACCTGGCAATGCGGTGGCGGCACCGTCTGCACGCCGCTCGCGACGGCTTCAGGCGTGCATACCGCGTTGGCGCAATGTCTGTTGCCCACGGACAGTCCAAAGATGTTTTCGGGCCATCCCTGCCTGACCGGGTCGATCGCCAGCAACCCGTCTCAGCCGTTCAACGACCGCTACAAGATCACCGGCCAGTTCGCGGGTTTTGCGCCGACCTTTTCGCGGACCGCCTACACCTGCCGGCCACCGAAAATCGGCGTACCGGCAGGCATCGCTTATCGCGCCTGCGACGACAAGGACCGCAGCTTCGCCGCATTCAAGACGGGCAAGCCGATGCCATCGGAAATTTGCGGCATGGTCGGCGGCAAGAAATTCGACACCTGCGTCGCCACCAACAATTTCGACCAGTGCCTCGGCGGCGCGGTCAACCGCGGCAACCGTCCAGCCTGCTCGGCTGATCATTTCTGCCGCGAGGACTATATGTGCCAGTCGCTGCCGCCGGACACGCCGGGTGCTGCCAAGGTGAAAGGCATCGGCTACTGCTCGCCGACCTATTTCATCTTCCAGATGCGCATCGACAATCACGCGACGCCCTGGGCGAGCGCGACCAGCGCCCCCAGGAATGCGGGGTTCGGGGCGGCGGAAGAGGAGTGAGCCTGCGAGTTGGGCGACCACCAGTTCAGCGCTGGAGATAGTCTTCCATCCGCGCAGTCCATTTGGTGTCGAATTCCGAAATGTGGCGCTGTGCTACGCTCGAGTTCAGCAGCGTCGAGAGCGCGGTCACGGCGATCGGGTCCAGGTCGGGCGGCTCCGTATATCCAAGCGCCGCCAGCCGTTGAGCCCATGATGGATGGGTGGACTTTGCGTCATCCGGGCTTGCCCACGCCTTGCGGGCGCAAACATCGAGGCAAATGGGTTCTCGCAGCTGGCCGGCAGCTTCCAGCATGCGCTCGAGCGGCGGTCGCGGCGGACGCAAAGCACCTCGCAATTCATGCTGCAAAGGGTCATAGACCGTCTCCGTGAAATGCACGTCTGCCGTGGCAAGAAGCAACAGCGCGCGTGCGGCGTGCTCGGCGTCGCCGGAGGATGCCGCGTGTCGATCTGCCTTGATCTCCGCTTCGCGCGAAAGCCGGATTTCTTCCCGCTCGAACGATTGCGACAGCCAGCCGATAGCGGCGTGGAGCAGGCTGCCTGTGATCGTGGTTCCGGGCGGGGCATACTCGAAGACAAATCCGAAACCGTTTTCGAACTCAGCGAGATTGAGGCTGCCATTGGTATCCTTGTTGCGCACATGCGCGTCCTCATGGGCAAGGATCGCGGCAAGCGCTCTTTCATCGGTCACTGCGAGGAGAGGGATGCCAATGGTTAGAAACAGCCGATTGCCGAGAAGGCCGAGAAGCGTGCGCTCTTCGCGCACGCTGGCGTTCAGGTTGCCCTCTAGTATGACAACCGTGCGCGCAGCACGGCGCGGTCCGGCGACGCTCCGCCACAGCGCCCACAGGCCGGGCGCTTCTGCTTCACTGACGCCTTTGATCTTGCTGCGTCGGAAGCCCGCAAACAATGTGCCGAACAGAAATGCCAAGGCCGTGGTGGCGATCGGCATGACGACGAAGCCGCTGGCGATAAACCAGATTGGATGGTTGTCGAGCAGGGACATCCAGACGCAGAAGATGATGAGAGCGGGAACAACGAAAAACAGGACCGTGAACCTGCCAAACCGCCGACCGGCGCTGATGATCAGTCGCGACATTGGATGTTACAACGGGATGTTGTCGTGCTTCTTCCAAGGGTTCTGCATGTCCTTGTTGCGCAGCATGCGCAGTGCCCGGGCAATGCGGCGGCGGGTCGAATGCGGCATGATCACCTCGTCGACATAGCCGCGTTCGGCGGCGACGAAGGGCGACAGGAAACGGTCCTCGTAAGCCTTTGTGTGAGCTGCGATCTTTTCGGCGTCGCCAATATCCTTGCGGTAGATGATCTCGACCGCGCCTCTCGCCCCCATCACCGCGATCTGCGCCGTCGGCCAGGCATAGTTCATATCGCCGCGCAGATGTTTTGAGGCCATCACGTCATAGGCGCCGCCATAGGCTTTGCGGGTGATGACCGTGATTTTCGGCACGGTCGCCTCGGCGTAGGCAAACAGGAGTTTCGCGCCATGCTTGATCAGGCCGCCATATTCCTGCGCGGTGCCGGGCAGGAAGCCGGGGACGTCGACGAAGGTGACGATGGGAATGGAAAAACAGTCGCAGAAGCGCACGAAGCGCGCCGCCTTGCGGCTTGCGTCGGAATCGAGCACGCCGGCCAGCACCATCGGCTGGTTGGCGACGAAGCCGACGGTGCGGCCTTCGACGCGGCCGAAACCGGTGACGATGTTCTTGGCAAAGTTCTGCTGGATCTCGAAGAAATCGCCTTCATCGGCAACTTTGAGGATCAGCTCCTTGATGTCGTAAGGCTTGTTGGCGTTGTCTGGGATCAGCCGGTCGAGCGACAGATCATGGTCGGTGACCGACTGGTAGCACTCGATCTCAGGAAGCTCCGACGTATTTGACGCGGGCAAAAGGTCTACCAGCCGGCGCATCTGCAACAGCGCCTCGACGTCATTGTCGTAGGCGCCATCGGCGATCGAGGATTTCGTCGTGTGGACGGACGCGCCGCCAAGGCTCTCGGCCGTCACCGTCTCGTTGGTGACCGTTTTGACCACATCCGGCCCGGTGACGAACATGTAAGAGGTGTCGCGCACCATGAAGATGAAGTCGGTCATCGCAGGCGAATAGACGTCGCCGCCGGCGCACGGGCCCATGATCACGGAAATCTGAGGAATGACGCCGGATGCGAGCACGTTGCGCTGAAAGATCTCGGCATAGCCGCCTAGCGCCGCCACGCCTTCCTGGATGCGGGCGCCGCCGGCGTCGTAGATGCCGATGATCGGCGCGCGATTACGCAGCGCCATCTCCTGCACCTTGATGACCTTTTCGGCGTGCGCCTCCGACAGCGAGCCGCCGAAGACGGTAAAGTCCTTGGCGAAGAGATAGACCGGACGGCCATTGACGGTGCCCCAGCCGGTGACGACACCATCGCCGGCGATCTTGGTTTTCTCCATGCCGAAGTCGGTCGAGCGATGCTCGACATACATGTCGAACTCCTCGAACGAGCCTTCGTCGAGAAAGACCTCGATACGTTCGCGCGCCGTCAGCTTGCCCTTCTTGTGCTGGGCGTCGATGCGGGCCTGGCCGCCACCCATGCGGGCGATCTCGCGGCGGCGCTCGAGTTCCTTCAGCACGTCCTTCATCGCTCGGTCTCCAGAAATGGCAGCTGCATTTGTGGTAATGATGCCTGCAGGCGTGTGCAAGCGCCGCTTTCGGCCTCGATTATTGCGCTGCAACATGTGGCCCCTTGCATTCCGGAGCGAACTCAGCCATATGCAGCCCATAGGCGCTTGGGCCGGAGATTCCGGCCTTCTCGACAAATGAGACTGGTTGCGTCTGTTTTCCCTCTTTCCGGTATATCGGCCTCTCTTTCCGATACATCACGAAGTGGCGAAAGAGCCCCGTGGCATGACGCCTGCGGGCACGACAGCGCAGCCGAGTGGACGTTACCGTCCGCCCGCCTTGTCGTTTCATATCAAATTTTTCGACGGCAGGTTGCGCCCTGCCGCCATCGATGTTTGCGGCCAAGACCGCGTGAAAGAAGACTATTTTGACCAACGAAAACACCTCAGCCGGTAACGCAATCTCGACCGGCACCACTGCGGACCTTACCGGTTTCGCAGCTCTTGGGATCACCGGCGCGCTGCTCAAGGCGACGCATGGCGCCGGCTTCACCGAGCCGAAGCCGATCCAGACGCAGGCGATCCCGCCGCAGATGGAAGGCCGTGATATCTTCGGCATCGCCCAGACCGGCTCCGGCAAGACCGCGGCCTTCGCGCTGCCGATCCTGTCGAAGATCATCGCGCTCGGCACCAAGCGCCGGGCCAAGACCACCCGTGCGCTGATCCTGGCGCCGACGCGCGAACTCGCCGTCCAGATCGAGGACACCATCAAGATCCTCGCCAAGGGCGCGCATGTCTCAACCGCTCTCGTGCTTGGCGGCGTCTCGCGCTTCAGCCAGGTGAAGAAGGTTGCGCCCGGCGTCGACATCCTGATCGCCACGCCCGGCCGCCTGACCGACCTGGTGCGCGAGGGCGACCTCATCCTTTCCGACACCAAATGGCTGGTGCTCGACGAGGGCGACCGCATGCTCGACATGGGCTTCATCAACGACGTCAAGCGGATCGCCAAGGCGACCGCGCCCGACCGTCAGACGGTGCTGTTCTCGGCCACCATGCCCAATGAAATCGCCGAACTGGCGAAGGGCCTGTTGAAGAACCCGATCCGCGTCGAAGTCGCGCCGCAGAGCACCGCTGCTGCCGAAATCGTGCAGGGCGTTGTCTTTGCCCGCACCAAGCAGAAGCGCCAGGTGCTGTCGACGATGCTCGCCGACGAAGCGATGAAGTCCGTCATCATCTTTTCGCGCACCAAACATGGCGCCGACCGGGTGACCAAGGACCTCGAACGCGACGGCTTCAAGGCCGCCGTCATCCACGGCAACAAGTCGCAGAACGCCCGCCAGAAGGCGCTCAACGATTTCCGCGAGGGCTCGGTGCGCATTCTTGTGGCGACCGACATCGCGGCGCGCGGCATTGACGTTCCCGGCATCAGCCATGTGGTGAATTTCGACCTGCCGGATGAGGCCGAAAGCTATGTCCACCGCATCGGCCGTACCGGCCGTAACGGCATGGACGGCATCGCCATCACGCTTTGCGATCCTTCCGAAAACAGCAAGCTGCGTCAGGTCGAGCGCATCATCCGCAGCAAGCTGCCGATCGTTGCCGACCATCTCGGCAGCCCGGATCCGGTGCGCAATCCGGCCGAAAAGAACGAGCGCTTCGAGCCCGCCAATGATCGCAACGACCGCAATGGCCGTCGCGACGGCAGGCGGCCCGGTGGCCAGAACAACGGCTTCGCCAAGAAGCGTTTTGGTGACAAGCCGGCCTTTGCGGGTGCAAGCGAGCGCAAGCCGGAAGGCGCCAAGGCCTTCAAGGGCAACAACAAGCGCCGCTTCGGCGGCAAGCGGCCCGCGGCGCGGGCTGCCTGATCAGACGAACCGGTCAGGCTCGTCGAGCCTGGCTTGATTGCTGACGATTGAATATGAGGACGGCCGGGGCAATGCTTCGGCCGTCCTTTTTCGTTTAGGGCTGCCCGGTAGTTGCCTGAACCCACACGACGATCCGCTGCGCCAGGAATGCCGTGGTCGAGGGCGACAGCGCGTCGCCGGCAATGACGTGGTTGTCGGGATCGCCATTGTCGTCGACGGGCACCAGTTCATGCGGTGCGCCCCAGCGGCCGGCGATTTCGCGGGTGCGATCCTGGCGCACCACCTTGTCGGAATCCGAGAAGATGAACAGCGCCGGTATGGTTGCCTTCTCCACAGGCGCTGCGTAGGCAAGGTTGGTCAGCGCCGCCATCGGTAGCACGGCCGCCATTGGATAGGTGTGCGTCCAGAGTTTCTCGTGCAGCGCGTTGCGGGTCGTAAAGCTGCGCTCCTTGCCGCCGACGAACTCGGCGATCTGCCTGCCCCAGGGCATGGTCAGCAGCTCGGCGCCTGCAGCCCTGACGCCGAAATTCGGCGAGATGAATGCGATTGCAGCGACGCCGTCCGATGCGCCAGGCTCAGTCGCCGCCCATGCCGCCAGCGATCCACCGGTCGAGGTGCCGATGACGATCACCTTGTCGCCGATGGCCCGGCCGATGGCGAGCGCCTCCTCATAGTCGTTGATCCAGGCATTGACGCTGCCTTGCGCCATAGCAGCGCCGTCCTGACCATGACCGGTGAGGCGGGTGTAGAAAAGGTTGGCGTCGAGTTGGTCGGCGACCTCGTCGGCCAGCGGGCGAACCTCGCCCTTCGATGCCGAAAAGCCATGGATATAGACGATCGCCAATGCCGTCCTGGCGTGAACCATCGGATCGGCCCAGATGATTTCTTTCTCGAGCGCGTCGCGGACGTTGGGAACGGTAGCCTCTTCACGCGCGATATACGCTTGCGGATCGTCGCCGATCACCTTGGGGTCGAAGCTGATTGTTGTGTCGACGGGAACGCGCGGACCAAGCAGGAGGGCCAGGACAAGGATGATGACGACGCCCAGCACCGCAAGCACGATCCGTCGCCCCATCTCAGACACCACAACAATTCTAAAGCCTATGGCGGCCGGTGCAGTCAGGCAACAGCCGGGCTGTGGACAGCTATTCGTTCGGCGGCTTGCGGTCGAAATTCAGCGGCCGCCCTGTCCAGCGGGTCGCCGTGCTGATGAACCACCGGCAGACTGGCCTTGGCAGCAGTGCCAGCAGCTTCAGCCCCCAGCTCAGCCGGTGAGGGAAGGTAACCTCGAAGCCGCCATGCTCGATGCCGCGCAGCATGCGGCGCGAGGCGCGGTTGACCGGCATCAGTCCCGGCATTGGCAGCATGTTTTTTTCGGTCAGCGGGGTGTCGATGAAGCCCGGATTCATCACCTGGATCCGGACATTCATCTTGTCGAAATCGTATTTCAGCGACTCGGCCAGGATGTTGATCGCCGCCTTCGAGCCGCCATAGGCCGCCGTGGTCGGCCAGCCGAAATAGGCTGTGACCGATCCGACAAGCACGATATGGCCGCGCGCACGGATGCGCATGCGCTCCATGAGCGGGACGAGGCCATTGATGATACCGAAATAGTTGACCTCGAAGGTCTGGCGAAAGTCGCGGACCCTGAGGTCTTCGCCGGGCGTGGCGATGTAGTTGCCGGCGTTGAAGACGGCGAGCACGATCGGCCCGAGCTCCTTTTCAATCGCCGCCACCGTGCTTGCCATGCGCGGCTCATCGGTGACGTCGCAAGGGTAGGCCACGACACGTCCCGGCATCTGCGCCGTCTCGACGATGAGCGCGTCGAGTGGGTCGCCGTCGAGTGCGGTGACCGCGACGACAAAGCCCTTTGCCGCGAGGTCCTTTGCCAGCGCACGGCCGATGCCGCTGCTGCCGCCGGTTATCCAGGCGACGCCGTGCTTCGGGTTGGCCCGGTAAAGTGTCATTCTGCGCCCTGCCGATCTGTCATTAGTGCTCTAGCGGTGAAAAAATCGAATGAAAAGAGCGCTTTTCCGTACTGGTTGAAATGATCGTCATCGCGCGATGTCCGGCCGCGGGAGATTGCAGTGCCCGAAATGCGCCCAGCGTCGGATGATGGCAGATCGAACAGACCTGCCATCATCCGACTCTGAATCAAGGGAATAGAGTTGATGTCGGCCGAAAACCGCTCACACTTTTCGGCATCATGCTCTGGACCAGGCGAATTCTTACCTTGAAACGCAAGCTTCGGGTTTCTAGGGTCTCGCCGCAGCTACATAAGGAATCCCGGATGCCCCGTTCTGTGATCGAAGCGATCGGCAACACGCCCCTGATCCGCCTCAACAAGGCCTCGGAGCAGACCGGCTGCGAGATCCTGGGCAAGGCCGAGTTCATGAACCCCGGCCAGTCGGTCAAGGATCGCGCCGGCCTGTTCATAATCCGCGACGCCGAACAGCGCGGGCTGTTGAAGCCGGGCGGGGTCATCGTCGAAGGCACGGCCGGCAATACCGGCATCGGCCTGACGCTGGTTGCCAAGGCGCTGGGCTATCGCACAGTGATCGTCATTCCCGACACCCAGAGCCAGGAAAAGAAGGACACGATCAAGCTGCTTGGCGCCGAGCTGATCGAAGTGCCGGCGGTGCCTTACAAGAACCCCAACAACTACGTGAAACTGTCCGGGCGGCTAGCCGAGCAGATGGCGAGGTCGGAGCCGAACGGCGCGATCTGGGCCAACCAGTTCGACAACGTTGCCAATCGCGACGGCCATATCCGCACCACGGCGGAAGAAATCTGGACGCAGACCGGCGGCAAGGTCGACGGTTTCGTCTCGGCGGTGGGTTCGGGCGGAACGCTGGCCGGCGTCGCCTTCGGGCTGAAGGCCAGGAGCAGCAACGTCAAGATCGCGCTCGCCGATCCGCTGGGTGCGGCGCTCTATTCCTTCTACACGAGTGGCGAATTGAAGTCCGACGGCAGCTCGATCACCGAAGGGATAGGGCAGGGGCGCATCACGGCAAATCTCGATGGGTTCACGCCGGACTTCTCGTTCCAGGTGCCGGACGAGGAAGCGCTGCCGATCGTCTTCGACCTGATCCAGGAAGAAGGCCTGTGCGTCGGCGGTTCGACCGGCATCAACATTGCCGGCGCGATACGGCTGGCGCGCGAGCTTGGCCCCGGCCACACCATCGTGACTATCCTTGCCGACTATGGCACGCGCTACCAGTCGAAGCTGTTCAACCCGGAATTCCTGCGCGAGAAGAACCTGCCGGTGCCGGGCTGGATGGATGAGCGCAGCACAATTCCGGTGCCGTATGAGAAGGTCGCCTGATGGCGCACAGAACAGAAGCGCTGTTTCGCGACGACGCCTATCTCAGAGCGGCCGACGCCACTGTTGTCGCCATCAACGAGCGCGGCGGCATCATTCTCGACCGGACCATCTTCTATGCCACATCGGGCGGCCAGCCTGGCGATACCGGAACATTAGAGCGCGCCGACGGCAGCCGCATCGCCATTGCCGCCACCATCACCGGCGAGACCAAGGACGAGATCATCCATGTGCCGGCGCCGGAGCAGCCGGCACCCGAGGTCGGCGAGCGGGTGAAACTCGCCATCGACTGGGAGCGGCGGCATCTCCTGATGCGCATGCACGCAGCTTGCCATTTGCTCACCGTCGTCTGTCCGTTTCCGATTACCGGTGCTGCGGTTTCCGAAGATGACAGCCGCGTCGACTTCGACGCTCCCGATGCCGGCTTCACCAGGGAAGACGTCACCGCCGGGCTGATGGAACTGGTGCGAGCCGATCATCCGATCTTCATCAGGCTGATCACCGACGAGGAACTGGCAGCCAATCCTGGCCTGGTGAAATCCAAGACTGTCCGGCCGCCCGCCGGCACCGGCAAGATCCGCCTGGTCTGCATCGGCGACAACGCTTCGATCGACAGCCAGCCCTGCGGCGGCACCCATGTCAAAAGCACCGGCGAAGTCGGTGAAATCCATATCGGCAAGATCGAGAAGAAGGGCCGCGAAAACCGGCGTTTTCGCATTCGCTTCGGACCAATGCCGGTAGCTTGAACGAACCATGATCCCGAAAAGTGGAAGCTGGTTTTCGGGGAAGATCATGGTCAACAGGAAGCAATGCTTCGCCAAGGCGGAGCAGGAGAAGAACAATGGCCGATGACAGCCCTTTCACCGTCGATGCGGACTGGTTGCAGAGCCGTCTTGGCGAGCCCGGCCTGACGATCGTCGATGCATCCTGGTATCTGCCGGCGCAGAAGCGCGATGCGCGCGCCGAGTATGAGGCTGCGCATATTCCGGGTGCGCGATTCTTCGATCATGATGCGGCCTCCGATCCTGATGCCAAGCTGCCGCACACGCTGCCCTCGCCACAGCATTTCGCGCAATATGTAGGCGCCATGGGAATTTCGGCCGACGACACCATTGTCGTCTATGACGGTCCGGGTTTCTTCTCGGCGCCGCGCGCCTGGTGGATGTTCCGCGTCATGGGCGTGTTCCAGGTCTATGTGCTCGACGGCGGCTTCGACCGCTGGAAGGCGGCGGGCCGGCCGGTGACGGCGGAGCCGACCAAGATCGCGCCGAATGTGTTTCATGCCGATTTCGATGCCGCTCGCGTCGCCAGCCTTGCCGACATGCGCCGCATCGTCGAGACTGGCGAGAGCCAGATTGCGGACGCCCGAGGCGCGGGCCGCTTCACCGGCGCCGAGCCAGAGCCCCGCGCGGGTGTTCGCTCCGGCCACATGCCCGGCGCGCACAATTTGCCTTATTCGGCGCTGTCACAGGATGGCGCGCTGTTGTCGAAGGACCAGTTGCGCAAGGCCGTTGAGGATGCCGGTATCGATCTGTCGAAACCGGTCGTCACCTCTTGCGGTTCCGGCATCACGGCGGCTGTCGTCACTCTGGCGCTGGAGACGCTCGGCCACACCGACAACCGCCTTTATGACGGCTCATGGACGGAATGGGGCGGGCTGGCAGACACGCCCGTGGTGACGGGCAAGGAATGATGGCAATGGAAAATGGCGCGCTGGACGACATCGAGGTTACGGTCACGTTTCTGGAAATGCATGTGCCGCCGGCCTATTCGCCGCCCTTGCCCTACAACAGGCAGATCGCGCTGCTCAGGACCAAGGACATTCCGCTGCATTTCTACCGCTATCTGATGGATCGGGTCGGGCGCAAATGGCACTGGGTCAATGTGCTGAGGCTGGACGATGACGAGCTTGCCGCCGGGATCCACCGCGAGGACCGCGACATCCGGGTGCTTTATCTTGACGGCGCGCCAGCCGGGTTCTTCGACCTCAAGCCGCATCTGCCGGAAGAGGTCGAGCTCGCTTATTTCGGTATGATGGAACATGCGACCGGGCAAGGCATCGGCCGTTGGTTCCTCGGTGCGGCGATTGCCGCAGCATGGTCGTATGGGCCGAAACGGGTAACGGTGCAGACCTGCACGCTCGACCATCCGGCTGCCTTGCCGCTCTACCAGAAGCTCGGTTTTGCGCCGGTGGCGCAAAAGAAGGAGACCGTGCATCCGCTGTCGTTCGCCGAGCGCTCGGCCAGCGTCATGCGGCCGTGACTTTCTCCGACTGAAGGCCGAACCGACCGTTCATGGCGAGGAATTCCTGCTCGTGCCGACCCAGGACGAGAACTGGCGCAGGCGCCGGGTGACGCTGCGCCGCTTCGACGATTTCATCCGCTGAGCCGGCGCGGGACCTGCCCAATGCCGAAGCAGTCCGGCCTGAGACTGGCCGGGCTGCTGACAGTTGACAGGAATCGGGTGGGAAGCACCTCGGCGGGGGCATAATTTCCGGTCAACCACACCGGAGATTTAGCCATGACCGTCCAGTTCAAAGCCTTGCCGACAGAAGATGTGAGAGCGCTGCAGCGCGGCGGGCCGGACGCCTACGGGCAAACGCCGGAGCGGAAGGTTTCAGATGGCGACGGGGTGCCGTGCCGGCATTGCCTGAGAAACGTCGCCGAAGGCGATGGCTATCTGATCATGGCCTATCGGCCATTTCCGGCGTTGCAGCCTTACGCCGAGACAGGACCGATCTTCCTGCATGCGCAGGAATGCGAACGCGCAGCCGAGACGGAAGCGCTTCCAGAGATGCTTGAGAGCAGCGGCTATATCGTGCGCGGCTATGGTGCGGATGACCGCATCGTCTATGGCAGCGGCGGCGTCATTCCGACTGGCGGCATTGCGGCGCGGGCAGAGACGCTGTTTGAGCGCGCTGACATCGCCTATGTCCACGTCCGCTCGGCGCGCAACAATTGTTATCAGTGCCGCATCGAGCGTTTCTGACAAAAAGATGCCCGCCGGTGGTCTGGCGGGCAGTTGGGAACCGTGTGACGGCACGAGCCGTCAAGTTGGCATCCCTGTCTGCACATGTTTTTCGAATGGCTGATGTGAAGCACTTCACACAAGCGCCGCGATTGTCGCCGGCCTGGTGGCGCGCCGACTGCCGGTGAACTGTCGCACTCCCGTCGCATTCGTCCATTAAAAGACGAGTGTCGATGGGTTTGCCGACCGCGGATGAACCGGCGGCGATCTCGACAACGAGGAAGCGGGGCTTTGGCTCCGCTTTTTTGTTGTCCGCCAGCCTGTTCAATGCCGGCGCCAGGAATTTTGCGCAAAGAAAAAGCCCGCCGGAATTGACCGACGGGCCTTTGCCGTGTGTGTGTGCGGCGTTTAGTTGAATTTATACTTCGCGCCGACGCGAACGGTCTGGAAGGAAGGCTCGTCGGTGAGGAAGCCGTCCGACCCGAAATCCTCTTTCTCATACTGCGAATAGCGGTATTCGAGACCAAGCGTCATGTTGCTGGAAACGGCCGTTTCCAGGCCGCCACCGACCGAGAAGCCGCTCGAGCCCCAGTCGACGATGTCGCCAACGGGCGAGGAGGCATGCAGGTCGAAATGCTGCCAGCTGTAACCGCCGAGGACATAGGCCAGCGTCGATTCGTTGACCTTGGCGCCGATGCGGGCCAGGGCATCGAAGCCATAGTCGGTATCGCCCTTGATCGACCCACCCGGAATGTCCAGCTTCGAGCGTATGCCGGAATAGCGGGCGTCGACCAGAACGCCGGCGACCCAGCCGCCGAAATCATGGTCGTAACCGATGCTCGCCTCGCCGAACACGCCTTCGCCGCCGATGCCATCCAATTCGAGGGCGCTGGCGAGCGTCAGGTCATGCACCACGGTGCCGGCACCAAGCGCGCCGCCGACATAGAAGCCGGTCCAGTTGTAGGTCGGAGCAGCAAACGAGGCCCCGCCGCCATTCTGGGCGCCGAAGCGGTAGTTGGCCGCGATGTGGAAGGTGTGGCTGGATGGCTCGACATCCAGAGAGGTTCCCGGGCCGCCAATAATGCCGAGGTCAGCCACCGAGTCGTCGCCATAGTTGGCGTAGCGGTACTCGGTCTTAATCGTCCAGTTGCCGCGCAGCACGGTTTCCATGCCAACGCCGACGACATAGCCGCCACGGTTCTCCGTGAAATCGAGACCGTCGGCAAAGCCCGAACCCTCGAGCTTGAAATGGTTCCAGGTGTAGCCGCCGAGCACATAGCCGAGCGTATCGGGGTTCAAGAGATAGCCGGCGCGCAAGCCGACGTCGAAGCCATAAGCGTTCGTCAGGTCGATATCAGCGCCCGGAAGGCTGATCGACGGACCGATATTCCCGATGTTGGCGTCGATGAAGCCACCGAGCAGGAAGCGCTCGGAGACCATATAGTCGTAGCCGGCGGTGATTTCGCCAAACACGCCGTTGCCGCCGATCCCGTTGAAGTCGATCACCGGGTCGACGCTGATGCGATGCACGGTGGCGCCGAAGCCGCCGCCGATGCCGACATAGGCGCCGCTCCAGTTGAAACCGGCAGGTTCTTCCACCGGCTGCACAACATCGGCGGCATGCGCTACCGATATCAAAGCCATTGCCGAAACGGCCCCGAGAAGAACGGATTTAGCAGAGATGAACATTTTAGCCCCTTAGCATAAGAACAAACCCGTCCGTGTTCTAACAGGACGCTCGCCAATATTGGAATGACAAAAATGCCACATCGGCAGGCAAAAGCACCGCCAAGCCGGGCCGTTTCGCCGTGATGTTGCCTTAGAGCCCGCAATTTGTGAGCACGCGGCCAATAAAAAACCCGCCGGCGCAACCGGCGGGTGAGGGAGGCAGAACTGCTTGAGTCGATTAAGGCGTCTGTCAGGCAGCCAGAACCACTTTCGGTTCGACCAGCTCATAGCCGAGTGCTTCGGCGACGGCGCGATTGGTGATCTTGCCCCTGTGGACATTGAGGCCGTTGCGCAAATGGTGGTCGTCGACCAGCGCTTTCAGGCCCTTGTCGGCCAGCTGCAGGCCATAATGCAGCGTCGCGTTGTTGAGCGCGTGCGCCGAGGTCACCGGCACGGCGCCCGGCATGTTGGCGACGCAGTAATGGATCACGCCGTCGACCTCATAGGTCGGCTCGGCATGGGTGGTGGCGTGCGAAGTCTCGAAGCAGCCGCCCTGGTCGATAGCGACGTCGACCAGCACCGAGCCCTTCTTCATGCCCGACAGCATTTCGCGAGTGACCAGCTTGGGTGCAGCAGCACCCGGGATGAGCACGGCGCCGACGACGATGTCGGCCGAGAAGCATTCTTCCTCAAGCGCCTCGACTGTGGAGTAGCGGGTGTGGACGCGGCCGGTAAAGAGGTCGTCCAGCTGGCGCAGGCGCGGGATCGAGCGGTCGATGATGGTGACGTCGGCGCCGAGGCCGACCGCCATGCGGGCGGCATGCAGGCCGACGACGCCGCCGCCGAGCACCGTGACCTTGCCGGGCAGTACGCCGGGCACGCCGCCGAGCAGCACGCCGCGGCCACCATTGGCCTTCTGCAGCGCGGTCGCGCCGGCCTGGATCGACAGGCGGCCGGCAACTTCCGACATCGGCGCCAAGAGCGGCAGGCCGCCGCGGTCGTCGGTTACGGTCTCATAGGCGATTGCGGTGACGCCGGACGCGAGCAGGCCCTTGGTCTGCTCCGGATCCGGGGCCAGGTGCAGATAGGTGTAGAGGATCTGGCCCTCGCGCAGCTGCGCCCATTCGTTGGGCTGCGGCTCCTTGACCTTGACGATCATGTCGGACTTGGCGAACACGTCGGCGGCGGTCCTGGCGATGGTGGCGCCGGCGGCGCGGTAGGCATTGTCATCGGCGCCGATGCCGGCGCCGGCGCCGCTTTCGACCAGCACTTCATGGCCATGCGCGACATATTCGCGGACGGAGCCCGGCGTCAGGCCGACTCGGTATTCGTGGTTCTTGATTTCCTTGGGGCAGCCGACGCGCATAGTCTTCTCCTGATCCGGCCCTTCGGGCTCGTTCCCTGTATCAACCGAGTGAACCACGAATCGTTGCGCAGGTGTTTGCGAATGCGCTTGCGCGAGGTGACGTGTTTCGATAATCGTTGCGCGAAATTGCATAATTTTCGCAGGAATCACTGTAAATGCCGCTCGACAGGATCGATATCGCCATTCTCGAGGCACTGCAGAAGGATGGCCGCATACCCAATGCGGCGCTCGCTGAAAGGGTCGGCCTGTCGCAGTCGGCCTGTTCGCGCCGGCTCGACAATCTGGAGAAATCCGGCACCATCCGCGGCTATCATGCCCGGCTTTCGAATGCCGCGCTCGGCCACCAGATGACGGCGATCGTGCACATATCGCTGTCGGGGCAGTTCGAAAAGACGCTGTCGGATTTCGAGGCGGCGATCAAGCGCTGCCCGAATGTGCTGTCGTGCCACCTGATGTCGGGCGAATACGACTACATCCTGCGCATCGCCGCCAAGGACCTGGTCGACTATGAGCGCATCCACAAGGAGTGGCTGTCGGCGATGCCGCATGTGACCAAGATCAACTCATCGTTCGCCTTGCGCGAGATCGTCGACCGGACCGCCATGGGCATGAAGCCGGAACTGGCCTAGCCCTGAGCAGCCTCGGTCACCAGCCGGTCCATCGGGATGTCGTGCGGCTGCGGGTAGATGGTGGCTATGCGCTGCAGTTCGTAGCCGACGCCGATGACCAATGGCTTGAACGGCATGGCAGCCAGCGTGCGGTCGAAGAAGCCACCGCCATAGCCCAGGCGGTAGTTTCGCGGGTCGATGCCGACGATCGGCGAGATGACGATGTCGGGCAGCACCGGCTCGCCTTCGGCCGGGATCGGGATGTTCCAGATGCCTTTTTCCAGCCGGTCGCCGGGCACATAAGCGCGGAAGATCAGCGGCTGGCCTTTCTCGATCACGATGGGCAGCGCCGTGCGGCCGCCGCGTTCGTTGATCGACGCCATCCACGGCCGCAGGTCCGGCTCGCCGCGAAACGGCCAATAGAGGCTGACCATGCGGCCGGCAATGTCGCCGATTGCCGCGTCGAGCCCTTCGGCGATAGCCCGCGACATCGCCACCCGCGCATCGGCGGAAACCGCCAACCGTGCCGCGATCAGACGCTCGCGCTCGGCCTTGCGCCAACGGCGCACATCGGTCCAGTCGGTCAATGGCGCGCGAAATTCCGGATCGAGTTCGTGCATGAAGCAAGGCGGCGAAGAATATTGCCCCCGCCCTTTGCCATCTTTGTCATCGTCGTTGGCCATGCTTCACTCCCGTGGTTCCAGCCTGCAAGGCTATACCCGTCCATGCTTGCCGACATAGGCATTCGCGACATCCGGCGACGAGTCCTGGGCAGCCTTAAGCGGCAATCTAGCTCGCCGCGACATTGTTGCGGTGCACAAAAATCGCTAGATAGAGGGAGACAAACAGGGGTGAATGCGATGAGTGAAACCAGCCATCATGTCGTTGTCGTCGGCGCAGGGTTCGGCGGTCTCGAACTCACGCGGGCGCTGGCCGGCGCACCCGTGCGCATCACCATGATCGACAAGCGCAACCATCACCTTTTCCAGCCGCTGCTCTACCAGGTGGCGACCACCTCGCTGGCGACCTCGGAAGTTGCCTGGCCGATCCGTCATCTGCTGCGCAAGCGCGAGGACGTGACGACGCTGCTCGGCAACGTCACCGGCGTCGACCGTCCAGGCAAACGCGTGCTGCTTGAGGACGGCAGTTCTGTTCCCTACGACACGCTGGTGCTCGCCACCGGCGCGCGTCATGCTTATTTCGGCCACGACGAATGGGAGCCTTTCGCGCCCGGGCTGAAGACGCTTGAAGACGCAACCACCATTCGGCGGCGCATCCTGCTCGCCTTCGAGCAGGCCGAGCGCGAGACCGATCCGGCCAAGCGCCAGGCACTGCTGACACTGGTCATCGTCGGCGGCGGCCCGACCGGCGTGGAGCTTGCCGGCACCATTGTCGAACTCGCGCATGAAACGCTGCGCGGCGAATTCCGCAACATCGACACGCGTGAGGCGCGTGTGGTGCTGGTCGAGGCCGGAGACAGGATCCTAGCCAATTTCGCGCCAAAGCTGTCCGACTATGCGCGCAAGGCGCTGGAGCGGCGGGGCGTCACGGTCGAGCTTGGCCGCGCCGTCACGCGCCTCGATGCCGAAGGCGTCGTCTTTGGCGATACGCATCTGCCGGCGCGAACCATCCTGTGGGCCGCCGGCGTGGCGGCTTCACCCGCGGGAGAGTGGCTGGGCGCGCCGGTGGACCGGGCGGGCAGGGTAATGGTCGAGCCCGATCTGACCGTGCCGAACAGTCCTGAAATCTTCGTCATCGGCGACACCGCGCATGTCTTGCGGCCGGACGGCAAACCGGTGCCCGGCGTGGCGCCCTCGGCCAAGCAGGAGGGCAAGCATGTCGCCGCGACGATCAGGGCGCGGCTGGCCGGCGATGGCGCGCCGCGGCCTTTCCGCTACAAACATGCCGGCGACCTGGCGACGATCGGCAAGTGGGCAGCCGCGATCGATTTCGGCTCGATCAAGCTCACGGATGGCTTGCCTGGTGGCTGTGGGGCGTGGCGCATATCTACTTCCTGATCGGTTTCCGCAACCGGCTCTCGGTGTCGCTTAGCTGGCTATGGATCTATTTCACCGGCCAGCGCAGCGCGCGGCTGATCACCCAGGGCGACGATGACAAGGGCTGAGGTTCTCAACCGCGGCCAAGGATATTCATCCAGCCGTCACCTTTTGCTGATCGACTGACTTCCCGATGGACATGGCCGGTTTTCGGCGCGAAGCTTCCGCCCGGGGCTGGGATCTTGTCACGTCGCTGGGAAGGAAAACCAATGCCGCATCTCAATTACCCCGTCTCCCGCCGTAGTTTTCTTGCCGGTACGGCCGCCAGCGGGGCGCTGATCATGCTGCATCCGTTTTCCGCCCGCGCGCAGGCCAATCAGGCGCATCTGAGGATCATGGAGACCACCGACATTCATGTGAATGTGCTGCCTTACGACTACTACGCCGACAAAGCCAACGACACGATGGGCCTGTCACGGACGGCCTCACTGATCGCGGCGGTGCGCAAGGAAGCCACCAATGCGATGCTGATCGACAATGGCGATCTTTTGCAGGGCAATCCGATGGGCGATTACATCGCCTATGAGAAGGGCCTCAAGGAAGGCGATCTGCATCCGATCATGAAGGGCATGAACCTGCTGGGCTATGAATGCTCGACGCTCGGCAATCACGAGTTCAATTACGGCCTGTCGTTCCTCGACAAGGTGCTGGCCGGAGCCAATTTCCCCTTCGTCTGCGCCAATCTGATCCGCGGCACCGAGCTTGCCGCCAAACCGCGCGACGACAAGCTCTACCTCAGGCCCTATGTCATCCTCGACAAGAAGATCAAGGACGGGTCGGGCGCCGAGCAGCCGATCAAGATCGGCATCATCGGCTTTGTGCCGCCGCAGATCATGGTCTGGGACCTGAAGAACCTGGAAGGCAATGTCAGGACGCGCGACATCGTCGAGGCGGCCAGGGCATGGGTGCCGCAGATCAAGGAGGAGGGCGCCGACATCGTCATCGCGCTCTCGCATTCCGGCATCGATATCAAGCAGGGCGACGGCATGGAGAACGCCTCCTTCTTCGTCGCCGGCGTCGAAGGCATCGATGCGGTGTTCACCGGCCATCAGCATCTCGTCTTCCCCGGCAAGAAGGATTTTCAGGCGCTCGAAGGCGTCGACACCGAGAAAGGCACGCTGCAGGGCAAGCCCGCCGTGATGGGCGGTTTCTGGGGCTCGCATATGGGACTGATCGATCTGCTTCTGGAACGGGACGGATCGAAATGGCGCGTAGCCTCGGCCACATCGGAGGCAAGGCCGATCTACCAGCGCGTCGACAAGGCAAACAAGCCGACGGTGGCGGACGACCAGCGCGTCGTCGATGCGCTGAAGGCGGACCATGAGGCGACACTTGCCTATGTCCGCCGACCGGTCGGCAAGACCTCGGCGCCGCTCTATTCCTATTTCGCGCTGGTCGCCGACGATCCGTCGGTGCAGATCGTCAACCAGGCGCAGAGCTGGTACCTCAAGGACATATTAAAAAGCACGCAGTGGAAGGACGTGCCGCTGCTGTCGGCGGCGGCGCCCTTCAAGGCCGGCGGGCGCAACGGCGCCGACTACTATACCGACGTGCCGGTGGGCGACATCGCCATCAAGAACGTCGCCGACCTCTATCTCTATCCGAACACGGTTCGTGCCGTCGAAATCACCGGCGCGCAAGTGAAGGAATGGCTGGAAATGTCGGCCGGCATTTTCAGGAAGATCGAGCCGGGCAAAGCCGACCAGGCGCTCATCGACACCGAATTCCCGTCCTACAATTTCGATGTGATCGATGGCGTCAGCTACGGAATAGACCTGTCGCAGCTGCCGAAATACGATGCCAAGGGTGGCGTCGCCAATGCCGGCTCGAACCGCATCGTCGGCCTCAGCTTCGACGGCAAGCCGATTGATCCGGCAGCGAAATTCGTCGTCGCCACCAACAATTACCGCGCCGGCGGTGGCGGCAATTTCCCCGACATCAATGCCTCGAAGATCATCTACGAGGCGCCGGACACCAACCGCGACGTGATCGTGCGCTACGTCGTCAGCGAAGGCACGATCAACCCCTCGGCCGACGACAATTGGTCGTTCACGCCGCTGCCCGGCACCAGCGTCGTGTTCGAGACCGGCCCCAAAGCGAAGGATTTCATATTTGGGGTGAAATCGCTCAAGATCGAGCCGGCCGGCGAGGGCGAATCCGGGTTTGCGAAGTATCGCATCCTGCTTTGAGGCAAACGCGCAGGTAACAGGGAAACGAGCGGGCATACGCCCGCTCAATCACGCTTCGGATCAGGCCTTGTAGACCACCTGGCGCACGTCGATGTAGCTGGCCCTGAAGCCGGCTTCGCAATAGTGGAGATAAAATTCCCAAAGCTTCTTGAAGCGGTCGTCGAAGCCGAGCGGGACGATCTTTTCCCACGACGCCCAGAAGCGGTTGCGCCATTCGGCAAGCGTGCGGGCATAGTCGTCCGGAAAGACGCGCTCGCGCAGATGGGCAAGGCCATGGTCGCTGCCCAGCGTCTTCAGGATCGACGGCGTCGGCAGCATGCCGCCTGGGAAGACATAGCGCTGGATGAAATCCGGCCGCGCCCGATAGGTGTCGTAAGCGGCCTCGTTGATGGTGATGATCTGCAGGCCGGCGGTGCCGCCGGGCCTCAGGCATGCCTTCATCTTGCCGAAAAATACCGGCCAATATTTTTCGCCGACCGCCTCGAACATCTCGATCGAGGCGATGCGGTCGTAAGTGCCCGTTTCGTCTCGGTAATCCTGCAGCTTGATGTCGACCTTGTCAGACAGTCCCGCCTTCTGGATGCGCGCCTTGGCGAAATCGTGCTGTTCGCGGCTGATGGTCAGGCCGGTGACGCGGCAGCCGATCTCGCGCGCGGCAAATTCGGCAAAACCGCCCCAGCCGCAGCCGATCTCGAGCACATGGTCCTTCTTGCCGATGCCCGTATCCTTGGCCAGCGCGCGGTATTTGGCGGCCTGAGCGCTTTCCAGGTCGTTGGCGCCGGTCGCATAGAGCGCCGACGAATAGGTCATGCTGGGATCGAGCCATTGCTTGTAGAAGGCGTTGCCGAGATCGTAATGCGCCGAGATGTTGCGCTTCGAGCCTGTGCGGGTGTTTTCGTTGAACCAGTGGCGGATGCGCTGGACCGTGTTGATGAGCCAGCTGGCGCCGCCGGCAATGCGTTCGCCAACGGCCGAGTTGACGACGAACAGTTCCAGGAAGCTGGTTACATCAGGGCTTTCCCAGTCGCCGTCCATGTAGGATTCGGCAACGCCGATGGTGCCGCCGGAAAAGGCACGGCCGGGCAGGCGCCAGTTCTTCAACACCAGTTCGGCATCCGGGCCGGGTCCGTTGCCGCCGACAAGAACCGCCCGGCCATCCGGCATCCTCACCTTCAGCGAACCGCGCGGCAATTTCATCGCCGCCGACAGCACCATGCGCGCCTTGGCCGGCAGGCCCTTGACCATCTCGGCGAAATTGAGTTCGTCCAGCCTGATGGCGTCGCCGATGCCTTTGTATTCCCTGACAGCCATCTCACACCCCCCTGGACTTCCGCGGGGGCGGCGCAAGATCTGCCGGCCTCCACATCCTCCACTTTCATTCGTCAGGCGCGAACGCCGTAGCCTGCGTGAATTTTGGCCACAATCTTCCACCGCATCGACGGGAACTTCAAGAGGCAAGCCGTGCCCGGCACTGGCCCAGGTGGCGTGCCTGGGGCCAGAATCCGTGAGGGCGAGCGACCGCCGGTGAAATCGCTGTGGTTACGAACAGCCACATACGTTAGTTTCAGCCATGCGTTACGTCATCGTCATCACCGCCATCGCCTTTTTCCTGATCTGGGACGGCCTCTACAATCAGGGCCGCTATCTCGACACGACGGTCAGGGAGATGTCGCGCGTCGTGCGCTACGTCACCGGCAAAGCCTAGCTTTTTGCGCCTCTGCAAAGTCGCCTGCCGGCATTGCCGGGCGCGACATCGTGGCGGTTGACGCGACGGTCCCGCTCACACAAAACATGCCGCAAATCGAACGTGGAGGCAGGCGTGATCCGGCATATCGTTTTCTTCAGCGCGCGGCGCAAGGACGATGTCGAGGCCGTGCGCACGGGCTTGCTCACACTGGGCAAGATCCCGCATTCAAGCCTCTTCGAGGTGACGCTCAACACCAAGGTCGATCCGCTGTCGGATGCGATCGACGTGGTCGTCTATGCCGAGTTCGAGGACGATGCCGCGCTTGCCGCATACAAGGCGCACCCGCTCTATGCCGAGACGACCAGCCGGGTCAAACCCTTGCGCGAATTGCGCTATTCGGCCGATATCGTGGCGGCGGCCTGATCGGGCCGGCAAGAGGCCTTGAACCAATTTCGGGAATGATGCACACCGCGCCGGCATGACCAGCACGACCCATCCGCTTGACCATCTGGTGCTGCCGACGGCGAGCCTCGCCGTGGCGCGGGCGCGGCTGACATCGCTTGGCTTCATCGTCGCACCAACCGGCATCCACCCTTTCGGCACCGAAAATTGCTGCGTCTTCTTCGCCGACGGCACCTACCTCGAACCGCTGGCGGTCGGGAATGAACAGGCTGCAGACGAGGCATTTGCCGGTGGCAATGTCTTTGTCGCGCGCGACCGGCTCAATCGCGCCAGGCTGGGCGATGAGGGCTTTTCCGCCGTGGTGCTGGCCACCGACGATGCCGATGCGGACCATGCGCGCTTTATCAAAGCCGGCCTGTCGGCGGGAGACGTACTGAGCTTTTCCCGCGCCTTCACCGACACGGCCGGAAAGAGCGACATGGCCTCGTTCAAACTGGCTTTCGCCGCCGGCGCCGAGACGATGGACGCCTTTCTGTTCGCTTGCGAGCGGATCAACGCCCCTCAAATCGACCGTACAGCACTGCAGGCCCATGCCAACGGCGTGACCGGCATTGCCGAAATCGTCGCGATCAGCGACGCGCCTTCCACGCAGATCAGCCTGATCTCGACAGTGGTTGGCTCGGAGCAGCAGAGCAGCGCGGTCTTCGACCTGCCGAATGCGCGTCTGACCGTTCTGGATCCTGCGGCTTTCACCGCGCGCTTCGACATTCCGGCCGGTGCGCCGACAAGAGTTCGCTTCGCCGCGATTGTCTTTTCGGCCCGCAGTGCCGGCACTGTCGCGAGGCTGCTTGCAGACAACGCCGTCCGGCACGATATAGCGGGCAACGAAATTGTCGTGCAGCCGGCATCCGGGCAGGGCGCGGCTTTCATCTTCCGGGAGACCCCATGAGCAAGCCGCAAGGGCCCAATTCGCTGGCGCCGAATTCGTCGGTAACCGTCGGCAACGTCGTCTTCGACAACAGCGGGCCCTTGGCGTTGATCGCCGGCCCGTGCCAGTTCGAATCGCGCCAGCACGCTTTCGACATGGCCGGCGCGCTGAAGGAACTGACCGGCAAGCTCGGCATCGGCCTCGTCTACAAGACCAGCTACGACAAGGCCAACCGCACCTCGCTGTCGGCAACGCGCGGCGCCGGCATGGACGCGGCGCTTCCGGTGTTCGACGAGTTGCGCAAGGAATTTTCGGTTCCCATTCTGACCGATGTCCACACCGAGGAGCAGTGCGCGATCGTCGCACACCATGTCGATGTGCTGCAGATTCCGGCCTTCCTGTCGCGCCAGACCGACATGCTGGTCGCCGCCGCCAAGACCGGCAAGGTGATCAACGTCAAGAAGGGGCAATTCCTGGCGCCCTGGGATATGAAGAACGTGGTGGCCAAGATCACCGGTTCGGGCAACCTCAATGTGCTGACCACCGAGCGCGGCGCGTCTTTCGGCTACAACACGCTGGTGTCGGACATGCGGGCTTTGCCTCTGATGGCCGAGATCGGCGCGCCGGTGATTTTCGACGCCACCCATTCGGTGCAGCAGCCGGGCGGGCAGGGCGGTTCCTCCGGTGGTGAGCGCCGCTTTGTCGAGACGCTGGCGCGGGCTGCCGTTGCCGTCGGCGTCGCCGGCGTGTTCATAGAGACCCACCAGGATCCCGACAATTCGACCTCCTCCGACGGGCCCAACATGCTGCCGCTGAAGGACATGCCGGCGCTGCTCGAAAGACTGATGGCATTCGACCGCATCGCCAAGAATGCTGCTGACCTGAACCGAGGCTGATGGTTTCGGCTATGGCGCGCGCGCTGCCCTGCTTGTGGAAGGCATAAGCCGGCTGTAGGCTCGCTCCTGCAAATGAGCGTCTTGGCAGGAGGAAGCCATGTCCGTCGCCCGCGTCACCGAAATCACGTCGTCGTCGAAAAAGAGCTTTCAGGACGCCATCGAGAAGGGGATTGAGCGCGCCTCAAAGACCCTGAAGAACGTCGAAGGCGCCTGGATCCAGGACCAGAAGATCGTCGTCGAGGACGGCAGGATCGCGGCCTATCGCGTCAACATGAAGGTGACGTTCATCCTCGCGGAGTAACCGCCCGCCGCTCGAAAAACGGGAACTTTCGCCCGCGCACCTCATTGTCAAAGTATCGATCAACGACATGAGGAGCAGCAGCCATGACCACCCAGACAGGCCACACCGAAGCCATCGCCGCTTCGCGCGTCATCGGCACGTCGGTCTACAACACCGAAGGCACGAGCATCGGCAGCATCGAGGACATCATGCTCGACAAGACGTCGAACGGCATCATGTTCGCGGTGATCGGGTTCGGTGGATTTCTCGGCATTGGCGAGAAGTATCACGCCATTCCGTGGGCGAGCCTCGACTATGACGAGGACAAGGGCGGCTATGTCGTGCCGTTCTCGAAGGAGCAGCTGAAGGCAGCACCCGCCTATTCGATCAATGAACTGGCCGGCGCCGATGGCGAGGCCGCACGTGATGCTTCCTATGATTACTACAAGGTCACGCCGTATTGGCATTGATCAGCTGCGCTGACGCCTGACGTGAAAAGGCCCCCGAATTCCGAAACGGGGGCCTTTTCAGTGCAACCCGACAGTTTCTAAATTATTCTGCTGCATGAAGCGTGGACAGCTGCGTCGCCGCCTTTGGCGGCTGCTGCGTATCGCACGACGTCAGGAACGCCGCCGCGATCAGGAACAAACTCACGATACCGCTCAACTCGGACATGGCGAAACTCCTCCTGTTTCGCCCCGCGCATCACCATCCTAGTCGACACAGAGATTGTTATCTCTGAATTATGATGACGTGGTGTTGCCGAACGTGATCCGAGGCATGCTCAGCCGAGGAGTCCGGCATTCTTCACCGCCTTGAAAATCTTTTCGTGCCAGGCGATCCGATCCGCTTCGCCATTGGCCGGCGTGGTGGAATTGGCGTTGCCGACGTTGATCGCGCGCGAGATCTTTTTAATCAGGCCGGCATCGGCAAAGGCATTGCAGCCTGACCCTTTCCATTCGGCGCAAGCTGCGAGCAGCGAAATCTGCGGATCCTCGATCAGTTCAGGATGATTGGCGAGGTCGACCTTGGCGAGCTTGCCCTTGGCCGTGTACGCGTCGCGCCCGGTGGTCTGGAACGTGCCGCCGCCGCGGAAATTGAAGCCGTCCAACGTTCCTTTCACATTGCCCATGCGGCCGCCATAGGCCCAGTCGCCCAGGGCTTGCGGCTTGCGCAGCAGGTTGTCCTCGATCCACTGATCGGTCTTGCCCGCGGCTCGCGACCTCCATGCGTTCCGGATTGCCGCCACGGTCGTGTAGGTCAGGGATTCGCGAATGAGGGTGAAGCCACCGGTTTCCATCGCCGCTTGAGCGAAGAAATGCATCAGCCGATCATAGTTGTTGCACACCCCATGATCGCCAAGTGTCTTGAGGCCTTTGTCGGAGGTAAAGGCGCCGATGTAACCGTCATAGATTGTTCGCTTGGAACCGCTTGCCGGTCTCTGCGCGAATTTCTGGAAGACCGCTGCTGGCAAACCCTTGTTCGGATCGCCCGCAACGGCTTCGAGCACGCTCTCGACACTCTCGGTCGACAGCACCGGTTCGCCTTCGACGACCACCGAAGCATTGGGGATTCGCTTGCCGTTGCTTTTCGGGAAGCCACCGCCGGCAAAGGTTTTCAGATCGTCGATGAGGGCGATTACGCGTGTCCGGCTCTCCGTGAAATCCATGTCGGAAAGCGGACCGCTCACCTTCTTCGTCGGGTTGATGCATCCGACGCTGGACAGGAAATTGACGCCCGGATGGATCAGGATTTCGGTGCGCTTGTTGGTCTTCAGCAGTTCGAGTCCAGGTTTGGGTGGCGTCTTGGCGCCAGTGTAGCCGATCGTCACATATTTGCCTCCGGCCTGTGTCGCCAGCGGATAGGTGCCGGGCTCGATGCGCCTGCCATTGTCTTCTTTGGAATTGTCGCCTGGGCCGCGAGATTCACACACGAACCCCGATAGACCCGTTACTGCCGTGCCGTTGTGAAAGACTTTATAGGTACCAACTGTCCTGCGTCTGGTGCCCCTCATATGCTCGACTTTGCGGCTAATAAGAAGTTCCCAGCCAGTACCTGAAATCGCTGCCATTGCCGCCTCCCCAAAGAGTTCAAGTTTGTTGATTTCACTGTGGTCGCCAAATAGTTCGCGTTGTAGATGTGACCCTAACATCTTCGAATTCTCTGCATTGTGAAGTTTGTCACGTTGGCGGTAGCCTCTTTTGAAGCATCGGGTGGAGTTTGTGTGCCGCCTGGTTTCGTGACAAAGGCATTGCCGCAGGGGCGGGGCACCCACCCCATGCCGCGCCAGACATATGACGTCAGGGCGGGCTGTTTGCGTTCAGATGGCGTCGCCCATGCCCCACGGCCTGAGCGCATGGGGCGACTGTCACCATTATTTCATGCCATTCCTGATTGCCTTTTGCGGCACTTTGGCTAAGAGGGGCGCGACGCTTTCAATCGATCAATCGGGGACATCGCAATGACCGCCATCATCGACATTGTCGGGCGTGAAATCCTGGACAGCCGTGGAAATCCGACCGTCGAGGTCGACGTCGTCCTCGAAGACGGCTCGATGGGCCGCGCCGCGGTGCCGTCGGGCGCGTCGACCGGCGCGCATGAGGCCGTCGAACTGCGCGACGGTGGCGCCCGCTATCTCGGCAAGGGCGTGCTCAAGGCGGTCGAGGCCGTCAATGGCGAGCTGTTCGAGGCGATCGGCGGCTTGGAAGCCGAAAACCAGATCCACATCGACCAGACCATGATCGAGCTCGACGGCACGCCCAACAAGAGCCGGCTCGGCGCCAACGCCATCCTCGGCGTCTCGCTGGCGGTCGCCAAGGCCGCGGCGGAAGCCGCCGGCCTGCCGCTCTACCGCTATGTCGGCGGCACCAAGGCGCATTTGCTGCCGGTGCCCATGATGAACATCATCAATGGCGGCGCGCATGCCGACAATCCGATCGATTTCCAGGAATTCATGATCCTGCCGGTCGGCGCGCCGACGCTGCGCGAAGGCGTGCGCTGGGGCTCGGAAATCTTCCACACGCTGCGCAAGAAGCTCAAGGATGCCGGCCACAACACCAATGTCGGCGACGAAGGCGGCTTCGCGCCCAATCTGAAGAGTGCGCCGGTGGCGCTCGATTTCATCATGGAATCGATCGAGAAGGCCGGCTTCAAGCCGGGCGAGGAGATCGCGCTTGGTCTCGACTGTGCGGCGACCGAATTCTTCAAGGACGGCAATTACGTCTATGAGGGCGAGAAGAGGACCCGCGATCCCAAGGCGCAGGCCAAGTACCTGGCCAAGCTTGCCGCCGACTATCCGATCATCTCGATCGAGGACGGCCTGGCCGAGGACGACTGGGAGGGCTGGAAGTACCTGACCGATTTGATCGGCAACAAGACGCAGCTGGTTGGCGACGACCTCTTCGTCACCAACACGGCGCGGCTGCGCGACGGCATCCGCATGGGTGTCGCCAATTCGATCCTGGTCAAGGTCAACCAGATCGGCTCGCTCACCGAAACGCTCGACGCTGTCGAGACCGCGCACAAGGCAGGCTACACAGCCGTCATGTCGCACCGTTCGGGCGAAACCGAGGATTCGACCATCGCCGACCTCGCCGTCGCCACCAATTGCGGGCAGATCAAGACCGGTTCGCTGTCGCGCTCGGATCGCATGGCCAAGTACAACCAGCTGATCCGCATCGAGGAAGAGCTCGGCAAGCAGGCGCGCTACGCCGGCAAGTCGGTGGTCAAAGCTTAAATTCTGCCGAACTGGCGAAAACGACGAAGGGCGGGATTTTCCCGCCCTTTTTCGTTGCGGCCGCTGGCTAATGCACCTGTCCGTAACCGTCCATTAAGCACAATCGAGCGACAAATGGCGGTCAAAGGATTGCGACCATGTGGACACGCCAGCACAAGCAGAGAAACACCGGCCGGCTGATCATCCCGTCGCTTTGCGTGGCGTTCCTGGCCTATTTCGGCTTCCATGCCTATCATGGCGAGTTCGGCATCAATTCCAAATATCAGCTCGAAGCGCAGACCATCGAATTGCAGGCCAAGTACGATGCCATCAAGGCGCGCCGGATCGATCTGGAGCGGCGCGTCCAGCTGATGCATGAGGGCACGCTTGAAAAGGATATGCTCGACGAGCAGGCACGCCGGGCGCTCAATCTGTCCCAGCCCGATGAAATCACCATCATGCTGCCGGCCAATTCGAAATAACCGAATTTCGGTTAATCGCTGATATCTCTAACGATTCTGGGCGTTTAGGCGCATGCCAGCCATGCGTTTTTCTGCATGGCGAAACGCCGTCTCGCATGTTAGCTTCCTTCCAATCGGTGGGGAGGAGCTGATCCTCCCCGGAGCAGACATGGTCTGCTTTAGTGTCCGCGAAGAGACGCCAACAGGGAGTGATGCATGGCCACCGCCGCCAAAAAAGCGCCTGCCAAATCCGTTAAATCGACATCCGCCAAATCAACGGGGCTTTCCGCCCCCAAGCCGGCCGACTTCACCAAGGACGAGGAGCTTGCCGCCTACCGGCACATGCTGCTTATCCGTCGCTTCGAGGAAAAGGCCGGCCAGCTCTACGGCATGGGCTTTATCGGCGGCTTCTGCCACCTCTATATCGGCCAGGAAGCGGTCGTCACCGGCATGAAGATGTCGCTGATCAACGGCGACCAGATGATCACCGCCTATCGCGACCATGGCCACATGCTGGCGATGGAACTGTCACCGCGGGGCGTCATGGCAGAGCTGACCGGACGCCGTGGTGGCCTGTCGAGGGGCAAGGGCGGCTCCATGCACATGTTCTCCAAGGAGAAGCATTTTTACGGCGGCCACGGCATTGTCGGCGCGCAGGTTTCGCTCGGCACCGGGCTGGCCTTCGCCAACCGCTACCGCGACAACAACAATGTCTCGCTGACCTATTTCGGCGATGGCGCAGCCAACCAGGGCCAGGTCTATGAAAGCTTCAACATGGCCTCGCTGTGGAAGCTGCCGGTGATCTACATCATCGAGAACAACCGCTATGCCATGGGCACCTCGGTGTCGCGCTCGTCGGCGGAAACCAATTTTTCGCATCGCGGCGCATCGTTCAAGATTCCCGGCATTCAGGTCGACGGCATGGATGTGCGTGCGGTCAAATCCGCCGGCGATCAGGCGACCGAATGGTGCCGTGCCGGCAACGGTCCGATCATCCTCGAGATGCAGACCTATCGCTATCGCGGTCACTCGATGTCGGATCCGGCAAAATACCGCTCCAAGGAAGAAGTGCAGAAGATGCGCTCGGATCATGATCCGATCGAGCAGGTCAAGGTGCGGCTGACGGCCAAGAAGTGGGCGACCGAGGACGAACTCAAGAACATCGACAAGGAAGTCCGCGACATCGTCGCCGACGCCGCCGAATTTGCCCAGCACGACGCAGAGCCGGATCCGTCCGAGCTCTGGACCGACATCGTATTGTAACGGGAGGGCAAGGACATGCCGATCGAAATTCTCATGCCCGCTCTCTCGCCGACCATGGAAGAGGGCAATCTTTCCAAATGGTTGAAGAACGAGGGCGACAAGGTCGTCGCCGGCGATGTCATCGCCGAGATCGAAACCGACAAGGCGACGATGGAAGTCGAAGCCGTCGATGAAGGCACGATCGGCAAGATCGTGGTTCCCGCCGGCACCGAAGGCGTCAAGGTCAACGCGGTGATCGCCGTGTTGCTGCAGGACGGTGAAAGTGCAGGCGATGTCGAAAAGAGCGGCAAGCCTGCCTCCACCCAGGATGCCGTTTCCGCTGGCGGTCAGCGGACCGATGCAGCCGAGGAAGGTTCAAAAGCGGCTCCCCAGGATGCCGGCGAGGCTCCGAAGGCAGTTCCCGCCGCTCCGGCGGCCAAACCTGCGGCCGATCCCGATATTCCCGCCGGCACCGAGATGGTCTCGACCACGGTGCGCGAGGCCTTGCGCGATGCCATGGCCGAGGAAATGCGCCGCGACGGCGATGTCTTCGTCATGGGCGAGGAGGTCGCGGAATACCAGGGCGCCTACAAGATCACGCAAGGCCTGCTGCAGGAATTCGGGCCGCGACGCGTGGTCGACACGCCGATCACCGAGCATGGCTTTGCCGGCGTCGGCGTCGGTGCGGCAATGGCCGGCCTGAAGCCGATCGTCGAATTCATGACCTTTAATTTCGCCATGCAAGCGATCGACCAGATCATCAACTCCGCCGCCAAGACGCTCTATATGTCGGGCGGCCAGATGGGCGCGCCGATCGTGTTCCGCGGCCCGAACGGGGCTGCCGCCCGCGTCGGCGCCCAGCATTCGCAGTGCTATGCCGCCTGGTACAGCCATATTCCCGGCCTGAAAGTGGTGATGCCGTACACGGCTGCCGATGCCAAGGGCCTGCTCAAGGCGGCGATCCGCGATCCGAACCCGGTCATCTTCCTCGAAAACGAAATCCTCTACGGCCAGTCCTTCGACGTGCCGAAGCTTGACGATTTCGTGCTGCCGATCGGCAAGGCGCGCATTCACAAGCAGGGCAAGGACGTCACCATCGTCTCGTTCGGCATCGGCATGACCTATGCCATCAAGGCGGAAGCCGAGCTGCGCGGCATGGGCATCGATGCCGAGATCATCGATCTCAGGACCATCCGTCCGCTCGACCTCGACACCGTCATTGCCTCGGTGAAGAAGACCAACCGCTTGATCGTGGTCGAAGAAGGTTTCCCGCAAAGTTCGGTCGGCGACCACATCGCCAACCAGGTTTCGCAGCGCGCCTTCGACTTCCTCGATGCGCCGGTCATCACCATCGCCGGCAAGGACGTGCCGATGCCTTATGCGGCGAACCTCGAAAAGCTGGCCTTGCCCAATGTCGGCGAGGTCATCGAGGCGGTCAAAGCCGTCACGTATCGCTGAGCCGGTCGGGAGGACATCATGCCAATCAACATCACCATGCCGGCGCTCTCGCCCACGATGGAAGAGGGCAATCTTTCCAAGTGGCTGGTCAAGGAGGGCGACAAGGTTTCGCCGGGCGACGTGATCGCCGAGATCGAGACCGACAAGGCGACGATGGAAGTCGAGGCCGTCGATGAGGGCACGGTTGCCAAGCTCGTCGTTCCGGCCGGCACCGAAGGCGTCAAGGTCAATGCTCTGATCGCCATTCTGGCTGGCGAAGGCGAGGATGCAGGGGCGGCGGCAAAGGGCGGCGGCGATGCCGCGCCCGCGAAAGCCGATGCCAAACAGGATAAGGCGTCAATCTCCCCACCCGTGGGGGAGATGTCGACGAAGTCGACAGAGGGGGGCGCTGTCCCGCCGACCTCTCAGTCTGTCGCGCCCCCCTCTGGCCTGCCGGCCATCTCCCCCACAAGGGGGGAGATCAGCCAATCGTCAGGCGAGCGCACTTTCGCCTCGCCGCTGGCGCGGCGCATAGCCAAAGACGCCGGCGTCGATGTGTCCGCCGTGAGTGGCACCGGCCCGCATGGCCGTGTCGTCAAGGCCGATGTCGAGGCGGCGATCGCCGGCGGTGGCGCCAAGGCCGCGCCGGCCGCGAAAGCCGCACCTGCCGGCGCTCCGGCGTCTGCGCCGGCTCCGGCACCCAAGGCGATGTCGGACGAACAGGTGCTGAAGCTGTTTGCCGAAGGGTCCTACGAGCTCGTCCCGCACGACAATATGCGCAAGACCATTGCGCGCCGCCTGGTCGAGGCCAAGACAACCATCCCGCATTTCTACCTGACGCTCGACTGCGAGCTCGATGCCCTGCTGGCGCTGCGCACACAGATCAATGCGGCGGCTCCGATGAAGAAGACCGACAAGGGCGAAGTGCCCGTCTACAAGCTGTCGGTCAACGACATGGTGATCAAGGCGATGGCGATGGCGCTGATGGCGGTGCCGGATGCCAATGCGTCGTGGACCGAAAGCGCCATGGTCAAGCACAAGCACGCCGATGTCGGCGTTGCCGTGTCGATCCCCGGCGGCTTGATCACGCCGATCATCCGCCACGCCGACGAAAAGACGCTGTCCACTATCTCCAACGAGATGAAGGATCTGGCGAGCCGTGCGCGCAGCCGCAAGCTGAAGCCTGAGGAATATCAGGGCGGCACGACGGCTGTCTCCAATCTCGGCATGTTCGGCATCAAGGACTTTGCCGCCGTCATCAACCCGCCGCATGCGACGATCCTGGCGGTGGGTGCCGGCGAGCAGCGGCCGGTGGTCAAGAATGGCGAGATCAGAATCGCCAATATCATGTCGGTGACGCTGTCGACCGATCACCGCGCCGTCGACGGTGCGCTCGGCGCCGAACTTCTGGTCGCCTTCAAGCGCATGATCGAAAATCCGATGGGCATGCTGGTCTAGGAAGGAAAAAGGCTGTGCGGAAATTCGTCACCAGCCTTTTCGCCCTGATCCTTTCCGGCTTGGCCGGCGGGCTGGTGGCGCTGTGGCTGGCAATCGTCACCAATGCGAATTCCGAATACATCCTGGTCTTCATGGTTTCGGCGCTGGTCACCATCGTTGCGACCGTGGCGTTTTTCATCGCGCAGTTCGTGCCAAACCCGCAAAGGGCGATAAACCTGACGGGGCTTGTTGGGGTTTCGTTGTTCGTGCTGGCCGGAATCGGGCTGATTGCCTGGACCTTCTCGCAGCCGCCTGGCAAAGCCCAGTGGTCAGGCGATCTCCCCGTTGTCGCCGGTCTGTTTTTGCCAAGCATCGCCACGGTTATCGTGCAGTGGCTGTTCGTGGGATGGCGCGTGCGGCGCGCGCTTAGGGCGGAGGCGGGTGCGGGTGCATGAAAACGATCCTCTGCTACGGCGATTCCCTGACCTGGGGCTATGACGCGGCGAGCCTCGGGCGTTATGCGCTGGAAGATCGCTGGCCGAGCGTGCTCAAGGCGGCGTTGGGCGACGACGATATCGAAGTCATTGCCGAAGGTCTGAACGGCCGCACCACGGCTTTCGACGATCACCTGGCTGGTGCCGACCGCAATGGCGCCAAGGTGCTGCCGACGATCCTGACCAGCCATGCGCCGCTCGACCTGATCATCATCATGCTCGGCGCCAACGACATGAAGCCCTGGATCCACGGCAATCCGGTCGCGGCCAAGCAGGGCGTGCAGCGGCTGATCGACATCGTGCGCGGCCACGATTATCCGTTCGACTGGGCCGCGCCGCAAATCCTGATCGTCGCGCCACCAGCGGTCAGCCGCACCGACAATGCCGAATTCAAGGAAATGTTTGCCGGCGGCGACGAGGCCTCGAAGCAGCTGGCGCCGCAATATTCCGCGCTCGCCGACGAGGCCGGCTGCGGCTTTTTCGATGCCGGCACGGTGGCCGAGACCACACCGATCGACGGGGTCCATCTCGATGCCGAAAACACGCGCAATATAGGTGACGCATTGGCGCCATTGGTGCGTGTGATGCTGGAACTCTAGAGAAAATCAGGGAGAAACCCCGTGGCTGAATCCTACGACGTCATAATCATCGGCTCAGGCCCCGGCGGCTATGTCACGGCGGTGCGCTCCGCCCAGCTCGGCTTCAAGACGGCGATCGTCGAGCGCGAGCATCTCGGCGGCATCTGCCTCAACTGGGGCTGCATCCCGACCAAGGCGCTGCTGCGCTCGGCCGAGATCATGCACTATTCCGATCATCTGAAGGACTACGGCCTGAAGCTCGAAGGCGGCAAGGTCAGCGCCGACACGGCCGCTGTCGTCGACCGCTCGCGCAAAGTGTCGTTGAGGCTCAATGGCGGCGTCGCCTTCCTGATGAAGAAGAACAAGGTCGACGTTATCTGGGGCGACGCCAAGCTCTCCAAGCCGGGTGAAATCGTCGTCTCCAAGACGGCCAAGAAACCGATGGAGCCGCAGCCGCCGGTGCCCAAGGGCGTCAAGGGCGAGGGCACCTATACCGCCAAGCACATTATTCTCGCCACCGGCGCCCGGCCGCGCGCGCTGCCCGGCATCGAGCCGGACGGCAAGCTGATCTGGACCTATTTCGAGGCGATGGTGCCGAAGGAGATGCCGAAATCGCTGCTGGTCATGGGTTCGGGCGCCATCGGCATCGAGTTCGCCTCCTTCTATCGCACCATGGGCGCCGAGGTGACGGTGGTCGAGCTTTTGCCGGCGGTGATGCCGGTCGAGGATGCCGAGGTCTCGAAATTCGCGCAGAAGCAGTTCGAGAAGCAGGGCATGAAAATCATCCTCGAGGCCAAGGTGACCAAGGTCGAGAAGGGTGCCAACTCGATCACTGCCCACGTCGAGATGAAAGACGGCAAGGTCGAGAAGATCACCGCCGACCGCATGATCTCGGCCGTCGGCGTGCAGGGCAACATCGAGAATCTCGGCCTCGAGACGCTCGGCGTGAAGACCGATCGCGGCTGCGTCGTCATTGACGGCTATGGCAAGACCAACGTTCCCGGCATCTACGCTATCGGCGATGTCGCCGGACCGCCTATGCTTGCCCACAAGGCCGAGCATGAAGGCGTGGTATGTATCGAAAAGATCGCCAATTTCCCCGGCGTGCATGCGACAGACAAGCTGAAGATCCCGGGCTGCACCTATTGCAACCCCCAGGTCGCATCGGTCGGGCTCACCGAAGCCAAGGCCAAGGCCGAAGGCAAGGACATTCGTGTCGGCCGCTTCCAGTTCGGCGCCAACGGCAAGGCGATCGCGCTTGGCGAGGACCAGGGCTTCATCAAGACCATCTTCGACAAGAAGACCGGCCAGCTGCTCGGCGCGCATATGGTCGGCGCCGAGGTGACGGAGCTGATCCAGGGCTTTGTCGTGGCGATGAACCTGGAGACCACCGAGGAAGAACTGATGCACACCATCTTCCCGCATCCGACGCTGTCGGAGATGATGAAGGAAAGCGTGCTCGATGCCTATGGCCGTGCGCTCAACGCGTGATAAATTGCTGCCGCGAGACTCAGACGCATGCGCCGGAGGAACCTTACGGCAAGACAGTTCGTTTCCGGATGCATTTTCACCTGACACTGGAGGAGTTGGCATATGGACGTGAATGGCGTGGGCTGGATTGCGGCCATCATCATCGGCGGTTTGGCCGGGTGGCTGGCCGAGATGGTCATGAAGAGCAATACCGGCGTCTTAATGAACATCATTATGGGCATTGTCGGCGCGGTGGTGCTGAACGCAATTCTCAGGGCGCTCAACATCGAACCCTTCGGTGTCGGCTGGCTCGCCTACCTGATCACCGGCTTCATCGGCGCCTGCCTGCTGATCTTTGCCGGGCGGCTGATACGCCGCTAAACTACCGCTATGCGAAAAAGGCTGTGGCGGCATGCGCCGCCGCGGCCTTTTTCTTTGCACCGAAAAGTCCTAGATGACGTCAGAAGGGCGAATGCCGACGGGCAGACGCCAACAAGTCAGGTTTGAGATGGTCACCGTCCTCGACACGATCGCCAACGCGCCGCGCCTGCGGCACCCCGAGAAGGCGCACAAGCCTGATCAGGACGTGCTGCGCAAACCCGACTGGATCCGCGTCAAGGCGCCGATGTCCAAGGGCTATGCCGAAACCCGCGAGATCGTGAAGTCGCACAAGCTGGTCACGGTGTGCGAAGAGGCCGGCTGCCCCAATATCGGCGAGTGCTGGGAAAAGAAGCACGCCACCTTCATGATCATGGGCGAGATCTGCACGCGCGCCTGCGCGTTCTGCAATGTTGCCACCGGCATTCCCACCGCGCTCGATGCCGATGAGCCGGCGCGTGTCGCGCATGCCGTAAAGCAGATGGGGCTGACCCATGTCGTCATCACCTCGGTCGACCGCGACGATCTCGCCGATGGCGGCGCGCAGCATTTCGCCGAGGTTATCCGGGCGATCCGAGCAGCGACGCCCTTGACCACGATCGAAATCCTGACGCCCGATTTCCTGCGCAAGGAGGGCGCGCTGGAGATCGTCGTGGCGGCCAAGCCCGATGTCTTCAACCACAATCTCGAAACCGTGCCGTCGAACTACCTGACGGTGCGGCCGGGTGCCCGCTATTTCCACTCGATCCGGCTGTTGCAGCGGGTCAAGGAGCTCGACCCGTCGATCTTCACGAAGTCCGGCATCATGGTCGGCCTCGGCGAAGAGCGCAACGAGATCCTGCAACTGATGGACGACCTGCGCTCGGCCAATGTCGACTTCATGACCATTGGCCAGTATCTGCAGCCGTCGAAGAAACACCACCCGGTGATCCGCTTCGTCACGCCGGAGGAGTTCAACTCCTTCGCGACGATCGGCAAGACCAAGGGTTTCCTGCTGGTGGCGTCGAGCCCGCTGACGCGCTCCTCGCATCATGCCGGTGACGATTTCGCCAGGCTGCGGGCGGCGCGTGAGGCGCAGCTCAAAAAAGCCAGTTAAATCCTGCTTCAATGCCGAAATTCGAAGCCACACGCCGCGTTGCCCACACGCCGGAGCAGATGTTTGCGCTGGTCGCCGATATCGAGACCTATCCTGAATTTCTGCCGCTGTGCGAGGCGCTGACGGTGCGCTCGCGCAAGGAGCGTGACGGCCGCACCATTCTCCTCGCCGATATGAGCATCGGCTACAAGGCGATCCGCGAGACCTTTACGACGCAAGTGCTGCTGAAGCCGGACGAAAACACAATCGATGTCAAATACATCGATGGACCGTTCAAATATCTCAGCAATATCTGGCGCTTCGAGCCGGCCGACGGCGGCGGCTGCAACGTCCGCTTCTTCATCGACTACGAGTTCAAGAGCCGCATCCTCGGCGTGGTGATGGGCACCATGTTCGATCGTGCCTTCCGCATGTTTTCCGAAGCCTTCGAAAAACGTGCGGACGTCATCTACGGAACGACGCCCATCTCATGAGTGTCGCCGAGCGCGCGCATGCCGATCTCCAGCGCATGCTTGACCGTCTCGCGGCGGATGAAGTCGCGGCCATTGTCGGCAAACATATTGAGCTCGGCAGCCACCGGCCCACCTCTTAGGGCAACTCCGAACCAGACGAGGCCGACCGGTTTTTCCGGCGAGCCGCCGCCCGGGCCGGCAATGCCGGTGACGGCAAGCGCCAGCCCGGCGCGCGAGCGCGCCAGAGCGCCCGCTGCCATCTCCAGAACCGTTTCGCGCGAGACGGCACCATGCGCCTCGATCGTGGCGGGCGAGACGCCGAGCATCTCCATCTTTGCTTCATCGGAATAGGTGATGAGGCCGCGATCGACGACAGCGGACGAGCCGGCAATGTCGGTCAGTGCCGAGATGATCATGCCGCCGGTGCAGCTCTCGGCCGTCGCCAGCATGATGCCGCGCTGCTGGCAGACCTGGAGCAGGGCGTTGGCAAGATCGCTGTTGTTCATGCGGGAACCTCCCCGGGGAAGACGACACTGGCGGTGGCGATGGCGGCGATGCCTTCCTCGCGGCCGACAAAGCCGAGTTTCTCGTTCGTCGTCGCCTTGATCGAGATGCGATCAGCGGAAATGCCCAGCATCGCGGACAACGCGTTGGTCATGGCCTCGCGATGCGGGCCGACGCGCGGCGCCTCGCAGATCAGCGTGATGTCGGCATTGGCGATGCGGCCGCCCCGCGCACGCACCAACCTGGCCGCATGCTCGACGAAAATCTTCGACGCCGCGCCCTTCCATTGCGGATCGGAAGGCGGGAAATGCGTGCCGATGTCGCCGGCCCCGCAAGTGGCGAGCAGCGCATCAGTCAGCGCGTGCAGGCCGACATCGGCATCCGAATGGCCGGAAAGCTTCTTGCCGTGCGGAATGGCAACGCCGCACAGAGTGACATGGTCGCCGGCCTCGAAGGCGTGCACATCATAGCCATTGCCGGTGCGAATGTCGGGAAAACGCTCGCCAGTAAGCCGTTGATCCGCCATCGCAATATCCCTTGCCCAAGTCAATTTGACATTGTCCGGCGACCCCTCGACGATTTTTACCGGAATATGCGCCCATTCGGCGATCGCGGCATCGTCGGTAAAATCCGTCTTGCCGAGATGATGGGCCTTTTCGTGCGCGGCGAGCAACGGCCAGAACGGAAAGCCTTGCGGCGTCTGCGCGGCATGAAGGCCGGCCCTTGGCACCGTCTCCTCGATCATGCCGGTCGCCGACTCGCGCTTCAGCGTATCGGCGACGGGCAAAGCGGGCAGCGCGCCCTGGCGCTCGCCAATGGCCGCAATGGTGCGGTCGATCAGGGCCGCGTCGACAAACGGCCGCACCGCGTCATGCACAAGGACACGGCTGGGCGTACGGTCCCTCAGCGCCAGCAGGCCGAGCCGGACCGAGGCCTGGCGCGACTCGCCACCGACCACGGCGGTAACCCGCTCGGCATACGCGCCGGCTGCCTTGTCGAAAAGCGCTCGGTCATCGGCATGGATGGCGACGACGACGGGGCCAATTCCGGGATGCGCCAGGAAAGTCTCCAGCGTGCGCGCGATGACGGCGCGGCCGCCGATGCGCTGATATTGCTTCGGCCCGTCGGCCTGTCCGGCACGCGCGCCTCGGCCGGCGGCAACGATGACCACGCCGACCTTGTCGGTCGTCGCCCCGGCCGGTTTTTCGCTTGCGTCTGTCATGCCGAGAGGCTTAGTCGCGGCTTATGGCGAAGGCCAGCATTTTCCCAAATGCGCCGCAATGTGACGTCATTGCGCGTTGCACAATGCCTTTCTTATGGCTAGAGAATGTGCAGCGATCCGATATGCTTGGTTTTTGTGCATGCCTGAAGTGACAAAATTGGCTTCGCCACTCGACGTTGGCGGCGTGACAATCCGCAACCGCGTCTTCCTCGCGCCCATGTCGGGAATAACGGACGAGCCGTTCCGGCAGCGCGCCTACGCGCATGGCGCGGGCCTGGTCGTGTCGGAAATGGTGGCGAGCGGCGAGCTTGCCAAGGGCAGGGCCGGCTGCGACCTGCGCATCCGTCATTCCGGGCTGCCCGTCCATATGGTTCAGCTTGCCGGCCGCGAGGCCGAGCACATGGCCGAGGGCGCGCGCATCGCTGCCGGCGAGGGCGCCGACATCATCGACATCAATATGGGCTGCCCGGCCAAGAAGGTGACCGGCGGCTATGCCGGCTCGGCGCTGATGCGCGATCTCGACCACGCGCTGTCGCTGATCGAAGCGGTGATCGGCGCGGTCCAGGTGCCGGTCACGGTCAAGATGCGGCTCGGCTGGGACGACAATGCGCTCAATGCACCCGTTTTGGCGCGCCGCGCCGAAGAGGCCGGTGTTAAAATGGTGACCGTGCATGGGCGCACGCGCTGCCAGTTTTATCAAGGCAAGGCCGATTGGGGCGCCATCGCCCGCATCAAGGACGCCGTCTCGATCCCGGTCGTCGCCAATGGCGATGTGGGCTCGCCCGCGGAGGCCGCCGAAATCCTTGAACAGTCGGGCGCCGACGCGGTGATGATCGGTCGTGCCCATTATGGCGCGCCATGGACGGCGGGCCGCATTGCGGCGACGGCTGCGGGCGACGCGCTCTCCGGCGTGCCGGAAAGCCCGCAAGCCATGGCCGACTACATCGTTTCCCACTACGAGGACATGCTGACGCTTTACGGCGTCGAAAGCGGCTTGCGCCAGGCGCGCAAGCATCTCGGCTGGTATCTCGACCGCCACGCTGCTGGCGTTTCCGATGAGCGGCGGAAAGCCATCCTCACCTCTTTCGAACCCGCCCGCGTCATTGCCTTGCTGCATGAGGTGTTTTCCGGCGAAGCCACGCCCTTGCGGAGCGCCGCATGAACGCCACCGTCACACCGAGCTCCGACATGGCGGATGCCGCCAGTATAGTGCTGAACACCATCCGCCGTCCCGTCATCATGGTCGATCCGGACGGGTTCATCACCTACGCCAATGCCGATGCGGAAGACTTCTTCCGCTCAAGTGCCAATATGCTTGCCCGCAACACACTCTCCAAGCTGATCCCGTTCGGCAGCCCGTTGCTGCAGCTGGTCGACCAGGTGCGCGAGCGCCGTGCGCCGGTCAACGAATACCGTGTCGACGTGTCGTCGCCGCGTCTCGGCATCGAGAAGGTCGTCGATCTCTATGTCGCGCCGGTGCCGGAATTCCCAGGCTCGATCGTGGTGATGTTCCAGGAACGCTCGATGGCCGACAAGATCGACCGGCAGATGACACACAGGGGTGCCGCGCGTTCGGTCACCGGCCTTGCCGCCATGCTGGCACATGAGATCAAGAACCCGCTGTCCGGCATACGTGGCGCCGCACAGCTGCTCGAACTCTCGGCGTCCGACGAGGATCGCGCGCTGACCCGCCTCATCACTGACGAGACTGATCGCATAGTCTCCCTCGTCGACCGCATGGAAGTGTTTTCCGACGAGCGGCCGATTGACCGCTATCCTGTCAACATCCATGTCGTGCTGGATCATGTGAAGGCAATCGCGAAGAACGGTTTTGCCAAGAGAATCAGGATATTGGAGGACTATGATCCATCATTGCCTCCGGTTTTCGCCAACCGCGACCAACTGATCCAGGTGTTTCTCAACCTGGTCAAGAACGCTGCCGAGGCGATCGGCGGCGACCCGCAGGGCGAGATCGTGCTGTCGACCGCGTTCAGGCCGGGCATCCGCGTTTCCGTTCCCGGAACCCAGGACCGCGTGTCGCTACCGCTTGAATTCTGCGTGCGCGACAATGGGTCCGGCGTTTCGGAAGACATTCTGCCGATCCTGTTCGATCCGTTCATCACCACCAAGCCGAACGGCTCGGGGCTCGGCCTGGCGCTGGTGGCGAAAATCGTCGGCGAGCATGGCGGCATCATCGAATGCGATTCGACGCCGCGCGGCACCACCTTCCGAATCCTGATGCCGGCCTGGAAAGAAACACCCATCGACACTGCCGATGATGAAGGCGAAGGAGACCGCAAATGACGGTTCGCGGCAATATTCTCGTCGCCGACGACGATGCGGCCATCCGCACCGTGCTCAATCAGGCGCTGTCGCGCGTCGGCCATGAGGTGCGCGTGACCTCCAACGCCTCGACGCTGTGGCGCTGGGTGGCGGCGGGCGAGGGCGATCTGGTGATCACCGACGTTGTCATGCCGGACGAGAACGCCTTCGACATGCTGCCCCGCATTAAGAAGGCCCGGCCGGAGCTGCCGGTCATCGTGATGAGCGCGCAAAACACTTTCATGACGGCGATTCGTGCTTCCGAAACAGGTGCTTATGAATATCTGCCGAAGCCGTTCGACCTGACCGAGCTGCTCAACATCGTCAATCGTGCGCTGTCAGAGCCGCGCCGACCGAAGATCGATACGCGACCGGAAGAACAGCCTGACGCCATGCCGCTGGTCGGCCGCTCGGCCGCCATGCAGGACATCTACCGCATGCTGGCGCGCATGATGCAGACCGACCTGACGGTGATGATCTCGGGCGAGTCCGGCACCGGCAAGGAATTGGTGGCGCGCGCGTTGCACGAATATGGCCGTCGCCGCGGCGGTCCGTTCGTCGCCATCAACATGGCGGCGATCCCGCGCGATTTGATCGAATCGGAGCTGTTCGGCCACGAGAAGGGCGCCTTCACCGGCGCACAGAACCGCTCGACCGGCCGCTTCGAGCAGGCCGAGGGCGGCACGCTGTTCCTCGACGAGATCGGCGACATGCCGATGGAGGCGCAGACGCGGCTGCTGCGCGTGCTGCAGCAGGGCGAATACACAACGGTCGGCGGGCGCACCCCGATCAAGACCGATGTGCGCATCGTCGCCGCCACCAACAAGGATCTGCGCACTCTGATCAACCAGGGGCTTTTCCGCGAGGATCTGTTCTATCGCCTGAATGTCGTGCCGCTTCGGCTGCCGGGTTTGCGTGAGAGGTCGGAAGACATTCCCGATCTGGTGCGGCATTTCTTCAAGATCGGCGCCAGCGAAGGCTTGCAGACCAAGCGCATTTCGACCGGCGGCATCGAATTGATGAAGCGCTATCCGTGGCCGGGAAACGTGCGCGAGCTGGAAAACCTGGTGCGCCGGCTTGCGGCGCTCTATTCGCAGGACGAAATATCAGCCGAAATCATCGAAGCCGAACTGAAGACAGGCGAAAGGCCGGTCGTTCCCGGCGGCGGCAATTTGATCCCGGACGATCTGTCCATCGGCCAGGCGGTGGAGCACTTCCTGCAGCGCTATTTCGCCTCTTTCGCCGGTGATTTGCCGCCGGCAGGTCTCTATCAGCGCATCCTGTCCGAGGTCGAATATCCGCTGGTGCTCGCTTCCATGACGGCAACGCGCGGCAACCAGATCAAGGCGGCCGAATTGCTCGGCTTGAACCGCAACACGCTGCGCAAGAAGATTCGCGAGCTGGGCGTCAACGTCTACAAATCGTCGAGATCGTGAGCGCCTACCGCCCGATGTGACGCCAGGTCATCCCCTTTTCAGGGGATCGGTGGCCGAAAGATTTCCGTCACGGCCACACTTGTTGCATAATCGCCACAATGCGTTGCATACATCCGACGCAATCACTGGCTCTTAGACGGCGACATGGCTTCGCAAGCTCTGACATCAAACGAACCGCTTTTCAGCAGACCCGGCCAGAGGGATGGACGCCGGCTGCTTGCGTTGCCTGGCGTTGTGGCAATTGCCGGCGCGCTGGTTACGGCGGCAATCTCGTTTGCCATTCTTGTCGGCGCCACGCCGATCACGCCAGACGCAAACACAACGCTGACGCTGATTGCGGCCAATGCCTTATTTGTGCTGGCGCTGATCGCCCTGGTCGGCCGAGAGGTGCATCGCATCACCATGGCGCGCCGGCACGGCAAGGCGGCTTCGCGGCTGCATGTGCGCATCGTGACGATGTTTGCGCTGGTCGCGGCCATCCCCGCCATCATGGTGGCCATCATCGCCTCGATCACGCTCGATATCGGCCTCGACCGCTGGTTCGAAATCCGCACCAAGGCAATCGTCAACTCGTCGCTGTCGATCGCGGACGCCTATGTGCAGGAAAACGCTCGCAATCTTCAGGGCACGACGCTGTCGATGGCCTACGATCTCGATGCGTCGCGCACGCTTTACGGCCTCGATCGAACCGGCTTTCTCGACCTGATGAACAAGGAAGCCGTGGGCAGGAGCCTGGTGCATGCGGCGCTGGTCAGGGAAGACGGCTCCTTTGTCATGAGCGCGAAGACCGATGCGGATTTCTCTATGCCGCCACCGCCGGAGGGCGCGGTCAGCGCCGCGGCCGACGGCAAACCGGTGCTGATCGAGCCGAAGACGCGCAACATCATGGGCGCCATCATCAAGCTGCGGGAGATCGAAGGCCTCTACCTCTACACCAATCGCCTCGTCGACCCCGAAGTGATCAAGGCGAGGGCGATCGTCCAGTCCAACACCGCCGAATATCGCGGCCTGGAAGACAACAGGCGGACGTCGCAGGTGGCGTTCGCGCTGCCCTATCTGTCGCTGACGCTGATCATCATCCTGTCGGCCATCTGGACCGGCATAGCGGTGGCCGACCGTCTGGTGCGGCCCATCCGTCAGCTCATCGGCGCGGCTGACGAGGTTGCGACCGGCAATCTCGATGTCGCCGTTCCGGTACGGCCTTCCGACGGCGATGTCGCCTCGCTTGGCGATACGTTCAACAAGATGCTGCTGGAGCTTAAATCGCAGCGCAACGAGATCCTGTCGGCCAAGGATTTGATCGACGAACGGCGTCGTTTCTCGGAAGCGGTGCTGGCCGGCGTCACCGCCGGCGTCATCGGCGTCGATCCCTACGGCATCGTCTCCATCGTCAACAAATCGGCCGAAACGATGCTGGCCATATCGGCCACGGCGGCGCTGGGGCAGAACCTGTCCGCCGTGCTACCGCATGTCGGCCGTGTCTTCGAGATCGGCCGCAAATCCGGCAAGCCAGTCTATCGCGAGCAGGTCACCTTCTATCGCACCGGCGCCGAGCGTACCTTCAACGTGCAGATCACCATCGAGGCCGGCGACGACGGCGAGGAGGAGAAATCCTACGTCGTGACGGTCGACGACATCACCGATCTGGTCCAGGCACAGCGCTCGTCTGCCTGGGCGGATGTGGCGCGGCGTATCGCACATGAAATCAAGAACCCGCTGACGCCGATCCAGCTCTCGGCCGAGCGCATCAAGCGACGCTTCGGCAAGGTCATCACCGAGGACCGCGAAATTTTCGACCAGTGCACCGACACGATCATCCGGCAGGTCGAGGATATCGGCCGCATGGTCGACGAGTTCTCGGCTTTCGCCCGCATGCCCAAGCCCGAGATGAAAGCCATCGATCTGCGTGAATCGCTGCGCGAGGCGTCGTTCCTGGTCGAAGTCAGCCGCGCCGACATTGCTTTCGAACGCGTGTTCGGCAACGAACCGCTCAAGGGCACGTTCGATAGCCGATTGATGGCGCAGGCTTTCGGCAACGTCATCAAGAACGCGGCCGAGGCGATTGACGGGCTGGAACAAAAGGACGGTTCGCACGGCATAATCCGGATTCAAGCTGCCCGGCAGAATGGCGCGATCAGAATCGACGTCATCGACAATGGCAAAGGCTTGCCGCGCGAGAACCGCCAAAGGCTGCTCGAGCCCTACATGACGACGCGCGAGAAGGGCACCGGGCTCGGTCTCGCCATCGTCAAGAAGATCGTGGAGGACCATGGCGGGCGGCTCGAATTGCACGATGCGCCCGCGGATTTCCACGGCGGACGCGGCGCGATGATCTCGATCATCCTGCCGCCAGCTGCCGCAACCGCGCCGCCACGCGGTCAAGGCGAAACGGAACACGAACGAGAAACTGAAAAGGTCGGTAATGGCGTCTGATATTCTCATCGTCGATGACGAGGAAGACATCCGTGAACTCGTCGCGGGCATATTGAGCGACGAAGGGCATGAAACCCGCACGGCATTCGATGCCGACAGCGCGCTCGCGGCAATCGCCGACCGGGCGCCGCGGCTGATTTTCCTCGACATCTGGTTGCAGGGCTCGCGCCTCGACGGGCTGGCGCTGCTCGACGAGATCAAGACGATGCATCCGAGCCTGCCGGTGGTGATGATCTCCGGCCACGGCAATATCGAGACAGCGGTGTCGGCCATCCGCCGCGGCGCCTATGATTTCATCGAGAAGCCGTTCAAGGCCGACAGGCTGATCCTGATCGCCGAGCGGGCGCTCGAAACCTCGAAATTACGGCGCGAGGTGTCCGACCTCAAGCAGCGCAGCGGCGAAACCTTCGACCTGATCGGCATGTCGTCGGCGATGAGCCAGCTGCGCCAGACCATCGAGCGCGTGGCGCCGACCAACAGCCGCGTCATGATCATCGGTCCGTCCGGCTCGGGCAAGGAGCTCGCCGCGCGCGCCATCCACACGCTGTCGACGCGCAAGGGCGCGCCGTTCGTGACGCTGAGCGCCGCCAACATCACGCCCGAGCGCATGGAGATCGAGCTGTTCGGCACCGAATCGAACGGCACCGAGCGCAAGGTCGGCGCGCTTGAAGAGGCGCACCGCGGCATTCTCTACATCGACGAAGTGGCCGACATGCCGCGCGAGACGCAGAACAAGATTTTGCGCGTGCTGGTCGAACAGCAGTTCGAGCGGGTCGGCGGCACCAAGCGGGTCAAGGTCGACGTCCGCATCATCTCCTCGACCTCGCAGAACCTGGAGGCGATGATCGCCGACGGCCGCTTTCGCGAAGACCTCTATCACCGCCTGGCGGTGGTTCCGGTCATGGTGCCGGGCCTGGCCGAGCGGCGAGAGGACATTCCCTATCTCGTCGACAATTTCATGAAGCAGATTGCGCGTCAGGCCGGCATCAAGCCGCGCCGCATCGGCGACGATGCGCTTGCCGTGCTGCAGGCGCACAACTGGCCGGGCAATGTCCGCCAGCTGCGCAACAATGTCGAACGGCTGATGATCCTGGCGCGTGGCGACGATATCGATGCGCCGATCACCGCCGACCTGTTGCCGTCGGAGATCGGCGATGTCATGCCGCGCACGCCGAACCAGTCCGACCAGCACATCATGGCGCTGCCGCTGCGCGAGGCGCGCGAACAGTTCGAGAAGGACTATCTGATCGCCCAGATCAACCGTTTCGGCGGCAACATCTCGAAGACGGCGGAATTTATCGGCATGGAGCGCTCGGCGCTGCACCGGAAACTGAAGTCGCTGGGGGTCTGATCCCCATTGTTGTTGGTCGAGCGGGCCGCGCCCGTGCAATTGCCGGTTACGGCAGCGGCGGAATCGCCTAGAAATAGCGGGACTGTTCTGAGGGATCACCCATGCCGCGCATTGCCTATGTGAACGGGCGCTATGTCGCCCATGCCGACGCTGCCGTGCATATCGAGGATCGCGGCTATCAATTCGCCGACGGCGTCTACGAGGTCTGCGAGGTGGCGCAGGGCTTTATCGTCGACATGCCGCGCCATCTTGCCCGGCTGAGCCGCTCCCTTAGCGAATTGTCGATCGACTGGCCGGTCACCAAGGGCGTGCTGCCGCTTCTTCTGCGCGAAATCGTCCGGCGCAACCACGTCGTCAACGGCCTGGTCTATGTCCAGGTTACGCGCGGTGTTGCCAGCCGCGACTTCGTTTTCCCGGCCGATACACCGTCATCGCTGGTGATTACGGCCAGAAAGGCCGACCCGGCGGCGGCCGCCAAGCGAGCCGAGGCGGGCATCAAGGTCATCACCGTGCCGGAAAACCGTTGGGACCGGGTCGACATCAAGAGCACCGGCCTGCTGCCCAACGTGCTGGCCAAGCAGAAAGCCAAGGAGGCCGGCGCCCAGGAAGCCTGGTTCGTCGACACCGATGGCAACGTCAAGGAGGGCGGCTCGTCCAACGCCTGGATCGTTACAAGGGACGGCGTTCTGGTCACCCGGCCGGCGGAGCATGGCATCCTGCGCGGCATCACCCGCACGACCATGTTCGAAGTGGCGGCAAAGCTCGGGTTGACGATCGAGGAGCGCGGTTTTTCAGTCACTGAAGCCAAGGCTGCGCGAGAAGCTTTCATCAGTTCGGCAACGACAATCGCCATGCCGGTCGTGGCAATCGACGGTGCCGCGGTCGCCAATGGGCACCCCGGTTCGATAACACTTTCATTGCGGCAAGCCTTTTTTGACGTTGCGGAAAAAAGTCCAGCCTGATAACCGCACAGACGGACTGCACATCAATATATCTCGTTCTGCTTGTCGTTACTGACGGCAAGGGGGTGTTTGCAAGCTTGACATGTGCCCGCTAATTTGGCGCATTAGCCTGCAAACCGAAGGGGATCGGCGAAAGACAAGAACAATGGCGGAACGATCGCAAAACCTTCAGGACCTGTTCCTGAATTCTGTTCGCAAGAGCAAAAATCCACTCACCATCTTTCTCATCAACGGCGTCAAGCTGACCGGCGTGGTCACTTCCTTCGACAATTTTTGTGTTCTGCTGCGCCGTGACGGCCACTCCCAGCTCGTCTACAAGCATGCCATTTCCACGATCATGCCGAGCCAGCCGGTTCAGATGTTCGATGGCGAGGAAAGCCAGGGCGCCTGATTGGCACGTGAAAAAGACGCGGACCGCGGCGTCCGCGGGAAACCAGCACATAATTCCGGGACGGAAGCCACAGGTCCGACCCGGGCGGTTGTCATTGTGCCGGTGCTTACCCGGCATCAGCGCAACGACGACGAAACGAACCGTCCACGGCTGACGCGTTCGGCGGATGCGCGCCACGACGAAGCGGTCGGCCTTGCCCGCGCCATCAACCTGGATCTGATCCACACGGCGGTGGTCACCGTCAACGATCCACGCCCGGCAACCTTGCTCGGCAGCGGCAAGGTCGCGGAATTCGCCGAGATCGTCAAAGAGGGTCACGCGGAGGTGGTCATCGTCGACCATCCGCTGACGCCGGTGCAGCAGCGCAATCTCGAAAAAGAAATGAATGCCAAGGTGCTCGACCGCACCGGATTGATCCTGGAGATTTTTGGCGAGCGCGCGCGGACCAAGGAGGGCACGCTGCAGGTCGAACTTGCCCATCTCAACTACCAGAAGGGCCGCCTGGTGCGGAGCTGGACCCACCTTGAACGCCAGCGCGGCGGAGCCGGCTTCCTCGGCGGCCCCGGCGAAACCCAGATCGAGTCGGACCGGCGGCAGCTGCAGGAAAAAATCATCAAGCTCAAGCATGAGCTGGAAACGGTGCGCCGCACCCGCGACCTGCACCGGGCCAAGCGCAAGAAGGTGCCGTTCCCGGTGGTGGCGATTGTCGGCTACACCAATGCCGGAAAGTCGACGCTGTTCAACCGGCTGACCGGGGCCGACGTGCTGGCCGAAGACATGCTGTTTGCAACGCTCGACCCGACGCTGCGCCGCGTGCGCCTGCCGCACGGCACGCCGATCATCCTGTCGGACACAGTCGGCTTCATTTCGGACCTGCCGACGCATCTGGTCGCCGCCTTCCGCGCCACGCTGGAAGAGGTCGTCGAGGCCGATCTGGTCATCCATTTGCGTGATATCTCAGATCCGGATACGGCCGCCCAGGCCGAGGACGTCGAGCGCATCCTTGCCGATCTCGGTGTCGACGCTGGCGATGCGAACCGGGTCATCGGGGTGTGGAACAAGGTCGACCTTCTCGACGACGGCAACCGGGAGCGCCTGCTCGCCGACGGCACTGACGCCAACAAGGCGCCGCCGATCGCCATCTCGGCGGTCACCGGCGAAGGCATCGATGCGCTGAAGGCGCTGATCGAGACCAGGATGTCGGGCGAACTCGAGGAATTGACGGTGACGATCGAACCGGCGCAGTTCGGCCTTGTCGACTGGCTATACCGCAATGGCGACGTCGTTTCGCGGGTAGACAATGAGGATGGCAGCGCGACCATCGCACTCAAGGCCACGCACACCGCCCGGCAAGAGATCGAAAGCCGATTGCACCGCAAAAACAGGCAGTAAGCCTGATTATTTCACGCCCTTGGCCTGCTGCCAGAGCACTTCCATCTCGTCCAGCGTGGCTTTTTCGAGCGTGCTTCCCGATGCATCGATCGCGCGCTCGACATAGTGGAAGCGCGAGCGGAACTTTTCGTTGGTGCCGCTAAGCGCCGCTTCCGAATCGAGCTTGAGGTGACGCCCCAGATTGACGACGGCAAACAGCATGTCGCCGAATTCGTCCTTGATCTCAGCCGTTTCGCCCTTAGCCAGTGCCTCGCGCAGCTCGCCGATCTCTTCCTCGATCTTGTCGAGGATGGGTGCTGCCTCGCTCCAGTCGAAACCGACACGCGCTGCCTTTTCCTGCAGCTTCAGCGCACGAGTCAAAGCGGGCAGGGCGACGGGCACGCTGTCCAGGAAACCCTTGCCATGGTCTTCGGGGTCGAGGCCGCGGGCGAGGCGCGCACTTCGCTTTTCGGCTTTTTCCTCAGCCTTGATCTTTTCCCACATGCCCTTTGCCATGCCGGCGCTGCGCGCCTTCTCGTCGCCGAAGACATGCGGATGGCGCCGGATCATCTTGGTGGTGATGGCCTCGACCACATCACCGAAGGCAAAATCGCCGGCTTCCTCAGCCATCTGCGCGTGGTAGACGACCTGCAGCAGGAGATCGCCGAGTTCGTCGCGCAGATCGTCGAGATCGCCGCGCGCAATGGCGTCCGCCACCTCATAGGCTTCCTCGATCGTATAGGGCGCGATGGTCGAGAAATCCTGCTCGATGTCCCAGGGACAGCCGGTCTTCGGCGCCCTGAGCGCCGCCATGATCTCGATCAGCCGGGAAATGTCGCGCGAAGGTTTCATGCGGCGAATGCTATCCCGCTGCCTGTCGTGCGGCCAACGCTGTCAGCTGGCGGCCTGACCTTGTCCACAGCTCAGCCGTATCAGCCGAGTACCGACACAACCGCCTTGGCGAGGTCATCCATGCCGTCCTCGGGCAGGCCGGCGACGTTGATGCGGCTGTCGCCGACCATGTAGACGCCATACTCGGCACGCAGCCGCTCGACTTGCGCCTCGGTCAGGCCAAGCCTGGAAAACATGCCGCGATGGCTGGCGATGAAGTCGAAGCGGTCGGAGTTGGACTGCCGGCGCAGCGCGTCGGCGAACTGGACCCGCAGCCTCAGCATGCGCAGCCGCATCTCCTCCAGCTCCGCCTCCCAGTCGGCGCGAAGGCCATCATCTTCCAGCACCATGCGCACGGCGGCGGCGCCGTGGTCCGGCGGCATCGAATACATGGCGCGCGCCGCCGCCAGCATCTGGCTCATCGCGACATCGGCTTGCGCGCTATCCTTCGCCAGGATCATCGCCGCGCCGACGCGGTCGCGGTAGACGGCAAAGTTCTTCGAGCAGCTCGAGGCAACGACCATTTCAGGCACCTTGCCCGCGAGAAGGCGCAAGCCGGCCGCATCGGCGTCCAGGCCTTCGCCAAAGCCCTGATAGGCAATGTCGACAAAGGGCAACAGCCCGCGCTCGACGACAAGATCGGTGACGCTGGCCCATTGCGCGATATCGAGATTGGCGCCGGTCGGGTTATGGCAGCAGCCATGCAGCAGCACGATATCGCCGGGCTCGGCTGCGCCAAGCGTTGCCAGCATCTCGTGGAAGCGCACCGCGCCGGAAACGGCATCGAAATAGGGATAATCGCGCACCTTGAGGCCGGCCCCGCGCATCACCGGCGGGTGGTTCGGCCATGTCGGGTCCGACAGCCAGACGGTTGCGTCGGGGCGGGTCCGCTTCAACAGCTCCGCCACCAGCCGCAGCGCGCCGGAACCGCCAGGCGCTTGCGCGGCGCGGATGCGCGTCATGTCGGCAGCGGGGCCGAAGGCCAGCTTGACCATCGCCGTGTTGAAGCCGGTGTCGCCGGCAAGGCCGAGATAGGTCTTGGTGTCCTGGTCCTGCAGCAACCGCTTCTCGGCCTCGCGCAGGGCGCGCATGACCGGCGTCCTGCCGTCGCGGTCCTTGTAGACGCCGACGCCGAGATCGATCTTGCCGGGGCGCGGATCGGCGCGATAGAGGCCGATCAAGGCGATGATCTTGTCGGCCGGGGCAGGTTGCAGGGTCTCGAACATCAATACGGCTCCAATGGCGGCGGAGTAATACGCAAAGCGGCCGCGTTTCGCCAGTGCTTCCATCTGCGCCAGTCCGCTAGCGTACTGGACCGTTACGCCAAGCTTTGTCTGTACGGCAGGGGTCGGCGGCTATGGCGACGGGTTCATTCCAATCCGCCGGATAAGCACCCGTCCAATCACGGCGAGACCGATGCCGGTCAGCAGGGAGAAACCGCCGAGCATGCCGGCCAGCCCGGCAAGGAACCAGCGTCCGGCGAAGCTGTCGACGGAGGCATTTTGCGGATTGGTTGGGTCGTAAGCGACAGGGACGCTGTCGCCATCACCCCAGAACGAGCTGTGGACGGCATTGTTGAAGCGGATGACGGTGCCGTCGGCGGTCGAGAACTCGATGCGGGGATTGTATTCGGCGGCGACAATCCTGCCTGTCGCCGAAGCGGTACGAGGGCCGTACATCTCGACGATGGCCAGCACGCCGGAAGCGATCAGTCCGACAATGCCAAAGATGATGAACACCCTGCCGACGATCGGCAACGCTGCAAAACCCGTTACACGACTACCATTGGCCATCTTTTGCTCCTGGGACAGACGGATAAGGCTAGACTTCATCCATAAAGCAAACATCTGCCGCACGGGAGATGGGTAAGTGCGCAGCGGACTTCTGATTGCATGATGCCTATTGTGGCGACGCAAAAAGTTTAGTCGCGATGGATTAAGATCCCCGCCTGTTCCGTAAACAGGGCATGAAACGGTCGATGCCACGCTTCGATATTGTCGGCCAGCTGGGTTCGCTCAGGCGCTACGCACGCTCGCTGACGCGCGACAGCACTGACGCCGAGGATCTGGTGCACGATGCGCTGGTGCGCGCCTACGAGCGGCGCGACACATTCCGCTCGGGCGGCAATCTGCGGGCATGGCTGCTGTCGATCGTCCACAACGCTTTCATCGACAAGATGCGCTCGCGCCGGTCGGAAGCGGTGCGCGTCGAGCAGGCCGGCTATCTCACCGATGCCAGCACGCCGGCGCCGCAGGAACATTCCGTGCGCCTGGCGCAGGTGCGCGAGGCCTTTTTCAGTCTGCCGGAGGAGCAGCGTTCGGCGCTGCATCTGGTCGCCATCGAGGGCCTTTCCTACCAGCAGGCCGCCGACGCCAGCGGGGTGCCGCTGGGCACGCTGATGTCGCGCATCGGCAGGGCGCGCGCAGCACTGCGCGAGATGGAAAACGCTGCACCTTCGCCGGCCAAAAGCCATCTGAGGATCGTGGGAGACCCGTCATGACCGACCTGTTGCGGGACCCGGTGACCGATACCGATCTCGACGCCTATGTCGACGACCAGCTGGATGTCGCGCGCCGCATCGAGGTCGAGGCGTTCCTGTCGGCTCGTCCGGAGGCTGCGGCGCGGGTGATGTCCGATTTGAGGACGCGCGACGAACTGCGCCTGGCGCTGGCTGCTTCCACAGGAATGGCGCGGCCGGCGACGACTGAAGTCGCGCGCCGGCTGGGCAGGGGACTGGCCAGTCGCCGCGTCTTCGCCGTGCTGCAGCGGGCGGCCGCGGTCGCCGTCTTTGTCGCTGCCGGCTGGCTGGCGAACGGCCTCTTCGGGCCGCTGCTGGTGACCAAGGTCGTGGCTTCGCCGCCGCCGCCCGCCTATGTCGAAGAAGCGGTCCGGGCGCACAAGACGACGCTCATGCGCGAGGCGATGCCCTCGCAGCTGGAGGCGCCCAACTACAATGGCGACGAAATCCGCGCCGCCACCGCAATCGTCATGCCATCGCTGCCCAAGCACTGGAAGGTCCGCGACGTGCAGATCTATCCGTCGCGCTTCGGGCCGAGCGTCGAGGTGGCGCTGGAGACGAAGGATATGGGGCTGGTCTCGCTGTTTGCGATCCGGCCCGGAACCTTCGACGTGGTCAAGCCTGCCATCGCGCCCTCCGGCGACATCTCCTCTGCCTATTTCCAGATCGGCGAGGTCGCGTACGCGGTCGTCGCGCGCAGCGATGTCCACGACCTCGACCGCGCCGCCGAGACGCTTGCCAAGACACTTTACTGATCAGGACACTTTACTGAGACCACATAAGGAGAACCCGCAATGAATACCCCTGACCTCGGATACCGCATGGGCACTGGCGCACGCGCCGGCGCCATCTATGACGAGGGCCTGCGCAGCCACATGCTGCGCGTCTACAATTATATGGGCATCGGCCTCGTCGTCACCGGCATCGTTGCCATGGTGGTGTCCTCGACGCCGGCCCTCTACGTGCCGATCTTTTCCAGCCCGCTGAAATGGGTGGTGATGCTGGCGCCGCTCGCCTTCGTGCTGCTGTTCTCGTTCAAGATGCAGACGATGTCGGCGGCGAGCGCCCAGTTGATGTTCTGGGCCTTCTGCGCGGTGATGGGCCTGTCGCTGGCTTCGGTGTTCCTGGTCTTCACAGGCACCAGCATCGCGCGCACCTTCTTCATCACCGCCACCATGTTCGGCGCCACCAGCCTCTACGGCTACACGACCAAGCGCGACCTGACCCAGTTCTCGTCCTTCCTGATCATGGGCCTGATCGGTGTGGTGATCGCCAGCGTCGTCAACATCTTCCTTGGCTCGACCGCGCTGCAGTTCGCCATCTCGGTGATCGGCATTGCCGTCTTTGTCGGCCTGACCGCCTGGGACACGCAGACGATCAAGGAACAGTATGCGGAGAATTTCGACGCGGAATCGCAGCAGAAGCTTGCCGTTTTCGGCGCGCTGTCGCTGTACCTGAACTTCGTCAACATCTTCCAGCTGTTGCTGAATTTCACCGGCGAGCGCGAATAGTCGAACCGTAGCAAGGCAACAATCTCGATCTCGCAGTGGCCGGAGGTGAATCTCCGGCCACTGTCGTTTTGGCGTGGAGACATCGCTCCTCTATCTGCGCGATGTCGCGCCCTTGAGTCCACGCGGGCTTTTGCTAACCTGCCGCTCGCACGCAGCTTTCCGCGAGAACGCATGGAACAAGTGACGCTTCACGGCGACGGCATCTCGGCAACCATTGTCGGGCAGGGGGCCGAGCTCATCTCCTTGCGCAATGCCGAGGGTCTGGAGTTTTTGTGGCAGGCCGGGCCGGAATGGCGGCGGCATTCGCCGGTGCTGTTTCCGATCGTCGGCCGGCTGAAGGGCGACCAGCTCCGCCACGGGGGCCAGGTCTATCCCCTGACGCAGCACGGATTTGCCCGCGACAAGCCGTTTGTGTGGGCTGACGCGAGCCCCCGATCCTGCACGCTGGTGTTGACCGACGATGCCGATACACGCACGCGCTATCCGTTCGCCTTTCGCCTTGCCATCACCTACACGCTCGAGCGTCGCGAACTTGGTGTGAGCTTCGAGATTGCCAACACCGGCGACGAGACGCTGCCAGCCTCCATCGGTGCACATCCGGCTTTCAATTGGCCATTGCAGCCGGGGCTCGCCAAGACCGACCACCACCTGACCTTTGCCCAGGACGAGCCGGCGCCGATCCGCCGGCTGAAGGATGGCCTGGTGCTGGCTGCACCGCAGCCGACGCCCATCGAAGGCAAAACGCTGGCGCTTTCCGAACAGCTGTTCGAGGCAGACGCCGTGATCCTCGACCGGCCGGCCAGCACCAGCGTGCGCTATGCCGCCGCGAACGGTGCGGCGATCAAGATGTCGTGGCAGGGTTTTAAGGAATTGGGCATCTGGTCGAAGCCGGGCGGCGCTCCGTTCCTGTGCATCGAACCTTGGCACGGGCTTGCCAGCCCCGTGGATTTCGATGGCGAGTTCGCGGACAAGCCGGGCGTGATGCTGATCGCGCCCGGTGAAAGGCGCGTGCTGAGCTATCAGGTACGGCTCTACCATGCGCCACTGTGACCGATGAACCAGAGATAGGCGCGATGAAACTTGGCTTCATCGGCACGGGTGCCCTTACAGCGGCCATCGTCAGCGGGCTCAAATCCGTCGCGGATAACTCCGTCTCCGTGCTGCTGTCGCCGCGCAATGAAGAGATCGCCGCAGAGCTGGCAGCCCGTTATCCGGATGTGCGTATTGCTGATGACAATCAGGCGGTTCTCGATCAATGCGAACTAGTCATGCTGGCTGTCCGGCCGCAAATTGCGCATGACGTCCTGCCGGGTTTGCGGTTTCGGCGCGAGCATCACCTCATCAGCTTGATCGCCACGCTGCCGCGCGAGGAGATTGCCCGCTTGACCGCACCCGCGCACCAGGTGACGAAAGCGCTGCCCATGCCGATGATCGCCCACCGGCTGGGGGCAACGATCATCTGCCCGCCGGATGCCACTGTCGCTGCCTTGTTCGGCAATCTGGGGAAAGTGATCGAGGTCGAGAACCCAGCCGAATTCAACGCGTTGAGCGTGGCCACCGCAACCTATGCCAGCTACTTCAGATATCTCGATACGATTAACAGCTGGCTCAAGAGGAATGGCGTGGAGGAAGGGAAGGGGCGCGATTACATCGCCTCGCTTTTCAAAGCCTTGGGATGCGCTCCTGATATGTCGCCGGATGCCGACTTCATGCATCTGGCGCAGGACTATGCGACGCGCGGCGGCATCAACGAACAGGTTCTTCGCGAACTCACGGCGCGAAACGTGTTCGAGGCGCTCACCGAGAGCCTGGACGGCGTACACTGGCGCATCGTCGGCGATACGCCTTGATGGGCGGCACCTTGAAATTCCCTGATGATCAGGAGTATGGCTCCAACGGATGTTCCGGACCGTTTCAGGAGGGTCGGCGGGTGCCTGGATGCTTGAAATTGGGCTTTGTGGCAGCGGCGCTGGCTGTGCTGATTGTCTTTCCGGTCGCTGCCGCCGACATCGACCTCGCCAGCCTCTACCGCGCGCAATCGGTGACCAGCGGCACTGGCGAGGAGAACCGGGCGTGGGGCCTGGCGCCGTGCCTTGAAGAGGTGCTGGTCAAGGTTTCCGGCGACCCGCGGCTGATCGGCGACCCGCGTGTTGCGGACATGAGCCGGCACGCGGCCGACTATGTCACTGGTGTCGGCTACCGCGACCTGCTCAATAACCGCCCGCCGCATGACGAGCAGGGCACCCACGACCGGCCGCATTACATCACCGCCGATTTCGACCCGGACAAGATCGATGCCTTGCTGGCGTCGCTCGGGCGCAAACCGTGGGCGGTGCCGCGGCCAAAAATCGTCGCACTGCTGGATGTAAGGCCGATGAAAGGCGACGGCTTCACGCTGGTGCGCGATGGCGGCGGCGAGCTTGCGGCGGATATGCGCGTTGCGCTGGCGGACGCGGCGCACCGGACCGGTTTGCCGCTGGAGTTGCCTCGGCCGTCGGACGTCGCGCTCGCCGACGTGGCCAACACGCTGGATGGCGATGCCCTGCTTGCCGGCACTTTGGTATGGCGCCAGGAAGCGCTGGGCTGGGTCGGCGACTGGCGGCTCAGCTTCAAGGATAAGGAGTATCGCTGGCAGGTACGTGGCGTCAGTTTCGACGATGCGTTCCGCAACGCCACGCGCGGAACGCTGCAGATCCTGTCGGGCAATGGAGAGCCGGAAGCCGTCACGCCCTGACTTCAAGGGAACCTTCTTGCCGGAGCGCCGTAAACAAAGTGGCGGGCAAGCTTTGAGCAAGGAGGTAGAATTGCAACATCGCCGGATCGACATTGACGGAAACAGCATCTTCTATCGCGAAGACGGCCCGCCTGATGCTCCCGTCCTTCTCCTGCCGCACGGCTATCCGTGCTCGTCCTATCAATTCCGAAGGTTGATGCCGGCACTTGCCGATCGCTGGCATACATTCGCGCCGGACTTTCCCGGCTTTGGCTACAGCGCCACGCCCGAAATGTCGGTTTTTGGCTATGATTTCGATGCCTATGCCGGGTTTCTGACAGCTTTCGCCGATGCGCTCGGCACGTCGCGCTATGCTCTCTGGCTGCACGATTATGGCTCACAGATCGGACTGCGCCACGCCATCGCACATCCCGAGCGCATCGCGGCACTCATCATCCAGAACGGCGATATATACGAGGATGTTCTCGGGCCGAAATACGCTGGGATAAAAGCCTATTGGACGGAAAAGACGCCCGAAAAGCACCGGCCGTTGGAAGAGGCGGTGAGCGAGGAGGGGTTCCGGCACGAGTTCGTCGGAGAGGTGGATTACGCTGTAGCCGAGCGCGTGCCTCCCGATCTTTGGAAACTCCACTGGCCTTTGATGGACACGCCGATCCGCCGGCGGCTCGCGGTCGGCCTGATGGAGAAGCTGGAGGCGAACCTCGGCTGGTTCCCGCGCTATCAGAGCTATCTGCGCGAGCACCAACCGCAAACGCTCATCGTCTGGGGCCCCGAGGATGGTTACATGCCGGCACAATCGGCGCATGCCTACCAGCGCGATTTGCGGGAAGCGGAGCTTCATCTGATCGATGGCGCCGGCCACTGGTTGCTCGAAACCCATTTCGATGAGGCGCTTCCGCTGGTGCGCGATTTTCTGGCGCGCGTCCACAGTCAGGAAGCGAAAGGGACGGGCAGGGCGGCCGGCCGGGCGTAGACCCCTCCGTTGCGGTCATCGGATCGATCTGCAACCATGGCGTCATGATGGAAAAGTCTGCCGCGCCCTGGCCTCTGCTGCAAATCGCGATCGAGCCGAAGTCGCGGGCCGATCAGGAGAAGCTAGCTACTGCCTTGTCGAAGCTGGCGGACGAGGATCCCTGGTTGCACGTCAAGCAGGATGCGGAATCGGGCCAGACGATCGTCGCCGGCAGGGACGAACTCCACCTCGACATAGTCATCGACCACCTGCGCCGCGAGTCTCGCATTGAGGTGAATGTCGGCGCGCCCAAGGTAGCGTATCGCGAGACGATCACCCGTAAGCACGAGCAGGACTACACGCACAATAAGCAGTCCGGTGGTACGGGTCAGTTCGCCCGCGTCAAGATTGCGTTCGAGCCGAATGGCGGTAGCTGGGACTTCGTCTTCGGGTCCAAGGTCGCCGACGGTGCGCTTCCGAACGAATATGTTGCGGGCGTCGAAAAGGGGCTGCGGAACATTCTGTCTTCAGGCCCGTTTGCTGGCTTCCCGATGCTTGGCGTGAAGGCAACGCTGATCGACGGCGCGTATCACGATACTGATTCCTCGCCCCTGACTTTCGAGATCGCCGGCCGAGCCTGCTTCCGTGAAGCCGCTCCCAAGCTGGGCGTGCAGCTCTTCGAGCCGATCATGCAAGTCGAGGTGAACACGTCGGCGGCCTATGTCGACAAAATCATCGCCGAACTGCACAGCCGCCGGGGCCTGATCCGGAGTCGGGAAATCAGCGGCGTGGTCGTCGTTGTCAAAGCGACAATGCCGCTCGCGAACATGTTCATGCTGGAGGATGCGCTCCGGTCCTGTTCGAACGGACTGGCACGCCTGCGCGCCGACTATTCCGGATACGCTCCCGTACCACTGCCACCCGGCGGCGACCCACCGGCCGCCATGGCCATGGCCAGATGACGTCGCCAAAATTCTCCTCGCGGGCAGGGTTCCTTGTCGGCCTCGGCGTCACGCCGGTCGCCTTTTTCCTGGCGCTCTATTCGGCCGGGGCCGGGCATGGCGACTATGTGCTGGCGCGACTTCTCTATCCGGTCCCCATGCTGGCAACGCTTTTGACCAACACAACGATCACCAGCCTTTCCATCGGATTGGCTGCGCTGCAGTTTCCTGCCTATGGGGCATTTGTTGCGGGCGCCGGCGGCTCCAGATGGCTGGCCCTTGGCGTCTTCCATCTTGTTGCAATCGCAGCAGCCTTCAGCGGCCTCCTGGAAAGCTTTTCGGGATGACGCTCCTGTTCGTTATCCCGGCGCGGGCCGGTCGAGCAGGAAGTCGAGGCCTTTGCGAAAGGCGCCATCCCTTGAGAAATGAAGACCACGCCAACTCATTTCGCCACTGCTTCGTCAACGTTCCTCCCGCCAAGCAATCAGAGCCGCCGGCCCGCATCTCAGTCAGCAGGGCGTATATTGGCACGTCCGTAATGGAAGCAGCAGCCACATATGAAAGTCGCATAAGATAGATTATGGAACTTGTGCATTAGACTGAAGCTGGAAATTGCTGCGATTTTCACGGGCTTGGCATGATCGACGCGTGTTGCCTTGAGCCGATGGCCAACGCTACGCTGTGTCGATGACGACAGGAAAGCGTGACATCGAAGCGGCGATCGAAGTGTTCGTGCACGGCTTCAGCACCGACAAGAGCCGTTCCTTTCCCTACGAGGCCAGCCGCGTCGGACCCTTGTGGCTGATGCGCGATGCCGAGCGCAAGAATGCACGCGACTACCGTGGCGAAGAATGGATCGTCCATGACGTCGCCGCCGAGGAAGCCGATGCCATCGTGCGGCAGCATGCGCGGCCAAGCTTTGCCGTTTCGGTCGTGATCGCGAATGACGGCCCGGACGAACCGACGCGAACTGCCTACAAGGCGCTCGGCTACCGGCTGCTGCGGACGGAAGGCTTTTTCGTCCAGTCGCTGCGCCAAATTCCAGACCCGCCAGCAATCGTCTCTATCGAACGCGTGAGGACGGCTGAACGCGCTGCACAACTGGGAAAGGTCATACGCAGGCGGCCACTTCCAGACGATCAACTCGGCGACGATGCGCCGTTTCGCCAGTATGTGGCGCTCGATGGCGACGCCATCGTCGGGCGTGTGCGCAGCATAGACGCCATCGGCGCCACATGGTGCTCGGCAATGTTTGTCGAGCCTTCGCACCGGCGTCGAGGCATCGGCCAGGCGCTGATGGCCAAAATGCTGCATGACGACAAAGCGCATGGGTCGCGGTGCTCGATGCTGTTGGCGACGCGTGCCGGAGCGCTGCTTTATCCCCGCATGGGCTATGAGCGGATTGGAACGCTGCTGATCTTCGCGCCGAAGAACCGAACGTCCTTATAAGATCTGCTCGTATCATGCTGTCTCATAAAGGAATTTCGATCACCATGCCGTCATAGGCCGGAGTGACGTTGGCCGGCACCTCGGCCTTCACCGTGGCATAGTCGAGCGGCACATGCATATGCGTCAGCACGGCCTGTTTCGGCGCCAGTTTTTCAATCCAGCCAAGCGCCTGACCGAGCGACAGATGACTGGGATGGGTATGGTACTGCAAGGCATCGATGACCAGCATTTCCAGGCCGAGCAGCCGCTCGGCGGTGGTATCCGGGAAGTCGCTTATATCGGGGCAGTAGGCCAGCCCGCCGATGCGGAAGCCGAGCGAAATGATGTCGCCATGGATCTGCGGCAGCGGCTCGAGGGTGAGGGCACCGCCCTCGCCTTCGATCGTCACCGCCCTTGCGTGATCGATGATGTGCGGCCTGACGATCGGCGGATAGGAACTGCCAAGCGGCGTCTCGAAGCAATAGCCGAACGCTTCGCGCAGCCTGAGCATGGTCGGCTGGTCGGCGTGGACATCGATCAAATGGCGCTGCTCCAGCACGTAGCCGCGCAGATCGTCGATGCCGTGGATGTGGTCGGCGTGCGGATGCGTATAGACGACGGCGTCGATGCGCCGGACCGCCGCCATCAGCATCTGCTCACGGAAATCAGGCCCGGTGTCGATGACGACCGTGGTTCTGGCGCCGTTGGCTGCTATCCGCTCGACGAGCGCGGCTGAGCGTGTACGCCGGTTTTTCGGATTGGCCGGGTCGCAATTGCCCCAATCGCCGGTGATGCGCGGCGTGCCAGGTGACGAGCCGCAGCCGAGGATGGTGAGGCGCAGCCGGTCGCTCATGCGTCAGAGCCCGGCGGGCCGCGGCATCTTGCCGAACAGCCGGAAGAAGTTTGCCGTCGTCAGCGTCGCGATCTCGGCTTCGCCAACGCCGACCGTCTCCGCCAGCACCTTGGCTGTATGCGCGATATAGGCCGGCTCGTTGCGTTTGCCGCGGAACGGCACCGGCGCCAGATACGGTGCGTCGGTCTCGACCAGCAGCCGGTCATGCGGCACATCGGCTGCGATGGCGCGTAAATCGGCGGAGTTCTTGAAGGTCAGTATGCCCGAGAAGGACACATAGCCACCAAGCGCCACGCCGACCTCTGCCAGCCGTCGCCCCGACGAAAAACAATGCAGGATGAAGGGGAAGGCGCCCTTCCCTGTTTCGTCTTCGAGGATGGCAGCCATGTCGTCATCGGCATCGCGCGAATGGATCACCAGCGGCAAGCCGGTCTCGCGCGCGGCCGCTATGTGAGTGCGAAAGCCCTGCGCCTGCGCATCGCGTGGCGCCTTGTCGTAAAAATAGTCGAGCCCGGCCTCGCCGATCGCCACCACCTTCGGGTGCGCGGACAGGCGCACAAGGTCCTCAGCCGTCACATCCAGCTCTTCGCCGGCATTGTGAGGATGAGTGCCGACCGAGCAATAGATTTCGTCGAAACTCTCGGCAATCTCAAGCACTTGCGCAAACCGCTTCACGCGTGTCGAGATGGTCACCATGTGACCTATACCGGCAGCCTTGGCGCGGGCGACGATGGCCGCCCGCTCCTCGGTGAAATCCGGAAAGTCGAGATGGCAATGGCTGTCGACGAGCATCAGGCGCTCGCCTCAGGGTTTTCGACATAACGCGGAAACACACCCTCCGGCGCGGGCAGCGCCGTGCCGGGCACCAGCGCATAGTCGGCATGGACATGCGCGAAGTCACGCTTGTCCGCCGGCACCGCCAGCAGGTCCAGCAGCTTGCCGGCCGACCCCGGAATGTAGGGCTGGCACAGCAATGCCACGCGCCGCACCAGTTCGGCGGTCGTCCACAGCACTGTTTCCATGCGCGCCGGATCGGTCTTCTTCAGCGCCCAGGGCGCCTGCGAGGCGAAGTAGCGATCCGCTTCCGCCACAACGCCGAAGATCGCCGCCAACGCGAGATGGATGCCCTGTTCCGCCATCGCGTGGCGCGCGGTACCCAGCGCTTCCACCGCCTGGTCGAGGATCGCGCTGTCGGCTTCGGTCAGCTCGCCGCGATGCGGCACCACGCCGCCGCAGTTCTTGGCGATCATCGACAGCGAGCGCTGCGCCAGATTGCCGAGACCGTTGGCGAGATCGGCATTTGTGCGGTTGACGATCGCGTCATGGCTGTAGCTGCCGTCCTGGCCGAATGGCACCTCACGCAAGAAGAAATAGCGCACCTGGTCGAGGCCGTAATGCTCGACCATGGTGAAGGGGTCTACGACATTGCCGACCGACTTCGACATTTTCTCGCCGCGGTTGAACAGGAAGCCATGCGCGAAGACGCGCTTCGGCAGTTCGATGCCGGCCGACATCAGGAAAGCCGGCCAGTAGACAGCATGGAAGCGGACGATGTCCTTGCCGATAATGTGCGTGGCCGGCCAGTAGCGCCATTGCTCGGCCTTGGTGTCGGGATAGCCGGCAGCGGTGATGTAGTTGGTCAAGGCATCGACCCAGACATACATCACATGCTTGTCGTCGCCGGGCACCGGCACGCCCCAATTGAAGGTCGTGCGCGAGACCGAGATATCCTTGAGGCCGGATCTGACGAAGCTCATCACCTCATTTCGGCGCTCGGCCGGACCGACGAAATCGGGCTGGCTTTCGTACAGCGCAAGCAATTTGTCCTGATAGGCGGAAAGCCTGAAGAAGTAGCTTTCCTCCTCGTTCCACTCGACCGGCGAGCCAAGCGGCTCGCGCCGCACGCCGTCGTCGCCGAGCGTGGTTTCGCTCTCTTCGAAATAGGCTTCCTGGCGGACCGAATACCAGCCGCTATAGCGGTCGAGATAGATGTCGCCATTGGCCGCCATAGCCTTCCAGATCGCCTGACACGACTCGTAGTGGCGTGGTTCCGTCGTGCGGATGTAATCATCATTCGAGCCGCCCAGGACCTCTGTCATCGAACGGAAGATCGCCGAGTTGCGGTCGGCAAGCGCGAGTGGCGTTATGCCTTCCTTCTCGGCCGTCTGCTGCATCTTGAGGCCGTGTTCGTCAGTGCCGGTGAGGAAGAGCACGTCCTTGCCGTCCAGGCGCTGGAAGCGGGCCAGCGCGTCGGTCGCAATGACCGTATAGGCGTGGCCGATATGCGGCTTGCCGTTCGGATAGAAAATTGGTGTCGTGATGTAGAATGTGTCGCGTGACATGAATGAACCGTCATGAATGGCCGAATGAATGTGAGCGGTGGATATCGCATCGAGACGGCGATTGCCATCCCGCCCCAATGCCGAAACCGGTCACATTCGCATTGCGGAATTCAGGCGGTCGATCATGGTCAAGGCGTGCTGCTTCTTGTCAAGATTGTAGGTATCGGTCTCAGATATGGCGTTCAGCGCCTCGTGCCAAGTGTCGGACAGCGTTTTCGCCCGCGCGAGATCCCCAGCCAGCGCGGCTTCACTGGCGCCGGTGGAGAGCAGATCGAGCGCGCGGCGGTTGAAGATGTCGAACTGGATCGCCTGGTCGCGGCCGGCGACGGCCTCGGCAAGGCGATAGGCGCCGGCGATGTCGCTCCTGCCCGACGTGACCAGGGCGTCGAGGGTGCCGGCAATCTCCAGCCCGCCATATTGGGTCAGAAGGATCGCATTGCGGGCGCTGCCCCCTGCCCGTTCCGCTAGTGCCGCGCGCGCAGCAGGATCGGAAGGTGGCGGCGGCTCGACGGTCTCCAGAACACTCATCAGGCTGCCGGCATCGAGCGGCGTCAGCCGCACCATCTGGCAGCGCGAACGGATCGTCGGCAAAAGGCTGCCCGGCGCATGCACGATGAGGATGAACAGCGTGCGGCTCGGCGGCTCCTCGAGGTTCTTCAGCAAGGCATTGGCGGCGTTGGTGTTCATGTCGTCGGCCGGATCGACGATCACCACCCGGTAGCTGCCGTCATGCGAGGTCAGCGACAGGAAGCGGTTGACCTTGCGGATCTCGTCGACGGTGACGACGGTCTTGAAACTCTTGGTCTTGTCGTTCAGCGGCCGGGTCAGGTGCAGCACGCCGGGATGCGCCCCGGTGGCGATCTGGCGAAACAGCGGTGAGGCCGGATCGGGAACGGCAAACGTGTCCGGCGCCTGGTCGAAGGCCGGATGCTTCAACAGATGGTGCGCCAGGTGAAAGGCAAGCGTCGCCTTGCCGATGCCGACCGGCCCGGCAAAGATCAACGCATGCGGCAGTTTTCCCGAGCGATAGGCGGCAGCGAGCATCGCGGCCGCCTGCTCATGGCCGACCAGGCGCAGCGTCTCGGACGGCTCCGGTACACCGTCCAGCGTGTCGTGCTGCTCGGGAGCGATGCGTTCGAAGATCATGCGGGCGCCGCCTGTCGGTTGCGCGCGGGCGCCCTCGCCTCAAGTGCGGCGAACACCACCGCGGTGATGACATCCTCCACCGCAGCGGGAGGCGCCGACGCGTCGATCACGATGCAGCGGTCCGGCTCGGCGGCTGCGATCGCCAGGAAGGCGTCACGGCGGCGCTGGTGGATGTCCAGCGTCTCCTTTTCGAAGCGGTCCGGACCGTCCTCGGCGCCACGCCGCGCGGCGGCGCGCCGCAAGCCCTCGGCGGGGTCAATGTCAAGGATCAGCGTCATGTCCGGCATCATGCCGTTGATGGCGACCTCCTCCAGAGCTTCCATGAAAGCCGGATCGAGGCCGCCGGTGACGCCCTGATAGACGCGCGACGAATCCAGGAAACGGTCGCAAAGCACGATGGAGCCGCGCTCCACCGCCGGCCGGATGACCTGCTCGACATGGTCGGAGCGTGCGGCGGCAAACAGCAGCGCCTCCATCTTCGGCCCGAAAGGCTCGGCGGCGCCGGACAGGAGCACGTGCCTGACCGCCTCGGCGCCGGGTGACCCCCCGGGTTCGCGGGTGAGGAGGACATCGTATTTCTTGGCGCGCATCTTCTGGGCCAGCCGCTCGATCTGCGTCGACTTGCCGGCGCCCTCGCCGCCTTCGAAGGTGATGAAAAATCCGCTTGCCAATCGAAAGGCCTTTGTCCTGCTTTGCGCTGGTGTCTTAGTCCGCGCCCGAGAAAAGGTCCACGCCGCAGGAACTCAACGCAGCCAGCCTACGGCCAGTTCCCTGGCGGCATCAAACGCTCGTTGCGGCAGTGTGCCGACGCCAACCGATTCGGCGGCGAAAAGCGGGGTTTCCTGGCTCAGCGTGTCGCCGATCCAGACGCGCAGCGCGCCGACGGGCTGTCCCTCCTCCACCGGCGCCGATACCGGCCCCTGATAGACGATCCTGGCGGTCAGCTTGTCGCGGTTGGCGATCGGCAGCAGGACGTCGATGGGCGCCTTTGCCTTCAGCGCTACGCTGGATTTGGCGCCGCCGAACACCTGGGCCTCGCCGACCACTTCGTTGCTGGCGAAAATCTCGGTCTTCTCGAAGGAGCGGACGCCCCATTCAAGCAGCTTGCGCGCTTCCTCGGCGCGCTCGCGGTCGTTGGCCAATCCGCTCATCGCCGCGATCACCCGCGTCCCGTCATGGCTGACCGAGCCGACGATGCCGAAACCGCCCGCCTCACTCGACCCGACCGCCAGCCCATCGGCACCGATGCCCATGGCCAGCAACGGGTTGCGGTTCTTTTGCGAGATCTTGTTCCAGGTGAAATCGGCCCGGCCGTAATAGAGATAGAGATCCGGATATTCGCGCCATATATGCAGACCAAGCTGCGCCAGTTCGCGCACTGTCGTCTGCTGGCCGTCGGCTGGCAGGCCGGTGGAATTGACAAATGTCGATTTCGGCAGCCCGATCTGGCGCGCGCGATCGTTCATCTGAGCGGCGAAATTCTCTTCCGAACCGGCCATGCCTTCGGCCAGCACCATGCAGCCGTCATTGGCGGCCTGTATGGTGACCCCCTGGATCAGGTCCTCGACCCGGACCGCCGATTTAAGCTTGGCGAACATGGTCGACGTTCCCGAAGGCGCACCGCCCTTGCGCCAGGCATTTTCCGAAACCACGAAGGTGTCGTCGAGGCTCATGCGCTTCGACTTGATGGCGTTGAAGACCATCTCCATGGTCATCAGCTTGGCCATCGAGGCCGGCGGGATCGGTTGGTCGGCATCCTTGGAAAACAGCACCGTGCCGGTTTCGGCATCGATCATGAAAGCCTGCGTGGCCTTGGTCTCGAAAAGCTGCGCGTTGGCCGGAACCAGCGCGGCAAGCAAGAAGCCAAGGCCAAAAAGCCCGGCAAAAGGGTGGAAAAGGCGAAATCGCATGAAGAGGCTTGACCTGTTAGCCGGCAGAAACTTGCCGCAACGCTATCAGGCTTCTTCCCGGCGGATCAACCGCGCAATCACAAAACCGGCGTGCCTTTGTTGGTCAGTTGCGCACAGCCAGCGCGTCCGGCGCGCCATGCGACCATGCCGCGCGCAAGAGGTCGTCGACATTGCCGTGGCCATCCGGATAGAGATTGACCGCGTACCAGTCATTGCCGTCGAGCTCGGTGCTCTGGATTTCCGTCCTGCCGAAGGGTTTTAGGGCCGCAGCCACCCGCTTTGCCTCGGCGGCATCGTCGAAGGAGCCGGCGGCGACATAGTCGGAAACGGCAGGCGCCGCCTGCGGGTTGGATTTCTTCCACGATTGCAGGATGTCGGCTGGCGACATGCCCTGGTCGTCAAGCGCTGCAAAGACGTCGGCGCGCTGTACGCGCTCATCCGCATAGGAGAGCGAAGCCACGGCAAAGGACGATTCCGGGCGCTGAGGCACGATCGGCCCGAATTCAGGCAGCGTCACATCGCTTGAGGCCGGTGCCTGCATCGACATCACTGGCTGTGTGTCGGAATTCGTCAACTGACCAGGAAACGGCACTACGGCAGGGGGTGCGCCAACAGATAGGCTCGGCGAAGGTCCGTTCATCGCCACCATGACGCCGGTCGGCAAGCCATCGGACGGGTCCGGGCGGTTGTTGCCCGGGCGATAGGAGGCGACCAGATATTGGTCGTCGTCGCCGTCGAGCGGCGCGCGGCCGATATATTCCACTTTGACCCTGGCCGTGCCGACCTTGGCATAGTCGAGCATTTGCGCGGCGCGTTCCGAGACATCGATGATGCGTCCCTCATGATAGGGGCCGCGGTCGTTGACGCGCACGATGACCGAGCTTCCGGTCTCGGTGTTGGTGACACGGGCATAGCTCGGCAGCGGCATGGTCGGATGCGCCGCGGTCAGATGGGTCATGTCGTAGACTTCGCCATTGGCTGTGAGACGACCGTGGAAGGCATCGCCATACCAGGAGGCGAGACCGACCTTGGCGTAGCGCTTGTCTTCCTTAGGGTAATACCACTTGCCGCGCACCTGATAGGGCTTGCCCAACTGGTCGCGGCCGCCGCCGCGCCGCATGTACTGAACGCGCGGGCTGGCCTTCACGCCGTACTCGGTCTCGGCAAAATATTCCTTCGAGCGAGGCTTCTTGTAGACCATGGCTTTCGGCTCGGACTGCGGCGACGCGCACGCGGCCAGCAACGCAGCCGAAAGAGCGCACAACACCAAAGCAGGAGCGCGACGAAGACGCCGATGCGTCGTGGTCTGCATGTTTTCCGATGTCCCCTACCGTCTCGACACAGGCGCCGCTTCTAGAATTTCGGCGGAGCCAGATGAGCAATGCCTGCGACGCGCCAATCCCCATCCCTTGTGCGCAGGAATTGTTTATCAGCGTATTAATCGATTGTGTCCGGAACCGGGCAGGAATGTGGCGGCCAGGTCCCGGGCTGGCCGGGCGCCAGTGAGGAGGCATCCGAGACCTCTGTCCTTTGGAGTCTGGGTGTGAACCTGTGGCATGAAGCGCGGCTGCCTGGAACCGACCGACCCGAGATACGTTCTGCGCCTCATGGATGAATTCATTGAACGTTTCGGGCAACAGACGTGGCTGCCCTTTTCCGTAATTTCAGCCAGGCTTTTGCTCGCGGCCGTCCTTGGCTCCATCGTTGGGATCGAACGCGAATGGCGCAACCGGCCGGCCGGATTGAGGACACACATCCTAGTCTGTGTTGCGACGGCTCTAATTGCCATCCTCACGATCGAGATTACTCATCTTCACGTCTTCGATGGTCAGGAAATCGCCATTGATCCTATCCGCTTGATCGAAGCCACGACTGCCGGCGTGGCATTTCTGGCCGCGGGCTTGATCTTCTTCTCCAAGGGCGAGGTTCAAGGGCTTACCACTGGGGCGGGCATGTGGCTGGCAGGCGCCATAGGCCTGGCGGTTGGGCTCGGGTTCTGGCAGATCGCGGCTTTGGCTACCTTGCTCGCACTTGTCGTGCTGGGTCTTCTGCAACTTGTGCAGGTCGGCAGCAAGGATCGCAATTAGATCCCGGCTCCTTCGAAAACGGGTTCGCAGCTCCGTTCGGGTAACGAACGCCACCCCCTATTATCCATGGCAGCGCCGATGGTTGACTTGGCGATGGGCAACGCTCTAGAGAAATGAACCGCAAGCTGGTCCGGAAGGATAGGTATCATTCGATACCAACTGTCGTTCACTGGGTCGGTTGATGTTCCTAGATGATTGAAAAGTCACGTTGGAGGGATGGCCGAGCGGTTTAAGGCACCGGTCTTGAAAACCGGCGTGGGTGCAAGCCCACCGTGGGTTCGAATCCCACTCCCTCCGCCAGATATTTGGCTACCGTGCTGAATTGCCTCTGTATTTTCAAAGAGGGCCAAATCTTTCCTAAGTTATTCCTAACTTCCTAAAACGAAGAAGCCTGCCACCGCGAGGCAGCGGGCCAGCGTGAGCGCAAACGTTGCGCCAGCCTCAGGATCAACGTTCGTCCTGGCGATAGAGCCGTTTGGTCGCGCGGTCGCTTTCCATGCGTTCTGCAGGACCACGGTGGCGTCGGGTCATAAGAACGTATGCCATCAATAGGGCCAGCAACAGTGGCCCACCAGCAACGACGATCAACCACATCACACTTTCAAACATGAGGCATCTCCTTCACGTCACAACCGTCAAGGAGAAGAACCGTTCCGTTCAAAGTTACAGCAACACCAGCACCTCCTGCGACTGAGGGCCGTTTTCCCATGTGACCGTTTCGGAAATCCGGGCTCCGCTGCAACAAAAGGCTGCGGCTGCACGTTGCGGTTGATCATTCAACCAGGAGCAAAGCAAATGGCCGACGACAAAACGAAGACGGACTTCCGCGATCGGGACCGCGTCTCTGCCGATGAGGATTATGAAGTCGAGTATTTCGCCACCAAGGCCGGCATCACCCCGCAGCAGGTCAAGGAATTGATCGCGAAGCACGGCAACCGACGCGAGACGCTGGAGCGGGAAGCGAAGGCTCTGGGGAGCGGTAGGTAGGCCGGCATGCCAGAGTACCAGGTGGAAGAGTGGCATGGAGAGGAGTGTGTCTCAACTCAGGCCACGAGCGCCGATGATCCGTTATCTGCGGTAGAGAAGGTCACGGGCCAAAGGGTGTCGCCTAGAGCGCTTCAGGAGCATTGGTTTCGTGTGGTCGATGAAGATGCGCGAAGCACGCATGAATTCAGCCTTGAGGACGGCGGCTCGGCTGGAGATTTCGCAAAATAGCCATGACCAGAATCTCGGACCTGCATTGGGACCAACGCTGCAGATAGACGAGAAAGGTGCAGCCGCCGGGCGGACCCGACGGCTTATCGTCGATTGGATCGCTGCCGCCGCATGGGGCCTTAAGGCGCGGCCGGCGCCAGCTTGGCGGCTACTTGGTCGATCTTGTCGGCAAGTACGCTATTGGCCCAATCTGTCACCTCAGGGTCAACGGGCTTGTTGGCCATTTGGGCAAGGGCTGCATCGATCGATGGGACGTTGGCAGCGGCAGCTGTGGCGGCGGTCTGAGCAGCGGCCGCATCCTGGGTGGCGTCATCGAGCGCTGCCTGTGCTGCATCGAGGTCGGCCTGCGTCGGGACATCTTCGGGCGGGGTATTCGGGTCAGCCGCTTTCGCATTCAGCGCGTCGAGCGCCGCTTTGGCGTCGGCAACCGCCTGATTAGCGGCATCGAGCGCCGATTGAGCGTTCTTGGCTATTGCCGACTGTGTCACAAAAGCCTGCACGCCAGCGAAGTTCTTGCTCTTGGAGTGCATAAAGGCGTTGGCGTTGCGCTGCAGTGAGTTCAATCGGCCCAGCTTGGCATGGATATTCTTTTCCTTGGACACTGAACCGGTAGCGGCCTTGGCGACCTGGCCCTTGGCGGATGCCGACTTGCCGAGCGAACCGCCGCCTCCGCCATTGCCGCCAGCATTACCGTTTCCTCCGCTATTGCCATTGCCATTGCCGTTACCGTTACCATTGCCATGGCCGTTACCATGGCCGTTGCCACCAGCAGCAGCCAGGGCCGGCGACACCAGAAGCGAGAACACCGCAAATGCAGCAAAAAGGGTCTTTCGGGATGTCATAACTACCTCCGAGATTGCCACCGCCACTAACCGCTATAGCGGGCAACATGAGGAATCGCTAACACAAAGGGTAAACTTGGATATAGCTGTGCTTTCATTGCGACAACGAAGCGGCCGGCCGGCGAAACGCCAACCAGCATAACTCTTTGAAATTGCTGAAGTAGATCACCCTCGTTGGGACCGGCCGGCCTTCCGAACTCAAAGGTCCTAGACCGATCGGACCAAGGTCTTAAGCCGTGGTTTCGGCCGCGACTCAGAAGTCGTGACGGCGCGGCGACCTTCGGTAGTCGGCACCGTATCGGCCTGAGGCCGAGCTCGACATCGATCCGCTGCTGTGTCCCAAAACACCGCCTAAGTGGTTGTATTAACTGTCTTTTGATGTAAGCGCTAGTCTGAGGTAAATTTCGACCGGCATCTGGCGGGCTTACGTTATGCAGCATCGAACGTTCTTTGGCGGCAAGGTCACCGAGATCCCCACTTCGTTACATTGCGATCCCAGGGGAATGCTGACCGCTATCGAGTTCAGCGGTTACAATTTCCAAGCCGTGCGGGCGTTCGTCGTCACCGCGCCGCGCGGCACGTCGCGGGGCGGACATGCACACGGCTCGGGCCGGCAATTGATGATGCAGCTGTCGGGCGAGATCGGCATCGAATTTCGCTATCAGGAACAGATCGAACGGCTGACGCTCACCGCATCGAACCGCGCGGTGCTGGTCGATGCCCCGGTGTGGGCGCTGCAGACCTATGAAGGCGAGAACCCGTCTTTGCTGGTTTTCTGCGATACCGAATACGACCCTGAAAACTACGTATCGAACCCCTGATGACACTCATCGGGAAAGGAGAGGCCGCGATGCGCGCCAGGACATGACAGCGCCTCGCGGCAGAATGGCTATTCTCGGCGCCGGCATCATGGGCGCCAGCCTCGCTCTCATGATGGCCCGCAGAGGCTACGCGGTGTCCCTCTTCGACAAGGAGAGCGAGCCGATGGCCTGCGCCAGCCGTTGGAACGAGGGCAAGATTCATCTCGGCTATCTCTACGGGAACGATCCCTCGCTGCTGACCGCCCGGCATCTGCTTTCGGGAGGACTGTGTTTCGGCAGGCTTGTTTCCGAGCTGATCGGAAGCAATCTGGAAGCGCACACGACCTTTTCGGAAGACCTTTATCTGGTCCATCGCAACTCGATCGTCGCTGCCGAGGCGCTGGGGGCGATCTTTGAACGTGTGGATGTATTGGTGCGCAGCCACGCTGACGCCACCAGCTACCTTGCCGACGTATCGGCGGCGCGGTCGAAACGGCTTTCCAGAACTGAATTGGCCGATGTCACCAACTCGGACCAGATCGTCGGCGGCTTCCAGGTGCCGGAGCGATCCATCAACACGCGATGGGTTGCCGACCGGCTTTGCGCCGTGCTTCGGGGTGAACCCAACATCAGCTTGCGAATGGCGGCCAAAGTCCTGTCGGCAAAGCCGGTGGACGGAATTGACGGGAAATGGCGCGTGGCGGTCGCAGGCGAGAAAAGCGAGGCGTTCGACATTGTCGTCAATTGCCTATGGGAGGGGCGGCTGGCTGTCGACCGCACGGCCGGCATCGAGCCGGTTCCCGGATGGTCGCACCGCTACCGGCTTTGCCTGTTCGGCCGCACCAGCCAGCCTGTCGATGTGCCGTGCGCGGTCGTCGCCCTTGGCCCATTCGGCGACATAAAAAACTATGACGGGCGTAACTTCTATCTCTCCTGGTATCCGAGCGGGTTGCTTGCGGAGAGTGGCGTATTGTCGATTGAAACGCCACAAGCGCTCGATGCCGACGCACGACAGCGGTTCATCGGCGACGTTCGCGCCACGCTCACCCGGTTGGTGCCCAGTGTTTCCAGCATGTTCGACGATGCCGAGGAGCTTGAGGCGCGCGGCGGCTTCGTGTTTGCGCAAGGGCGTGGTTCGCTCAGCGACCCGAAAGCCACGATCCATTGCCGCGACCAATTCGGGATCAACCGCTTCGGCAACTACATCTCGGTCGACACAGGTAAATATTCGACGGCGCCGTGGCTTGCCGACAGGCTGGCGCGGCAAATCTGCGGGATCGACTGAATGTGTGAGACAGAACAGGGCGGCGCGAAGCAGGTAGCGCAGAAACAAGTCGAGCTTCGATCCGGCTGGCGGCCGAAGGTCACGGCGCTGGTGCCATGCTACAATTCGGCGGCATTCATTTCGCGTACGCTGGACAGCCTCGCCGCGCAGACCTGGGACAATATCGAGATCCTGGTCGGCGAGGACAATTCGACCGACGCGACATTCGAGATCGTTTCGGCCTTCGCCGGCGGCCGCGACGATGTCCGCATCCTGCGTCGGGACAAAAACCTGGGATGGCTGAAGAATTCCAACGATCTGATGGCCAATGCCAGCGGCGAATTGATGTTCTTTGCCTTCCATGACGACGTCATCGATCCAAACTATATCGAGGCGCTGGTGCGGGCGCTCGATGCCAATCCCGAGGCCGTACTGTCGTTCAGCGATGTCGAAGTGATCGAAGTCAGAGGCGAAAGTGCCACGTGGAAGTTCGACCTGCTGGAGGGCTTGCAGGACGGTTTTGCGCGTGGCCGAGTGATGGCGCGCCAGCCGCATGGATGGTGGGTCCCCAACCGTGGGGTATTCAGGGCCTGGGCGTTCCACCGCAGCGGCGGGATCAAGCCCAACAGCCAAGGCGAATTCAGCGCCGACTGGACCTGGCTTCTGCATCTGTCGCTGCTCGGCGGCTTTGTCCGCGTGCCGCAAGTGCTCTGCCACAAATACTATCGGGCGGGCAGCATCAGCCGGCGCTGGGAACGCAACAGCACCCAACGAAGGGCATTGAGGGCGGCGGGGATAAGGGAGGTCTGGCACAGCGAGGCCGGCCTTGCACAGAGAACCTTCCTCGCTGCCTATATCGCCTTGCGGCCGTGGCGGTGGCTGCCGCGATCGCGAGAAGCGGAAAGACGGCGAAACAGGCAATCGGTGCATGGCAGCCCGGACAATTAAGAATGGCGCCGGCGACGTGTCAAAGCGGCTGCGTCAAGACACCCTGCCCGGCCAACGACGATTTCCGCGCATATCCGGCTGCCCCAAAATGGCACTCCGGTTGATTTTTCACGCGAGTTATGGTCGTTCTCCCGCCCATGAAAAAACTATTCCTTGCGGCGCTGGCCTCGGTGACGCTGGCCTGGCCCGCCCACGCGATGGACGCCGCCCTGCGCGCCGGCCTGCTGAAACTCGACCCGGAGACCCGGCTGGAGCAGAGATGCGACGCCGAAGTGCTCGACCGCATCAGCCATGACGACCACAAGTACAAGGCAGACCGCGTCGTCGCCTACGCCTTCGCGACGCCGGAAATGAAGGCCGATGCCATCCGCAGCCCGGGCGCTGCCTTCCGCAGCAAGGGGCAGTGGTACCGGCTGAAGTTCAAATGCGAGACGGCGCCTGACCATATGGAGGTCCTGCAGTTCCGTTACCGCATCGGCGACGAGATTCCGGAAGCCGACTGGGCGAAGTACAATCTCTACGACTGAATTCGCTGCGACCAGAATTCTCTCTGGCAGAACGACCTTCCCTATTCCCGTGGCTTTCAGCGTCGGCCGTTGGAGCGGTTCAGCTTTTTATAGAGCGCTGACCCACTCTAACTCTTTGTTTTTGCATGATTCCGGACGGAAAACCGCTACGCACTTTTCCTGGAATTGCGCCGGCAGTCTCTTGACGCGCGGGAACCATACACGTTAGGGCGTCGGCATATCCGACGACGAACACGCCGATACAGCAAGGGGCTCCGGTCGATGGACATTTTCAGCGCTGCAAGCATGACGGCCCTCCTCCAGGTCATCGCCATCGATCTGGTGCTTGCCGGCGACAATGCCATCGTCATCGGCCTTGCCGCCGCCGGCCTGCCGGTCGAGCAGCGCAAGAAAGCCATCCTGATCGGCGTGTTGGCGGCGACTGTGCTGCGCATCCTGTTTGCCGCCGTCACCGTCAAGCTTCTTGCCATTGTCGGCCTGCTGCTGGCCGGCGGCATCCTTTTGTTGTGGGTGTGCTGGAAGATGTGGCGCGAGCTGCGGACGTCGCATGCCGACGAGTTCGAGGCGACCGAGGCGCTCTCCGATTCCGACCTCAACAGCGACAGAACGGTAGGTGGCAAGGCGCCGCGCAAGACGCTCGGCCAGGCGGCCCTGCAGATCGTCGTCGCCGATGTTTCGATGTCGCTGGACAATGTGCTGGCGGTCGCCGGTGCGGCGCGCGATCATTTTCCGGTGCTTGTCATAGGCCTGGTGCTGTCGATCGCCTTGATGGGCTTGGCCGCGAGCTTCATTGCCAAGCTGCTGCACCGCCACCGCTGGATCGCTTATGTCGGCCTGCTGATCATTCTCTACGTCGCGATCGATATGGTCTATCGCGGCGTTGTCGAGGTCTGGCCGCATGTCAGTCCTGTGGTGAGCTGACTCTGCCGGTCCTACAGCTTCTGTATATTACGGGTATCTGCCGGAGGCAGTGGTCGCGTTCGCCGCAGCCGCTGCCCATACCAATGCCGCAATAAGTGTGGTACTGGCCGCCGATCCCGAAAAACCCGGAATGTTTCTCATGTCTGCGCCTCGCGTCAGTTTCGTCAGCCTTGGATGCCCGAAGGCGCTTGTGGATTCCGAGCGCATCATCACGCGCCTGCGCGCCGAAGGCTATGAGATCGCGCGCAAGCATGACGGCGCCGACCTTGTCGTCGTCAACACCTGCGGCTTTCTCGATTCGGCCCGCGACGAATCGCTCAACGCCATTGGTTCGGCGCTTTCGGAAAACGGCCGGGTGATCGTCACCGGCTGCCTCGGCGCCGAGCCGGACGTCATACGAGAGAAACACCCCAACGTCCTCGCCATCACCGGCCCGCAGGCCTATGAGAGCGTGATGGCCGCGGTGCATGAGGCGGCGCCGCCCAGCCACGATCCCTATATCGACCTTCTGCCGCCGCAAGGCGTCAAGCTGACGCCGCGCCACTACGCCTATCTCAAGATTTCCGAAGGCTGCAACAACCGCTGCACCTTCTGCATCATTCCGGCACTGCGCGGCGACCTCGTCTCGCGCCCGGCGGCCGATGTGCTGCGCGAGGCCGAGAAGCTGGCCAAGGCCGGCGTCAAGGAACTGCTGGTCATCTCGCAGGACACCAGCGCCTACGGCATCGACATCAAGTACCAGACGTCGATGTTCGGCGACCGCGAAGTGCGGGCGAAATTCCTCGACCTTTCGGAGGAGCTGGGCAAGCTCGGCATCTGGGTACGCATGCACTATGTCTACCCCTACCCGCATGTCGCCGATGTCATCCCGCTAATGGCGGATGGAAAAATCCTTCCCTATCTGGACATCCCCTTCCAGCACGCCTCGCCGCAGGTGCTGAAGAACATGCGCCGTCCAGCCCATGGCGAAAAGACGCTGGAGCGCATTCGCGGCTGGCGCGAGGTGTGCCCGGATCTGGCGATACGCTCGACCTTCATCGTCGGTTTCCCCGGCGAGACCGACGAGGATTTCGAGATGCTGCTCGACTGGCTGGACGAGGCCAGGATCGATCGCGCCGGCTGCTTTAAATACGAGCCGGTCCGCGGCGCCCGCTCCAACGATCTCGGCCTCGAACAGGTGCCGCAGGAGATCAAGGAAGCGCGCTGGCATCGCTTCATGCAGCGCCAGCAGAAGATCTCGGCGACGCAGCTGGCCAAGAAGGTCGGCAAGCGCCTGCCGGTGCTGATCGACGAGGCGCATGGCACGTCTGCCAAGGGCCGGACAAAATACGACGCGCCCGAGATCGACGGTTCGGTGCATATCCAGTCGCGCCGCCCGCTGCGCCAAGGCGACATCGTCACGGTCAAGATCGACCGCGCCGACGCCTACGACCTTTACGGCTCGGCGGTTTAGAAAATTACCAAAAAGGGCGCCTCCCGGCGCCCTCGGATTTTTGGCACAGCCCTCGGCGCGGTTTCGCAGTCGAAGCGTGCAGCCCGCGAAATGAAAAAGGGCGCCGCGCGGCGCCCCTTCTCCTTTGCGTTTCCGATATTTACTGCGGCAACTTGTCGTCGACGCCCTTCACATAGAAGTTCATGCCGAGCAGCGTGCCGTCGTCGGCGACTTCGCCGTCCTTGAGCCACGGCGTGCCGTCCTGCTTGGCGACCGGTCCGGTGAAGGGGTTCCAGCCATCTGCGATTTTCTTGGCGGTTGCCTCGGCCATCGCCTTCACATCGTCCGGCATGTTGGTGAAGGGCGCCAGCTTGACGGCGCCGTCCTTGATGCCGAGCCAGACATTGTCCGGCTTCCAGGTGCCGTCGAGCGCTGCCTGAACGCGGCTGATGTAGTACGGCCCCCATTCGTCCGTCAGCGAGGTCAGCTGCGCGTTCGGCGCGAACTTGATCATGTCGGAGGACTGGCCGAAGCCGTGCAGCTTGCGCTCTTCCGCCACCTGCAAGGCAGCGGTGGAATCGGTGTGCTGAACGATGATGTCGGCGCCCTGATCGAACAGTGCCTTGGCCGCGTCAGCTTCCTTGCCCGGATCGAACCAGGAGTTCACCCAGACGATCTTGGCCTTGAAGTTCGGGTTGACCGACTGCGCGCCGAGCATGAAGGAGTTGATACCCATCACCACTTCGGGGATCGGGAAGGAAACGATATAGCCGGCGACCCCTGCCTTCGATTCCTTGGCGGCGATCTGGCCGAGCACATAGCGGCCTTCATAGAAGCGCGCATTGTAGATGCCGAGATTGTCAGCGGTCTTGTAGCCGGTGGCGTGCTCGAACATCACTTTGGGGAACTTCTTGGCGACCTTCACTTCCGGGTCCATGAAGCCGAAAGAGGTGCCGAAGATGATCTTGCAGCCTTCGCGCGCCAGACGCTCGAAAGCGCGGTCGGCATCGGGACCTTCCGAGACGTTCTCGAGATAGGCGGTTTCGACCTTGTCGCCGAGCGCCTTTTCCACCTCGAGGCGGCCCTGGTCGTGCTGGTAGGAATAGCCGAAGTCGCCGATCGGGCCGGTGTAGACCCAGCATGCCTTCAACTTGTCGGCGGCCTGCGCGGACGCCGCCAGTGACATGGCGGCGGTCGTGGTCATCAACGCAATAAGCAGTTTTTTCATTGTGTTACCTCTCTGAGTTTAGCCTTGGAGCTTCCCGTTTGTTTTTGTTGTCAACGATCCGGAACGAATGGCTGCCCCAAGGAAGCCGGCGTGTTCATCATCGTCAGACGCTTGTTGCGCGAGATTAGAACGAGAACCACGACGGTTGCCAGATAGGGCAGAGAAGAAAGCAGCTGCGAAGGCACCGGAATGCCAAATGCCTGTGCATGAAGCTGGCCGATCCACACCGCGCCGAAGATGTAGGCGCCGGCGAGCACGCGCCACGGCCGCCAGGAGGCGAAGACGACCAGCGCCAGCGCGATCCAGCCGCGGCCCGCGCTCATGTTCTCCACCCATTGCGGCGTGTAGACCAGCGACAGATGGCCGCCGGCAAGGCCGGCGCAGGCGCCGCCGAAGATGACCGCGAGATAGCGGTAGCGGATGACCTTGATGCCGAGCGCATGCGCCGATGTGTGGCTGTCGCCGATCGAGCGCAGAGTGAGGCCGGTGCGGGTCTTGAACAGGAACCACATGACGGCCGCCGTCAGCGCGATCGAGATGTAGAAGATCGGGTCCTGGCCGAACAACAGCCTGCCGACCACGGGAATGTCGGTGAGCACCGGAACGTAGAGGTTTGGCAGCCGCTCGCCGGGCTGGCCGACGAAGCTGGTCCCCATCATGCCGGAAAGGCCGAGGCCGAGCAGCGTCAACGACAGGCCGGTCGCCACCTGATTGGTGGCGAGCGACAGCGTCATCACCGCAAACAGCAGCGAGAACACCGCGCCCATGGCAATTGCCGCCAACAGGCCCATCCAGGGCGATCCCGTGAGATAGCCGGCTCCGAAGCCGCCGACGGCGCCCATGATCATCATGCCTTCGACGCCGAGGTTGAGCACGCCGGAGCGCTCGACCACCAGTTCGCCGATGGCCGCTATTAAAAGCGGCGTCGCCGCCGTGGCGATGGTCAAAAGGATGTTGACGGCGATGTCCATCAGCGGGCTTCCTTCAACTTCGGCGCGGCTTCAAGCTTCGCCGCGCTTTTCGTCAGCGCCATGCCGACCAGACGGATGCGATAGTGGATGAGCGTGTCGCAGCCGAGCACGAAGAACAAAAGCATGCCCTGGAACACGCGTGCCACTTTGTCGGAAATGCCGAGCGCGCTCTGCACCGCCTCGCCGCCGAGATAGGTCAACGCCAGCACCAGGCCGGCGGCGACAATGCCGAGCGGATTGAGCCGGCCGAGGAACGCGACAATAATGGCGGTGAAGCCGTAGCCGGGCGAGATCACCGGCTGGAGCTGGCCGATGGCGCCGGAGACTTCCGAAATGCCGGCAAGCCCAGCCAGCGCGCCTGACAGCAGGAAGGCGAAGAACACCATGCGGTTGAGGCCGAAACCGGCGAAGCGCCCTGCCCTCGGGCTGGAGCCGAGCACGCGGACCTCAAAACCCTTGAGCAGGCGGCTCATCAGCACCCAGATCAGCACGGCTGCGATGAGAGCGAAGACAAAACCCCAATTTGCGCGGCCGGCATCCGGCATCAGTTCCGGCAGCACCGCCGAGTCGTTGAACTGGATCGTCTGCGGGAAGCCGTGGCCCTGCGGATCGCGCCAGGGACCGCGCACCAGCCAGTCGAGGAAAAGCTGGGCGACATAGACCAGCATCAGGCTGGTCAGGATTTCGTTGGTGCCGAAGCGCGTCTTTAAGAGAGCCGGGATTGCAGCGTAGGCGGCGCCGCCGACCATGCCGAACAACAGCATCAGCGGCAGCACCAGCGGGCCTTCGAACCCGGGAAACAGCACCGGAATGGCCGAGCCGAAAATGCCGCCGAGGATGAACTGTCCCTCGGCGCCGATGTTCCAGATGTTGGCCTTGTAGCAGACGGACAGGCCGACCGCGATCAGGATCAACGGCGCGGCCTTGATCGCCAGCTCATGCAGCTGCCAGACCTGGCTGATCGGCTCGATGAAGTAAATCCCGAAAGCAGTCAGCGGGTTGACGCCGAGCAGCGCGAACAGAACCGCGCCGGCGATGATCGTCAGAGCGAAGGCGATGAAAGGCGACAGCGCCGAAAACAGCATCGAGCGCTGTGGGCGTTTGACGAGTTCGAGGCGCATCATGCCGTCTCCAGACCATGTTCGGCGTGGCCGGGCTCGGCGCCGCCCATCAACAGGCCGATCTTCTCGAAAGTGGCCTCGGCGATCGGCAGCGGCTTCGACAATTCGCCATTGTGCATGACCGCGATCGCGTCCGAAATCTCGAACAGCTCATCGAGGTCCTGGCTGATGACCAGAACCGCCGAGCCACTGCGCGCCAGTTCGATCAGCGCCTGGCGGATATGAGCGGCGGCGCCGGCGTCGACGCCCCAGGTGGGTTGGTTGACGACCATGACGGCAGGGCTGCGGTCGAGTTCGCGACCGACGATGAATTTCTGCAGATTGCCGCCCGAAAGGGCCGCAGCTTCCGGATCGGGCGCGCTCTTGCGCACATCCATCGCCACGATGATGCGCTGGGCGGCGGCATAGACCGCACCGCTTTTGACGGCGCCGCCGACGCCGACAAAAACCTTGCCGTCGGTGGCGTGCCGCGACAGAAGCAGGTTTTCCGAAAGCTTCATGCGTGGCGCCGCGCCATGGCCGAGGCGTTCTTCCGGCACGAAGGCAGCGCCCATCAGCCGCCGGCCTGTGATCGAGAGCGAGCCGGCATCCTTGCCGCGGATGCGCACGGATGCGGCGTCCTGCTGCAGCACCTCGCCGGAGACGGATTCGAAGAACTCGCCCTGGCCGTTGCCGGCGACACCGGCAATGCCGATCACCTCGCCGGCGCGCACAGTGAGGTTGATATTCTTCAGCGGAATCGAAAACGGCGTTGCCGGCTTGCGGCTGAGGGCGCGGATTTCGAGCAGCGGCTGCGCGGTCTCGATGCCTTCGGCCGGCGCACGCACCACGGCCTTCACCTCGTTACCGACCATCATGCGGGCCAGCGACGAAGCCGTTTCCTCGCGCGGATTGCAATGGCCGACGACCTTGCCGTGACGCAGCACGGTGGCGCGGTCGCAAATGCGTTTGACCTCTTCCAGCCGGTGCGAAATGTAGAGGATGGATTTGCCCTCGGAGCGCAGGCGCTCCAGCGTCTCGAACAGCTTGTCGGCTTCCTGCGGCGTCAGCACCGAGGTCGGCTCGTCGAGGATGATGAGCTGCGGCGTCTGCAACAGGCAGCGGATGATCTCGATGCGCTGGCGTTCGCCGACCGAGAGATCGCCGACCAGCGAGTCCGGATCGAGCGGCAGGCCATAGCTGAAGGAAAGCGCCCTCGCCTTGGCCGCGATCGAGCTGATCGGTGAGCCGTCATCCAGAGACAGAGCGATATTCTCGGCCGCGGTCAGCGCCTCGAACAGCGAAAAGTGCTGAAACACCATGCCGATGCCGAGCTTCTTCGCCATGCCCGGACTGGTGATCCGCACCGCTTCGCCGTTCCATAATATCTCGCCGGAATTGGGCTCCAGCGAGCCGAACAGCATCTTGACCAGCGTCGACTTGCCGGCGCCGTTTTCGCCAAGCAGCGCGTGGATCTCGCCCTTGGCGATGTTGAGGTCGATATGATCGCACGCCGTCAGCGTGCCGAATATCTTGGTCAGGCCACGAACCTCAAGCAGGTTCGCTCCATCATGATCTGCACTCACAGTGCCTCCCATCCGGTTCCCGGACATGTTCTGTGTTCCCGCCAGCATGGTATGCGCTGGCCGCTCTCGTGCGAAAGCAGCACCCACCTTGAAAGAGCTTCAAGAATTTCAGCGGAAACTCAAGGGGTAAAGACTGACCTGCTTCGTACAACAGACCGATCGCCCGGTTTTTCGTGCAAACAGTGCCTGGCGTCGCGGCAAAACGCTGAAAGCAAGGCAGATCAGGGGATCAGTATGGTCGTGCCCGTGGTCTTGCGCCCTTCGAGATCGGCTTGCGCCTTGCCGGCGTCCTTCAGAGCATAACGCTGGTTGATCTTGATCTCGACCGCACCGCTCAACACCACGTCGAACAATGCCGCGGCGGAGACTTCGAGGTCTTCACGCTTGGCGTTGTAGACGAACAAAGTCGGCCTGGTAGCGAACAGCGAGCCCTTCTGCGCCAGCAGCGACATCGAAAATGGCGGGATCGGTCCAGAGGACTGACCGAAAGAGACGAACATGCCGAGCGGCTTCAGACAGTCGAGCGAGGCCGGGAATGTGTCGTTGCCGACCGAATCGTAGACGACGTCACATTTCTTGCCGTCGGTTATGGCGGCGACGCCGGCGACGAAATCCTGCTCCTTGTAGTTGATGACATGGCCGAAGCCATGCGCCTTGGCGAGCTCGATCTTATCGGTTGAGCTTGCCGTGCCGATCACGGTGGCGCCGAGATGTTTTGCCCATTGTCCCAGGATCAGCCCGACGCCGCCGGCGGCGGCATGGAACAGGATGGTGTCGCCTGCCTTCACCTTGAAGGTCCGGCGCAACAGATACTCCGCCGTCATGCCTTTAAGCATCATGCCGGCGGCCTGTTCGTCGCTGATGCGGTCCGGCACCTTGACGACGCGGTCGGCGGCGACGACGCGCTGTTCGGCATAGGCGCCGACGTTGACGGCATAGGCGATGCGGTCGCCCGGCTTCAGCCAGTCGATGCCTGCACCGACCTCGAGAACCACACCTGCCGCCTCGCCGCCGGGGATCAGCGGGAAGCCGCCGGGCGGCGGATAGAGGCCGATGCGGTGATAGACATCGATGAAATTGAGGCCGATCGCGGTGTGCCTGACCAGGATCTGCCCGGCGCCGGGTTGTCCCGGATCGGCGTCTTCATAGGTCAGGACTTCCGGACCGCCATGGGCGTGGATACGGACTGCTTTGGACATTGTGGGCTTTCCTGCGGTCAGGCTTTCTTAGTGTCCGGCTTGGCGCCGAGTTTGGGGAAGAACTGCATGATACCGCCGATGCAGGCGAGGTAAAGTCCGGTGATGGTGATGCCGACCTTGGTAAAGACGCTGACCTGTTCGCCCAAAACGCCGATCTGGTCGTAGAAGGCGGCAAGGGCCGCCTGCGCCAGCGCCAGCGCACCGAAAGCACACCAGAGCAGCGTCATGCCAAGATTAATTGGCCGCAGCCGCACCACCCGCACGGGGTGAATGAAGTTGATCGGCACGAAGGTGAGGATGCCGGCCGCCACGACGACGCCGAAGGACACCCACTGTCCCGGCTCGATGACGAACAGCGTGAACACGACCATGTTCCAGACGACCGGAAAGCCTTTGAAGAAGTTCTCCTTCGTCTTCATTCCGGTGTCGGCATAATAGATGGCGCTGGACACCACGATGATGGCCGCCGACAGGAACGACAGCCCTTCGCCCATGAAGCCGCGCTGGTAGAGTGCGAAGGCCGGGATCAGCACGTAGGTGACATAGTCGATGATGTTGTCGAGGAGTTCGCCCGACCAGGTCGGCAAAATCTCCTTGACCTCGAGCTTGCGGGCGATCGGCCCGTCTATGCCGTCGACGAACAGCGCCAGCCCCAGCCACCAGAACATCGCCGTCCAGCGTTGCTCGCTTGCCGCCACCAGCGACAGGAAGGCCAGGAACGAGCCAGACGCGGTCAACAGATGCACCGAGAATGCCCGCGCCTGCGGCCAGGTGACCTTTTTCTTCGGCCTCGGAATCCGGTCGGTGATCTTTTTGGCGGCGTTTCTGGCCGTTGTGTTCTTGCTCACGGGCCCCGCCAATCCAGTTTGCAGATTTCGGCCGAGCGGCCGGCAAAGTTCCAGTTGCGGCCGAAAGCCCGCATCTTGCTCTTGTCGGACCTGGCCACGATGATCTCCGGCGCGATCCAGTATTCCGAGTTGCCGATCACGGTATCCTTCTCGCGATCCTTGCCGGGAATCGGTGTGACCGCCCCGTCGATGATCTTCGGTATCTGGAAAATGCGGGTCTTGTCACGCGTCTCGTAGGTGATCGGCACCTGCTCGACACCGAGGAACTTGCCGACAAGGATCGACAACAGCGAGGTTGTTCCGCCGGCCTTCCCGGTGAAGATCCTGGTCAGCGCTTTCACCGCGTAGACGGAGGCGCGCTTGTCGATGAACAGGCCTGCGGTCCAGTTGCCGCGGCTCATAAAGCCGGGGATTTCCATGACCAGACCGAGATTGAGGCCGGACAGGTCGACCTCGCCGAAATGGCCTGCGTCGATGCGGAAGCCCGCCCAGGTCTGACAATAACCCTCCGTCGGCGGATGGCTGCCAAGCGACAGCACGCAAGGACAAAAAACCGTGCAATTGCAGGAGAGTACGAGCTCTCCTTTCATTGCCCAGCCTTGCTCTGCCATGGAATTCTCCCCCGTCATGCCGAGACTACTAGCAGGGCGACTACCCAGACAAGCAGTATCGCACCGGCCACTCGGGTTGGAAGGCTGCCGGTGGTCTGTTTTTCGATCAAGGTGAACAGGCCGATCAGCGCCATCCAGAACACGTTCATCGCGCCGACGGCAAACATCACCAGCATCAGCGCCCAGCAGCAGCCGAGGCACCACAGGCCCTGCTTCAGCCCTAGCCGGAAGATGCCACCCGGCTCCGCGCTCCAGTTGGAAAACAGTGTCGAGAACGGGTTCCGGCATTTTGTCAGGCAGGCCTGCTTGAGGCTGCTGAACTGGTAGAGGCCGGCAACCAGCAGCGCGGCCGCCGCGGCAAGGCCGCTCACCGGATCGAGCAATCGAGCGGAGGACGTAAATGCGTGGACGAGCAACGTCAGCACCGCGAAGCCGATAGAGGCGACAAGCCATGTCGAGAGGTAGCCGGCAGCCAGGACCAGCGGATGGGCCACCGGCTCGCCCTTGATGCGGGCGGTGTCGGCGATTTCACAATAGGTACGGATCATCGGCGCCGCCGACGGCAGCATCGTCGCCACGGCCATCAAAAACCACATCACGATCAGCGCCAGAACCGGTGCGCCGCCGGCATCAAGTGGTGCGGGCGTCAGGCACATGCCGAAGAAGCGGTCGAGGACATCCGGCAGCGGCAGTTGCGGCAGATATCGCAGGACCACATGGCCTGGTACGCCGGGGAGCCGGGCTTCGGCGCCGCGGATCGCCATGGCGCCGAGAATGAACCAGGCGAGCAGAATGCCGCCGGCGATGGCGATGTTGACCGTCAGGCGGGGGCTGCGGGCCAGGCTTGCCGTGGCGCGGCCGGCGCGGTCGAGATGGCTGAAATCGTCCTGCTGGCCGGTCATGACAACCGAATGAGCCTAATCGCCGCGTTGATCAAGCCGCATGGTCTGACCTATATCCATGGGTAGACACCTGCATCGCAAACTGGAAGTCCAATTTGGATCATCGCGAGACAGCACGGATACTGGTAGCCGGCAGCGGCCCTGCCGGACTGATCGCGGCGCTCGGTTTCGCCGAGGCGGGCTTTCCGGTAACCCTGGTCGGACCCGAAGCAGGCGGGCCCGATGGCCGGACCACGGCGCTGATGAACCCTGCTCTCAAGGTTCTCAATCGGCTGGGCGTGCTGGCCGAACTTGCGCCGAAGGCCGCGCCGCTGAAGGTGATGCGCATCGTTGATGCGACCAGCCGGCTGATCCGCAGCCCGGTGGTGACTTTTCGCGCCATGGAGATCGGCGAGGAGCAGTTCGGGCTCAACCTGCCCAACAGTGCGCTGAACCCGACGCTGGCCAAGTCCGTCGCGGCCCATCCCGGCATCGAATGGCTGACGTCGATGGTCGAGAGTTGGCGTCTGGACGCCGATCAGGCGCATGCCGTCTTGACTGATGGTCGCGAAGTCTCGGCCGCGCTTGCGGTCGCTGCCGATGGGCGCCTGTCGCCGGCGCGCGAGGCGGCAGGCATAGTGGCCTCGGTGCGATCCTACCGCCAAGCGGCGCTGGTGCTGAATTTCGGCCATCGCAGCGAACACGGCTTCACCTCGACCGAGTTCCACACAGAGACCGGGCCGTTCACCCAGGTGCCGCTGCCCGGCAACCGCTCCAGCCTCGTCTGGGTGGTGAAACCGGAGGCGGCGAAGGACCTCGCCGCACTCGATGACGCGACGCTTTCCGAGCGTGTCGAGCAGCAGATGCAGTCGATGCTGGGCCGGGTGTCGGTCGAGCCCGGCCGACAAATTTACCCGCTTTCAGCGGCATCACCGGGGCGCTTCGCGCAAAACCGTGTGGCGCTGGTCGGCGAGGCTGCACATGTGTTCCCGCCGATCGGGGCCCAAGGTCTAAACCTCGGCATCAGGGACGTCGAGGATCTGATTGGAATCGCACGCGAAAATCGCGGCGACCCTGGCGCCGCAAGGGCTTTGGCCGCCTATGATTCCAGGCGCCGTCCCGACATTCTGGCGCGTTCGGGCGCGGTCAACCTGCTTAACATGTCGTTGCTGTCGGACATGTTGCCGGCGCAGATGGCACGCAGCGCCGGCCTCAATGTGCTCGGCAGTTTCGCGCCGCTGCGCGCCTTTTTCATGCGCGAAGGCTTGAGGCCGGGCAGCGGCTTTGCGGCGCTTACCGGCGGTTCAGGGAAACAGGTCCGGCGGTAAGATGCCGTGGCGGATCATGTAGAGCAGCCCGGTCACCGTCAGCACCGAGAGGCAGGTGGTGATCAGCACGCTGGCCGACGCGCGTTGCACCCAGACGCCATATTGCTGGGCGATGACGAAGACGTTGGTTGCGGTCGGTAATGCCGCCAAAAGCACGGCTGAAAAAACCCAGATTTCGGAAAAGTTCCCGATCCAGCTCAGCACGACGTAGCAGAGCGATGGATGCAGGATCAGCTTCAGCGCCGCGATCGACGCCAACTCATGCGGCCACGCGGTTGAGGGGCCGGAGCGCAAGCGTCACGCCCATGGCAAACAGGGCGCAAGGGGCGGCCGCCCGAGACAGATATTCGAGCAGGCGATCGACCGGCTGCGGTGGGTGAAAGCCGAGATAGGCGGCGCCGACGCCAAGCGCGGTCGCGATGATGAACGGGTGCAGGACGATTTTCCTGACTACGCCGAGGATGAGCCGCCACGGCGATGTCTTGTCGTCGCCCGACAGCGCCATCATCATCGGCGCGATGGCGAAATGCATGATATTTTCGAAGCAGAAGATCAGCGCAACGGGGACCGCCGCTTGTTCGCCGAAGGCGAGCAGCGCCAGCCCCGGCCCCATATAGCCGATATTGCCGTAGGCCGCGGCCAGCGCCTTGATCGTCGACTGGGCTATCTCGCCGCGCGACGCCGTCACCGACCAGACGAACATGATCGAGAAGATCGTGTAGGTGGAAAACACCGAGCCGAAGATGAAACGCCATTCGGTCAACTGTTCGAACGGCGTGCGGGCCAGCAATTGGAAGAACAGGGCAGGAAGCGCGACATAGACGATGAAGGTGTTCATCCAGCCAAGCGCTTCCAGCGGCTGCCTGGTGATGCGCGCGACCAGAAAGCCGATGAAAATCAGCCCGAAGAACGGAAGAACAAGACCGACAATGTCAGACATTTTTGCCCTGGCCCGAAACCCCGGGACCGGGCTAGCCCGTAGCTTCATCGGGCGTCAAGCGCTTCGGCATTGAACTGACACGCTTTCTGCGCCAAATAAAGCCTGATCCCAGACCTAAGTCGGGCTCGATTTTTGGCCACGGTGTGTGTAAATTCAAAGTCTTAGAGCGCTCTTCGCACATTCGAGGGGACGCCGGGCGCTCTAGAGGCTTAGTGGTGAGTATGATGAAAACGGCCAAATTTTCGATCGGACAGGTGGTTCGTCATCGGCTGTTTCCGTTCCGCGGCATCATTTTCGATGTCGATCCGCAATTTGCCAACACCGACGAATGGTACGAAGCCATCCCGGCCGACGTGCGGCCGCGCAAGGACCAGCCGTTCTATCACCTGCTCGCCGAGAATTCGGAAACCGAATACATCGCCTATGTCTCCGAGCAGAACCTGCTCGAGGATCAATCGGGCGAACCGGTCCGGCATCCACAGATCGGCGAGATGTTCGACAAGCGGCCCGACGGACGCTATGAGCCAAAACGCCAGTCGAGACACTGACATCACCTTGCATCGACGTGACGACAACAAAAAAGCGGGGCATGACCCCGCTTTTTGTCGCTCCGGTATCTGTCCCGGCGATTAGTTGGCGGCTTTGGCCTTGGCCTGCTCGTCCTTGAGCTTCTTGGCGAAGTCCTGGTTGTTCTTGACGACGAAATCCTGAAGTTTTTTCTGCCGATCCTCGATGTCCGACTGCTGCAGCGGCGCGCCGTCAAAGGCGCCGCTGAAGCCGGTCAAGGCAACCTTGATTGGATTTGGCTGACTCTGGAAGTTGATCGAGGTCAGCGTGATCGCCTGTCCCTTCTTGAAGGACGCGACGAGCGCGTCGGTCAGCGGCACTTCGGCAACGCAACGGTCGGCGAAGCAAATGACATAATCCAGCTTCGTCGCCTTGCCGGCGTCTATCTGCAGGGCGATGCCGGGGGGCACCAGGCGACCTGGGGGAACCGTGACCTGGAAGACCTTGCGGTTTACCTTGCCCTTCAACTCGATCAGGCTGACCCCGGTGACGAACTGGCCGTTGCCGGCAGTAATGATGTTCTGGACATTGCAGATGTCGACATCTTCCTGCTTGGTGCAGGCCTTGAACCAACCCTGCGGAATCTGTTGCTGTGCCGAAGCGGTGGGAAGTCCGGCGCCCAGAAAGCCGACCACGCCTGCGGCCAGGACCGAAAGGCGGTATGCGTTGCTCAGGCTCGTCATGTCGTGCATTTCCTCTCAAATGATCCCGGGACCGGCTTCTTCGCGCCGTGTGGTCCTGCTACCTGTTGCCGAATTGAGGCAACAGAATGACTTCGGAGCGCGTGTTACACTGCATGAGCAGCCGAATCCAGCCCGCCGCCTGCAATTCTTGGCCTCGCAATTTGGGTCGTGCGATTTGGGTTGATGTATCTGGCCGGAGCGCCGCAGCGCCATGTTAGGGTGCACTCCGAATCATCAAGCCGCCCAGTAAGGAGACGGTCATGGGCCGCATTCTTGTTTGGCTGATCGCCGCAATTTCGTTCTTCGCCTTTGCACCCGGCGTGGCGATGTCGGAACCGAAACATGCCATCGCCATGCAGGGCGAGCCGGCGCTGCCAGCCGACTACCAGCATTTCGACTACGTCAATCCCGATGCGCCCAAGGGCGGCAACATCACTTACTGCGTCGTCGGCAGCTTCGACAATCTGAACCCGTTCATCCTGAAGAGCCTGCGCACCACGGCGCGCGGCATGCAGGACCTCATTTTCGGCAATCTCGTCTTCGAGCCGTTGATGATGCGCAACTACGACGAGGCCTTCAGCCTCTATGGCCTGCTCGCAGACACAGCCGATATGGATCCCGAGCGCAAGTGGATCGAGTTCCATCTCAACCCAAATGCAAAGTGGTCCGATGGCGACCCGGTGACGCCGGATGACGTGCTGTTCACCTACGATGTCTTCACCGACAAGGGCCGCCCGCCCTACAGGGATCGCATGAGCCTGATCGCCAAGCTCGAAAAGACCGGCGATCACAGCGTGCGCTTCACCTTCAACGACAAGGCCAATCGCGAGACCCCCTTGATCATCGCGCTGACGCCGATCATCCCAAAGCACGCCTTCAACAAGGATACCTTCGACAAGACGACGTTGAAGCCGGTGATCGGCAGCGGTCCCTACATCATCGACAAGGTGCAGCCGGGACAGCGCATCGTGTTCAAGCGCAACCCGAATTACTGGGGCAAGGACATCCCTTCCAAGCGCGGCTTCGACAATTACGACCAGATCACCATCGAGTACTTCCTCAACGCCAATGCCAAGACGGAAGCGTTCAAGAAAGGCATCTGCGCCATTTACGATGAGGGCGATCCGGTCAAGCGCGAGCGCGATATCGATTTTCCCGCCTTTCATCGCGGCGAGGTGATCGCCGAGACCTTCGACACCGGCATACCGCCCGTGGTGACCGGCTTCCTGTTCAACACGCGACTGGAGAAGTTTTCCAATCCGGAGGTGCGGCGCGCGCTCGGCATGCTCTACGACTTCGAATGGGCTAACAAGAACCTGTTCGGCGGCAAGTACACGCGCACGATGAGCTACTGGCAGAATTCCGAACTTTCCGCGCTCGGCCATCCCGCCAGCGACAGGGAAAAGGCGCTGCTGGCGCCCTACCCCGGCCGCGTGCCGGCCGATGTCATGGACGGCAGCTGGCGCCCGCCGGTGAATGACGGCACCGGCCAGGACCGCAAGGTGATGAAGGTGGCGTTCGACCTGCTGAAGAGCCAGGGCTACGCCGTTAGGGATGGTGTCCTGCTGGACCCAAAGGGAATTCCCTTCGGTTTCGAGATCCTGACCGCCTCGCAGGACGAGGAACGCTTTGCCGCCATTTATCAGCGCTCGCTGGAAAAGATCGGCATCGCGGTGACCATCCGCAGCCTCGAAGCCGACCAGATCCAGTCGCGCAAGCAGCGTTTCGACTTTGAGGTTCTTGTCGGGTCGAGCGGGTTCAGCAACTCGCTGTCGCCCGGTATGGAGCAGAACCTTCGCTGGGGTTCTTCAGAGGCCAAAAGAGAAGGTTCATTCAATCTGGCCGGCGTCGCCGATCCGGCGGTCGACGCGGCGATCGACGCGATGCTGAGAGCACGGACCAAGGAAGACTATGTCGCCGCCGTGCGCGTGCTCGACCGATTGCTGATCTCCGGCAATTTCATGGTGCCGATGCAGTACAACGCGCAGCAATGGCTCGCTTACTGGAATTACCTGGATCATCCCAAAAAGACTCCCATATTCGGTTATCAATGGCCGACATGGTGGCGCAAGCCGAACTGAGCGTAGCCGAGATCATGCTCGGTAAAACGCTCGGCTGCAGGAGATCAAGATGAGCGATGACAATTCCATTTCCGTCGACGTGGTTTCCGACGTCGTCTGCCCCTGGTGCTTCGTCGGCCAGAAGCGGCTGGATAAAGCGATTGCCGCTGCCGGCGACGTTGAGGTTCATGTGCGCTGGCGGCCGTTCCAGCTCGACCCGACCATCCCGCCCGAGGGCAAGGACCGGCGCGAATACATGCTGGCCAAATTCGGCAGCGACGAGCGCATCCGCCAGATGCATGCCCGCATAGAGCCGCTCGGCGAAGCCGAAGGCATCGATTTCGCTTTCGACGCCATCAAGGTCGCCGCCAACACGCTGGACGCGCATCGTGTCATCCGCTGGGCCGGTGCCGCCGGTGAAGCCGTGCAGAACCGGCTCGTGCGCCGGCTGTTCCAACTGTATTTCGAGAAAGGCGGCAATATTGGCGATCACGCCGTGCTGATCGATGCCGCCCGCGAGGCCGGCATGGACGCTGCCGTGGTCGAAACGCTGTTGCCGACCGATGCCGACGTCGAGGAGGTGCGCACAGAAATCGCCACGGCATCGCGGATGGGGATCACCGGCGTGCCGTGTTTCCTGCTCGAAGGCAAATACGCCGTCATGGGCGCGCAGGACGCCGACACGCTGACTGATGCCATCCGCCAAGTCGCGGTCGCAAAGGCCAAGGGCGAACTGGAAAAGGCCGGCTAGAGCCTGTTCCATCCCGATGGAAATCGGGATGGGCTCTATCTCCTTGTTTGAGCATGATCTCTGGACAAAACGGTTTCCCGTTTGTCCGAGAAAACCGGCAACCACTTTTCGGGATCATGCTCGGGTTATTTCACCGTCACCTTGGCTTTGCTGAGGAAGAATCCGTGGCCGTTGCTGCCCGTGCAGGTCAGTCCCTTGGTTGACGACTGGCAGGTAAACGGCCCTTTGCTCCAGCTGCTTCCGTAAGCCAGCTTCGCCACATCGCTGCAGCAGCCCTGCTCGCCCGGATTCTTGATCAATGTCGCCGGGCCGTTCGGCCCAAGGATCACGGTGACGTAGCTGGGCTCGACGCGCGAACAGCTCAGTTCCGGACCGCCATCCTGTGGCTCGTAGGTGCTGGTGCCGCCCTTCGGCGTGTAGATGCAGCCGATGTTGCCGGACGGCGCATTGAACTCGATTTGCCCTTCGGCGCTTGCCGGAATGGTCTGGCTGCCGGCATGCGCAAGAGGCAGCCAGGCAAAGAGCGTCACGATTGCGGGAACGGCTGCGCTTGCAAGCATTGGGGAGCTTCCTTGTTGGGGACCGGACATGCATTGGTGCCGACAGTGCCCGGCAAGGTTCATTCCAGTGCGCTTGATTGTCAAACGGTGTTGAACTGCAGCTAAAAAGCGCGTGCCACCTCATGAACAGTCGCTTTACAGCAGCGACGATCTTGCGTGCCCAACCATGATGGCCGGTGAGATGATTCGGGCGGCCTGGGGCGATCATGGACGGCAATTTTTCGGGCGATCCGGTTAGCGCGCGGTGGGAAAACCGGCCGACGGGCAGGCCTTTTGGTCACAAAGCCGTGTATGAGCCTTCCCTCAGGGAATATATTCGCACATCTGAACGTTCTCGCAACACATTGAAATAAAGGACAAATTTGGCCCAAAGACGGCGATCTCGCAGCGCCAACTGTTGCCTCATGGCAACGGCGGGTGGGCTGCTTCACATCCGCCGGGATAAAATTCATAGAAAATGATCAATTGGTGTTACTATCCGTAACAAAACTAAAAAAGGTTTGGGCGGGATTGTGATTCGGGTCGACAGACCGCGACGTTCAATATCGGCACTTTGGAACCGCGACGCCCCCGTCGGGCCGTCGCCCCTGACGCCAGTATCGTCGATGCGGACCTTCTGGGGACTGATGCGGGCCTACTGGTTCTCGGACCGGTGGAGGGAGGCCTGGGCTCTCACCGTCGTCCTCGCACTCATCATAGCCCTGTCGAGCAAGGCCGACGTTTGGTTTACCGTGTTGGCGGGCGAACTGGCAGCCTCAATCGCTTTTTTTCACGACGCCGCGAATACCACGCCCCTTGAATCGGTGCTTACCAATGCCGGCCTGCTTGTGCTGCTGGTCGTGTTCAAGGACATGGGAATCATAGGCGCCTGCAAATTTGTATCGGCGACATTGCATCGCAAATGGCGCGCCTGGTTGAACGCGCGTTTCAATGCGGCGCTGCTCGATACCAACCATACGCACTACCACGCTCAGAATGGCTCGCCAGATGCGCCAGCGCCCGACAACATCGATCAGCGCGTGCAGGAATCCATCAAAGACATGGCGGGCGGCGCCATCGGGCTTGCCCAAGGTGTCTTCGGCGTCTTCACCTCACTTTATTTTGTCGGCGGCGCTTTGCTGGCGAATTCCGTGGAGGTAAAAGGCCTGGATGCCCTCGGCAGCTATGGCAGCGCCGTCCTCGCTCTCCTGGCGGTTGCCATCTACGTGCCGGTCAATACCTGGATCGCGATCAAACTCGGCGGAATGCTGGAGTGGCTCAACGTCAGGATGCAGAAGGCCGAAGGCACCTATCGCAGCGAACTGATCACCTTGTTGCGCCGCAGTTTCCATGTGTCGGCGTCGCAAGGCGAAGACGTGCAAAAGACGATACATGGACGGCTCTATCTCGATATCGATACCACCTGGTCGAAGCTCAACATCGTCAACACCCTCTATGCGGGATTCGAATCGGTCTATAATTTTGTCGGGGCCAAAGTTGTCGCCTACGGACCTGGTCTGGTGCCGTTCATCCACAACGGCGTCGACCTCAAGGGCTACATAACCGGTTCCGAGCAGGTCAACGCGCTGATCAGCAAATGTTCCTGGTTCATCCATGTCATGCCGAGTCTCGCCACGTTGCGGGCCAACAGCCAGCGCGTCATTGAGTTGGCGAACGCCATCGAAAACGTCCAGCAGCCGCAAGACTTCTACAGCCAGACCGGCCAGTCCGACTTCCACTATGCCAGCCAGAACCCCGTCTTCGGCCTGACCATCCAGAAGCTCGAACTGGCGCATCAGGGCGAGGACGCCACGCCATTCCTGAGTGCTGCCAATCTGCGCTTCCGGCGCGGCGAGTGGGCATTCCTCAAGGGCGAATCCGGCTGCGGCAAGACTTCACTGATCAAGGCGATCAACGGCCTGTGGCCCTATGGCCGCGGCACCATCGTCTTCCCTGACGGTGTGAAGAGTTTCTATGCCGCCCAGGAGGTCAAGCTGCAGCAGGTGTCGCTGAAGCAGCTGGTATCCCTGCCCGGCTCCGAGCAGGACTATGGCGATGCGCAAGTGGCGTCTGCCCTGCACAAGGCGGGCCTTGGCGACTTCATCGAACACATGGCCGATGAAAGCCGCGAGGGAAAGATCTGGGACCAGCTGCTGTCGGGCGGCCAGAAGCAGAAGCTGGTGGTGGCCCGCATCGTGCTGCAGCAACCGGGACTGCTGTTCCTCGACGAAGCGACCGGCGCGCTCGATCCCGATGGCAAGATTGCCTTCCATCAGGCGATCAAGGACAATTGTCCCGATGTCACGGTGATCAGCATCATGCACGAGGCGGTGGCGCCACGCTCGGCCTCGGGCGTAGAATTCTATCACAGCGTGGTCGCGATCGCCGACGGCGTCGCCACCAAGAGGCCGCTTGTTCCGAACCTGCCGCGCGAGCTCACCACCATCCTTACGCAGCCGCGGCCGGTCGAGGACAAATGGATGCGTTTTTCACGCCGGCTGAAGCAGAAATAGCAGCCGCGCCGAAGCGCGTTCCGCCACTGGCGGCGGGGCACTCGCTCCCTCCCCCTTCAATAATCATCACAGTCTCGCGATTGGGCCGGCTCCCGGCTGTTTTCCGCCACTCCCGCGATTGACTCGCCAAGATGCGCTCCTATGTTGCGCCCGCTCGCTGAATTCCAACTCGAACCGCGAGCAGAAAGGTCACCGCGCCATGCCTGGCGACAGTAGTCGAACGCAACCGCCGTCCGCCTCGATGTGACCTCTAACGGCTCACGTCCCGCCGGACGGCAAGGAGTGAGCCATGAACGAATTTACCCCCGTCGTAGCGGGCGACGATGCCGTCGCTATCGCCCGTATCCTTGCCAATGATCACGTCGCCGATGTCGTCGAGGCCCTGAACCGGGAATCTCGCGATACCGCGATAGAACTGCTTTGCGAAATGCCGTTCGAGCGGCTCGTCGAGATCTTCGACCAGCCTGAACTCGACGGCGCCTCCGATCTGGCCGAGGCGCTGCCGCGCGCCAAGGCGTGCAAGCTCCTGACCGCCATGTCGGTCGACCGCGCCGCCGATATCCTGCGCGAACTGGACGAACCGGCGCGCTCCAGCTGCTCGGCGGGTTGGTCCCGCCGCTGCGGGCAACGCTGCTTTCCATTCTCGGTTATCCCGAAGGCAGCGCCGCCTCGATCATGACGACCGAATTCGTCAGCGTGCCGTCGGACTGGACCGTCGGGCGCACGCTCGACTACATCCGCAAGGTGGAGCGGACGCGGGAGACCGTCTACGCCATCTACATCGTCGATCCAGACACGCATGTGCTGGTGCGCTCGACCGGCCTGCGCCGGCTGATCACCGGCGAGCCGGACGATCCGATCCTGTCGGTGGCGCCGGATCGCGCGCCGGTGACGGTGACGCCGCTGACCGATTGCGAAACACTGGCGCAGACGATCTCCAAATACGACCTGCTCGCGGTTCCCGTCGTCGACCACGGCAAGATCCTCGGCATCGTCACCATCGACGACATCATCGACACCATGATCGAGGAGACGACCGAGGACGCGCATCGCTTCGGCGGCATGGAGGCGCTCGACGAGCCCTACATGAAGATGAGCTTTCTCGCCATGATCAAGAAGCGCGGCGGCTGGCTGTGCGCGCTGTTCATCTCGGAGATGCTGACCGCCAACGCCATGCAAAGCTATGAAGGCGAACTGGAGAAGGCGATCGTGCTCACCCTGTTCATCCCGCTGATCATGAGCTCGGGCGGCAATTCCGGTTCGCAGGCGACCTCGCTCGTCATTCGCGCGCTGGCGCTGCGCGAGATCGGCCTTCGCGACTGGTGGCGGGTGGCGTTGCGCGAATTGCCCACCGGCTTCGTGCTCGGCGCCATGCTTGGCGTGGTCGGCATCTGCCGCATCGCGCTCTGGCAATATATGGGCTTCTACGATTATGGGCCGCATTGGCCGCTGATCGCGGCGACCGTGGGGGCAGCACTCGTCGGCATCGTCACCTTCGGCTCGCTGTCGGGGTCGATGCTGCCGTTCGCGCTGAAACGGATCGGCTTCGATCCGGCGAGCGCCTCGGCGCCGTTCGTCGCCACGCTGGTCGATGTCACCGGCCTGGTGATCTATTTCTCGGTGGCGCTGGTCATCCTGCGCGGCACTTTGTTGTAATAAGCTTCAGGCGTCCCATCGCGGTGGCAACAGCGGCTGCGATGGGATGGGGGTATTCAAGATGGAGCGCGCGGGCATCAATCGACCCGCACGCCGTCCTTCACGCGGTAGGTCGGCTTGTACATGGTGACCAGTTCCTCCGCTGCCGTGGGGTGGACGGCCATGGTGCGGTCGAAATCATCCTTGGTGACGCCGGCCTTCAGCGGAATGCCGAGCAACTGCGCCATCTCGCCGGCGTCCGGCCCGAGGATGTGCGCGCCGAGCACTTTTCGCGTGGCGCCGTCGACCACCAGCTTCGTCAGCATCTTTTCGTCGCGGCCCGACAGCGTGTGCCGCATCGGCCGGAATGTGGCGCGGTAGATTTCGATATCGGAGTAGCGCTTGACGGCATCGTCCTCGGACAGCCCGACGGTGCCGATCTCCGGCTGTGAGAAGACGGCGGTCGGGATGGTGTCGTGGTCGGGCGCGGTCGGATTGCCCTTGAATGCGGTCTCGATGAAACACATGGCCTCGTGGATCGCCACAGGCGTCAACTGCACGCGGTTGGTGACGTCGCCGATCGCCCAGATGTTGTCGATGTTGGTGCGGGAAAATTCGTCGACAACGATGGCGCCGGTTAAGCCGAGCTCGATGCCGACGCCTTCCAGGCCCATATTCTCGGTGTTGGGGAGGCGGCCGATGGCGAGCATGACCTGGTCGACGGTCAGCACCTTGCCGCCGGTGACCAACGCATCCAGCCTGCCGTCCGGCCGTTTGCGGACCCATTCCGACACGGCGTGGCAGAGGATCTTGATCCCCTTCTTTTCCATGGTTTCGTGCAACATGTGCCGCAGGTCCATGTCGAAGCGTGACAGTATCTCCTTGCCGCGATAGACCAGCGTGGTGTCGACGCCCAAGCCGTGGAAGATATTGGCGAATTCGACGGCGATGTAGCCGCCGCCCTCGATCATGATCGCCTTCGGCAGTTGCTTGAGGTCGAAAACCTCATTGGAAAAGATGCAATGCTCGTGACCGGGCAGCGCCGGGTGCGGCGCCGGCCGGCCGCCGGTGGCGATCAGGATCTGGTCGGCGGTGACGGTGCGGTCATCGCCCAGGAGATGCACGACATGCGGGTCGACCAGCATGGCGCGCGAGTGGAACGTCTCGCCGCCGGCGCCTTTCACGTTCTTTTCGTAGATCGCTTCCAGACGGGCGATCTCGCGGTCCTTGTTGGCGACCAGCGTCGGCCAGTCGAAGCTCGCCTCCGGCACCGTCCAGCCATAGCCGGCGGCGTCGGCAAAATGCTCGGGAAATTGCGAGGCATAGACATAGAGTTTTTTCGGCACGCAGCCACGCATGACGCAGGTGCCGCCATAGCGGTATTCCTCGGCGATGCCGACACGCTTGCCGAGCGCTGCCGCCAAGCGCGCCGCCCTCACCCCGCCGGAGCCGCCGCCGATGACGAAGAGATCGTAGTCGTAACCGGCCATGCTGCTGTTCCTTGCCCCAAGAAATGTTTGAGACAGGTAGGCTGCATGAAGCCAAAAGAAAAGCCCGGTTTCCACCGGGCTTTCTGGTCCAGCGGCAAGGATGCCGGTGGCGAAATCAGACGTCTTAGTTCTTCGGCGCTTCCGGCTGGTCACCGTCTGCGGGCGCATCGCCGTCGGCAGGTGCAGCGCCATCGGCGGGGGCAGTTGCGCTATCCGGCGCAGGCGCGGCCGGAGCAGCGGCCTTCGCGGCGGCTGCCAGCGTTTCGCCGACCTGCTGGGCGAGATCGCGCGCCAGGCCGTTCTGCCAGATGTCGGCGGCCTTCACCAGTTCGCGCGTCACGTTGGGGCCGTTGTCGAGCAGCTTCTTGCCGGCATCGGAATTGTAAAAGGCGGCGATGTCGGTGAGATCCTTCTCGGAGAACACCTTGGCATAGGCGAGCGCTGCTTCCTTCTCCAGATCGGCACGGCGCGAGGCCAGCGCCAGTGCCTTTTCGCTGACGGTCTTGCCGATCAGCTCCTGCATATCAGGGTTCTTCTGGATGAGCTGCTGCTCGAGCGAGGCCGCCGCTTGCGGCAGGATGTTGTCGAACGAGTCGGTCGCGTGGATTGCCGTGACCGCCGCCCGTGCCGCCTTCAGATGCGATTCCGTGATCTCCTGCGAGAACGCCGGGGAAGAGAAGGCGAAAACGGCCGAAGCCGCCAGAACGGCGCAAAGATTGCGAACCCGGTTATGCAACATCATGATCGGTAGAACTCCCTGGTTTTCGGGCGGCATGGACTGTTTGGATGCCGTCGCCGCCGGCGATGATGGCCGCTGACGCCAGCCCGATGAAAAGACCATGCTCGACCACACCAGGAATGGCATGGAGAGCATTAGAAAGCGCTCTTGTATCCGGAATGCGGCCAAAAGATGCATCGAGGATAAAATGGCCGCCGTCTGTAACAAAAGGCTGGCCCCCCGTCATCCTCAATGTAACCGGGCCGGAAAGGCCGAGACTTTTGGCCGCTGCCGCGACCGCGATTTCGGTCGCGCACAGGCCGAATTGGTTGACTTCGATCGGCAAGGGAAACCGGCCAAGGGTGTCGACCATCTTCGAGCGATCGGCAATGACGATCATGCGCTGAGATGCCGCCGCGACGATCTTCTCGCGCAGCAGCGCGCCGCCGCCGCCCTTGATCAGTGTCAGCGCCGCGTCGATCTCGTCGGCGCCGTCGACGGTAAGGTCGAGCTCGGGCGTTTCCTCAAGCGTCGACAGCGGCACGCCAAGTTCGCGGCAAAGGGCTGCGGTGCGCTCCGACGTCGGCACGCCGATGACGGACAAGCCGGTGGCGATCTTTTCGGCCAGCAGCCGCACGAATTCGTCGGCCGTCGTCCCGGTGCCGATGCCGATGCGCATGCCGTCGCTGACATGGGCAAGGGCTGCCCGCGCGGCCTCGACTTTCAACTGCCTCGCATCCATGCTCGCCCCAGGGGTTTGGCTTGGTTCTGATTTTTCTGGATGCGCGCTCCTAGCACTTTTGCCCGCAGGGTCAAAGACTTTGGCTCGCACCGGCTTGCCTGAAAGAAGCGCAGCCGCTATCGCCTGCCTGCAATGCATCAGCCACAGGACAGGCCATGACCCAACCGATCATCGTGTTCGACCTCGACGGGACGCTGATCGACACGGCGCCGGATCTGCTCGACAGCCTCAACCACAGCCTTGCCGCCAGCGAGCTTGCCGCTGTCGACGAGGCCGGCTTCCGGCGTTTTGTCGGCCAGGGCGGACGGGTGATGATCGAGCGCGCGCATACCGCGCAGCAGAAATCGCTGGCGGTGGAGGAGCACGACAGGCTGCTGAAGGTGTTCCTCGACCACTACACACTCAACATCCCCGGCAAGTCGCGCCCCTACCCCGGTGTCGTCGAAGCCATCGCCCGCTTCGAGAAGGCCGGCTATCTGCTCGCCATCTGCACCAACAAATATGAGGCGAATTCGAAAGCGCTGATCGAGGCGCTCGGCCTGACAAAGCATTTCGCCGCGATCGCCGGCCAGGACACGTTCGCCTTCCGCAAGCCCGACCCGCGCCATCTGACCGAGACCATCCGGCTCGCCGGCGGCGATCCGCATCATGCGCTGATGGTCGGCGATTCGCAGACCGACATCGACACCGCCAAGGCAGCCGGCATTCCGGTGGTCGCCGTCGATTTCGGCTACACCGACCGCCATGTCAGAGAATTCGAGCCGTCGGCGGTGATTTCGCATTTCGACGCGCTGACGCTCGACCTGGCGGAACGGCTGATTGCAGCTGCGGCCGGCTGAGCGAAACGGGCGATTGCGCGGCAGCGCCTGCCCTCGCCTATTTCAGGCACAGAAGGCCGGCGCATCGCCTTGACTTCACAACCCTGCCTCCCTTATATCGCGGCTCGCTTGGCCTTCGGGCAACGAGCGGGCGATTAGCTCAGCGGGAGAGCACACCCTTCACACGGGTGGGGTCGCAGGTTCAATCCCTGCATCGCCCACCATCTTTCTTTCCCTGAACAGCGCACTCCAAGCCAGCACTCCTAGCAGCTGCAACTCGCCCCTTCCCCACCAAAATTCTTCTGCGCGAAGTTCAAGGCGCTTGAGTAGCTCGTGTAGCTCTGGAACTGGCAGACATCGGAGCCGTTGCGCACCTTCATCTGCTCGAGATCCCAGAACGAAACCTCGATGTGATCGTTGGCGCAATAGACCGTGTATTTTTCAGGCTCCAGCGCGTTGGCTTTCTGCAGCGGCATGGAGACGGCTGGAATGCAAAGCGCGGAAAGTGCAAGCATGACGGCGTGACGCGTGCGCATGTAAAAACCTCTGGAGTGAGAACAGCCCGTATTTGTCGCGACGATAGTGAGCGGCGCATCGCGGCTTTTTTACGCGCCCTTGTCTTCGCCCCGCTCGGGCCTTCAGTGTTTCTATATGCTGGTCCATATCTCCAATGTGTTGGCCTTGATGATCGGCACCGCACGGGCTGTCACCAGTCGGCCAGCGGCAACCGTGAGGTCGGCGGCCAGCAGTTCGGCGGCGCCACGGTCGGCGTCGTTGTAGGGGTTGTAGCGAACTTCGTTCTTGCCGGCGGCAGCGGCGACACGTTCTTCGCCAGGGTTTGGAATGCCCCAGCCCAAGGCCCGCATTTTTGCGGAAAGCGCCCCGGCCTCCTCGCGCGCCATGCCGGCGAACTGGACGTAAACCGTCTGTGGGCTCTGCTGGATACGCAGCCGGTCCTTCAGCGTGTTGAGTGCGTTGCGATCCTGCTCACCGATAACAGTCTGGCCGTCGGCTGCCGAAAGGGCGAGATCGGCAACCGCCCGGCGCGCGCCGGCAAACACAGCCAGCCAGTCCGGGCGTTCCCACAATTCAGGCGGTACCCCAAGCAGGGTCTCAAGCACGTTGCGGCGCCCCGCCGGTGTCAGCCCGCTTATGCTTTGCAGGCCGGCCATCTCGACGAGAGCCGCGACGATCTTCTGCCGTTCGACCACCGGAAGGTCTGCGTCTTCGAGGACGGCAATCAGGTCACCGCGCAGTGCATCATTTGCGCCGTCGAGCAGCTTGACGCGAGCCGCCAGTTCGTCGGCCGCGGTTCCATTGGGGCCGCGGTTCTTCAGTGAATCCGTCCATTCGATGAGAGGGTCGAAATTGAGGCTCGTGAGCCTTTCAAGCTCGGCAACCGGGAGCCGATACTGCTCGACGTTGAACGCCCCCGTAGCGTCGGCTGGAATGAAGAACGCATCGACCTCAAATTCCGGCTCCCTCACCTCTCCCTTCACGGCCGCCGACACCGAGGACACCGCGAGCTTCCAATAGGCATAAGGGACCGGCACGCCGTCGACCGGCTGGTCCGCGGGCCGGAAGACAGGACCACTGAAGATGGTCACCCGATTGGCGAGCGGATTGTGCTGCGAGCGAACCCAGTTTTCGAGCGGCACCCATCGGCTGCCGTAGAAAGTACGCGGCTGCGGCATCGTGTTTGGCAGGAAAGAGGCATACTGCGCCAGCTTGAGCGCCGCCGTTGCCGGATCGCCGGCGAACTCCGGACCCCAGGCGATGTCGCTGGCACTTGCAAATCGCGCCGCCAGCCAGGGCCGGTCCGCGCGAAAGTACCAGTTGGGACGAGGCTGGTAGTCGACCGACAATCGGCTGTCGGGTTTCAGTCTGCTGGCGGTGAATTGCAGCGGCAACCTCTGCGACCGATCCAGGTTGACGGCCGAATAGATGGCCATGCGATGAGTTCGGCCCATGACCAGCGAGTAGTTGATGTAATCAAGCGGCGGCGCCACGGCGTCGTTGGCCAGGTCGTCGGTTATCCTGGGCAAGCCGATCGTGGCCCCTATGAAATCGACCTTGTATCCCGAAAGAACGTTAGGCTGTTTGTCTATGTCTTTGCCAAGCAGCGGTTCAAGCGCGGCGCGCAGCGGCGCCGGCAATTGGTCGAGCGCGACCTCGCCGCTTTTGACCTGCCCGGCCAGCTCGACCAGCACCCCCTGTCGCAAATCGGGCGCCAACTTGTCCAGGGACACGCTGCCGAGTTTGAGCTGTTCGACCACAAGCAAGATCGCGGATCGCAAAGTGGCCTGCGTGGCTTGCTGCTCGGCCAGCGTCTTGGCGGCGTCTTCCGCCTTCTTCTCGGCAACGGCAAGTGCAGCCTCGGCTCGCTGGCGTGCGTCTTCCGTCTTTTCAAGGGCGGTGGAAAGCTTTCCATTGAGCTTTGCGACCTCACTCGCCGTCGTCTCGGCATCCTTGCGCGCGTCAACAGCGTCATTTCTCTGGACGTAGGCGAAATAGGTGGTTGCCCCAAGGATCGCGGCCAGGATGGCAAACAGCGCGATCAATATATTCTTGCTGCGATCGCGCTGCTTCTGGCTGTCGGTCTCCGCCTTGGCGCTCGCCTCGACGAACTCGGCGATGTCTGGCCCCTGCGGAAGCTCCGCCGCCTCCTTCAGCGCTTCGCCGCGCAGGAGATAGCCGGGATAGCCGGTGTTCTTCCATTGCCGCGCCTGGGCGGCCACGCGAATGCGAAAGCGCTCGGTCAGTTCGTCCGAACTCAGTTCGTCGTCGGATGCGAAGCCGTCGCCGGATACGGCACCGTCTTTGGTCGTCACGACTACAGGTTCAGGGACAGCGATGGCGATCGCCCCGGAATCGGTGATTTCACGCGATGCGGATTCGTCGTCGGCCGCAACGGCAACTGGCTCGGCTGTTTCGAGCCCACCACCGCCGGCGAAAGACGCGAGCCGCGCCGGGCTGACGTCGGCTGAGGTGATGCCCGGCCGCGTGACCAGTTCGGCGGACCAATAATCGAGTATGCGCTGCGCCGCGCGCCGGTCGGATTCCCGCGCGATGGTGCTGCCGGCGCGCCGTGCCTTGGCCAGGAAGTCGCGGATGGCCTGCGCATCGGGGGCCGTGTTGTCGATGCTGGCTTCCGTCGTCTCGGCGCCGGCCTTGTCGCTGCGGCTCATCGATGGGTCGACGGCTTCATTGCTGCTGGCGATGCGCATCAGCTCGAGATGTGCGATCCGGATGTCGCTCAGCGAAATAAAATCGGCCGGAGTTTCGGTCTCCGTGCCTGTCGCAAGTTCATCGCTCATGGCCCCAGGTCCTCAATGATCTTGTGCAAAGGCGTGCTGACGCGGACGATCGAGGCGCATTCCGTTTTCAGCGCCAGATCGACCTGGACGAAGCGTTGCTGGGCCTCGTCCCGATAGGCTTCGAAGGCAAGGATGAAGGCGGTATCGACGGTCTCGCGCGATAGCTGGTCGTTGACGTCGGTGGAGTAGTCGACGAGCGTCGCCCGCCACGCTCCAGTGGGGTCGAGGTCGGCAAGAACCTTGACCTTCACTTCCAGGTTTCGCCACAGCGGCGAAAACTGGAACGGCAGCGACTTGTCCGCCGCAGCGCCCCCTTCTATCGGCTCGATCATGTCGGTAAGGCTGGCCAGCTTGTTGTCGATGTCCTGCCATAGCTTGTGCTCGACGACGCGCGCATAGATGGTCGAGGACAGCACCATGATCGCGTCATGCGCGGCCTTGATCAAGGGCACGGACGGCTCTTCTGCAGGAAGTTTGCCGGCTATCGTATCTAGACCGGTGGCCAAAAGTCCGAAGGGCAGGTTCTTTGCCGTGACGAAAATCTGCTGGTTGAGCCGCGACGGCACGACGCGCAGCACGGTGCGCACGTCAAACAGCGCGTCGTAGGCGTCCGGAGACTTGTTATCGATGGCAGCCTGCAACTTGATCGCAGCCGCCTTGAGGTCGTCGAGCCAGGCCTGCTCGATATCGTGAAGCGCCGGCCCCGCCGGCAGCTCCATGACCGACTCTCCGATAGAGACACAGAAGAGCTTCAATATTTTGAGGAAATTGCGCATGACGCGGACCTGCTCCAGGTCGGCCCCCATGTCGCGGGCGGCGACCAGCAGGTTCTGGAAGCTGCCGATGCCGTATTGAAAACTCTGCAGATGGTCATGCAGGTCCTTGTAGGTCTTGAGGACATCGATCTGGCTGGTGACATTGGTGAGGCCGTTGTCGGCGGCAAGCGTGGCCTGAATGTCCTTGGACTGCTGGTTGACGGCGTTGAAGCCTGCGAGCGCGGTGTTGACCCGATCGTCGGTCGTCATGCCGGGCAACTCGGCCGTCGGTTTCTGGCCCGCGGCGAGTTCGTCCAGATAGGCCTTGAACCGGGCCGCGCACTGCGGATTTTGCGCCACGACGGCAGTCATAAGCGCCTGCGACAGTTTATTGGTCAACGCATAGTCAAGGATGTTGAACCAGACTGTAAGCGCCGCCCCCTGGAGGTTGATGGCGCCAGCGACGATTCCAGCGTCCTTGGTTACCTGCAACCAATCGGGAGGCAATGGGTAGAGATCAGCCAGTTGAAGCCTGAGGTCGAAATAGGCGCTGATCTCTGAACTCCCTGGTGTTTGGTGTCTGGCGTTATAAACCGTCACATCCGAAAAATTTTACATGCCGTAGTCCCAAATCGCCGCGCATCGAGCTGCGCCATCGGTCTGCATAGCTCACCATCTACACGGGCTTGGCCGCGAGGTCCTGGATGATGGTGTCGATCGCGATGCCTTCGTTGCGATAATATGTGCTTTTGGTAGGCGCGTTGGGCTCGGTGAGCCAGCCTCCGCTGTGATGCAGCGCAATCAGGTTCCAGTCGGTGTCGAAGACCGGCGAGCCCGAGGAACCCGGCAGCGTGTCGGTCAGATACTGGACGCGGCCGCCGCCGACGAAGGCCACGACATTGGCGACGAATGAAATCTGCTTTTGCGCGCCGCCGGGATGCTGGATGATGTTGACATGGTCGCCGGCCTTGACGGCCATGGGCTTCAATTCCAACTCGCCCCATTTGGAGGCATCGCCCTTGATGCGGACAGCTGACCAATCATTGTCCTTGGAGGTACGAAGCGGCACGGCGGTGTCGATGTCGAACTGGTCGAGCGGCGCGTCGAGCCCGGCAACGGTGCGCTGATAGTTGAACTGGACCACCGTGCCCGCCAATGAAGCGTCGTCAGGCAAGACATGGTTGTTGGTGATCAGTATCCCGCCGGTGGTCATGAAGCCGGTGCCGGAGCTGCCATCCGCACGCTTGATGCGCACCACCGATCTTGCCCTGACAAGGCCGAGTTCGAGATAGCTGATCGGCACCAGCGTGCTCTTGTCGCCAAGGATTTTTTCGAGCTGGGCCGGCGCCGTCGCGCCGCTCCAATTGGCGGTCGCGGGGCCTTCGACCGGCGGCGGCGGGGCGTGCTGCTTTGCCTGCAGCAGTGCCTGGTCGCCGGGATTCTCATCGAGTGCAAAGGCGACGAGGTCGTCGGCCCTGGTCTCCTGCTTTGCGCGCTGGACAATCGCAAACCAGTTGTTGATCGCCTTGTTGTCAAAGGCGATCTGGGCCGTCGAAAGACCGACACCTTTGGCAACACGCACGCCGTCGCCGATCATCGGGTAAAGGTTGGCGAGGATGCGGTTGAGACTGTTCAGTTCGGATTGCGTCCATTCGGTCATGGGATTCCCTCCGACCCTAAGCCTTCTTCTTCCGCTTGCGTGATCCCGCCCGCATGGCAATTTCGGTGCCGCGAACCGTTTCGTACTGGTCGGCATCGACCAGCGACTGGTCGAAGCTGACGCCGGTCATTTCGGAGATTTCGGTCAGCGGGTACATGGCGCCGATGAACTCGTCGGAGACGGCAAACTCAAGCTGCGTGTCCGACAAATCCTGTTCGAGCACGAAGCCGTAGCTGGCGATGCCGTCACTGACGCGGGCGACCACCACCTTCCAGAAGCGGCGCGGCACTAGCGCGCGAAGACTGGTGCCTTTGGGACCCTTGCCGGCAAAGGTCCGGTCGTCTTCGGCGAGGACCGGCCCGGCGAAGACGCAAAGCCGCTCGCTCGCCGCCTCCGACAGGACGTGGTTCTCAAGATCGCCCCAGTTCTTCTCGCCGCTGTCGGAGCGGTTGTAGCCTTCGACCTGGGGCGAGCAGTTGGTGACATGGAAGGAGCAGACATTGCCCCTGAGCAGCAGCTCGAAGGTGCTGCCCCAGGCCACGTCATCGCGCCTGACGATATGGCCCTTGTCGAAGGCGCCCTGATCCTGGGTGTAGAAGACATCGGGGATCTGATACTTGTCGTCGAGCCGCAGATCCGGGAACCAGCGCTCGCTGAACAGGCCGCCACGCGAATAGTTGCGGCCCTTTTCCGGCTCGCGCAGATTGCTCTCCTCGGTGACGTTGGAGGCGGTGAACAGCGCCAGCCGCCGCTTGGCGTGCATCTTGAGTGAAAAATTCTGGTAATCTAGCCGCGTGCCCCCTGCCTTGAGCTGCGCCAGCACGGACAGGTCGGTGGCCTCCGGCATCGGCACCACGACGGGCGCGAGCTTGGTGCCGCCGGACAGGAATTTTTCGTCGTAGCCCTTATAGCCGGCATAGTCCGCGACCGTTTTGGGAACGAATGCGCCGCCTGGAGGGGTCGGCTTGGCCGCTTCCAGTTCGACCGATTCCGTGACCGCTTCATGGCCAGGCGTTGCGCCGAGCGAGACGGTGATGCGCAACGGCACTTCGAAGGTGACGCTGCCGCCCGGCGAAACGACGACGCCTCCGGATGGAGGCGTCTGGGTGGCGACGCCCGGGATCTGCTGGGCGCCGCCGACTTCAACCAGGTTTACGCCCTCGGCCGGCGACCCACTGTCCGCCTTGTTCCACCATGCGCCCCAATCGTTGGGGCCGCCGCTGGCGGCGCCGGCGAAATTGAGGCCGAGGTCGACGACACGCTGGTCCTTGGCGAGCGCGCCGGTGGGCACGGCGTAGTTGCGCTCGAGATAGCGGCCGGCAAAATGCAGCGCCACGACCTCGCCGGTGGCGAGGTTGATCATGGCGGTGCCGGAGTTGCCGCCAGTGGTCGAGCAATCATGTGTCGCCGCGCTGACGATCTTGCCGAAACTCTCCGTATCGAAGCCGCCCTGCAGCATGCCCGGTTGCAGGCGCTTGACCTGGAAACGATTGCGCATGAGCTCGTTCTGGACATCGACCGCGTTGCGATTGTCGAACGCCGGATAGCCGATGGCGACGACTTCCTGGCGCAGCATATCGCGCGCGTCGGCGACCGCGAGCGACAGCGGCGTGATGTTGTCGGGCAGGCCTTCGACTTCGAGAATCGCCATGTCCCAATAGGGATGGATCATCCGGACATTGCGGATCTTGAAGACGTTTCCTGCCGCCGAATCGCGCTTGAAGTCGATGCCGGCGGCGCGGCCGTTGATGAATTGCACATTGCGGTCGCCAAGGCCGTCCGCAAATATCTGCGCCACATGACGGTTGGTCATCAGCAGGTTGCGGCCGACGACGAAGCCCGTGCCGCCGTAAGGGATATTGGTGTCCCACAACAGTTCGATACGCCCGATCGCCGGCAGGGCGGCTTCGATGCGCTGCTTCAATGCGGCCTCGCTGGTAAGCTTCGTCCACAGCGAATGGCCAGGTGTCGGAGCGCCGTCGAAAGTCAGCGTCGTAAAGGTGCCATCCTTGATGTCATAGACCGGCCGCAACTCCGGGATGATTATGGCTTCCAGATCGGAAAGCTGCTCGGGCGCGACTTCGGCGCCCCGCGCGAGGCTCTCCATGCCAGCGCGCGCCGATTCAAACGCCGCCTCCGTCTTGCCGGCTTCCGCAGGCGCAAGGGATTCCAGAGCGCCGCCTGCCATCGTCTCCACGTTGCCGAGGACTGATTCAGTCCCCTCGCCCCCGGTGACGAGATCGAGATATTGACGGATTCGCTGCTCTCTGCTGACCGGCATAGTCGCCCTCAAAGGTTCTGTCGAAGAAAAGAAATGTATTGCCCCATTTTAGACTGGTGCAATTCTGACTGGCAGGCAAGGAAACAAATCAACTCGCGTCGAAGATGACCGGAGTGCAACGTCGGCATGTCTCTTTGCCGCAGTCGCTCGCGCGATGTATGACGCTCGCATTATTTCAGCGATGCTGTATGTGATCTCCGTCACAGACGCTCACGCTGTTTGCGCCCACCTATCGCAACGGGTGGAAGGGCCATTGCGGCCGCTCGGTTTTACAGAAATTTTATCACCTATCCATTTTTATCAGTTGGCGCCTGCACGCGCGGCTCCTCTCGCCGCGCGTGCAGGCGGCTTTCCGCCCCGCACGAGCCAGGCACTGGGCGCGACCACTGCGCCAAGCCTTTACAAGGCGTAATCGCAAGGGATGAACGCCGGCCTTTGACGCGGTGCACTCTTGCCTTAGACTTCGGCCCTTAAACTTCGCCGATTGCGGCAATTGGGAATTTGGAACATGGCTTTTGGCGGCCCAAACGACAGAAACGATCTGCCGCGCCTGGCACGCATCGATCCAAAGCTGTTCGATATCCTGTTCAGCGGCTGCAAGGTCGAGCGCTACGCCGCCGGCCAGCATCTGTTCGTCCAGGAAGATGCCGCCGACCGAATCTACGGGGTGATGAGCGGCACGGTGGAAATCTCGATCTATTCGCCTGGCGGGCAGAAGCTGGTGGCCAATATCGAGCTGTCGCGCAGCCTCGTCGGCGAGATCGGCGCGCTTGACGGGCGGCCACGCACCGCCACCGCCATCTGCCTGACCGCTTGCGAGCTGGTTTCGCTCAGCAGGACACAACTCTTTGATCGCATTGAGAGAAATCCACCGCTGGCACGCGCGATGATCGAACTTCTGTGCGCCCGGCTGCGCTGGGTCAGCGGCGAACTCGGCGACCAGGCCTTCTTCGGCATCGAGGCGAGGCTCGCCAAACGCCTGGTCTTCCTGGCCAAGGTGATGGCCGACAGCGCCGGCTGGATCCCGATCTCGCAATCGGAACTCGGAGAGTTCCTCGGCGCCACGCGCGAGTCCGTCAACAAGACGCTCAACGACTGGCGCAACCGCTCGTTCATTGCCATCAAACGCGGCGGCCTGCGCATCACCGACACCGGGGCGCTGCGCCATATCGCCGAATCGCAGGACGACGACTGACGCCGATCCCGAATCAGCCCCGGCTAAGACTCAGAGCCGCGAAATCAGGTAGCGCAGCGCCGAGCGGCTGGGCATGAAGAAGTATCCACCACCCTTGGTGGTGACGAATTGCGGCATGTCACGGAGCGTCGTGACCTTTTCCCATGACGGAATGGTGAACCTGCCATCACCGCTGCGCGAACCAATCGTCGGGTCCTTTTCAGCGACGAGGCCCTGGAACGTGGCCGACGAAACCCAGGTCTGCTGAATGAATTCGTACTGGCGCTCTATGTCGGCGTTGAGGCACATGAACAGCAGCCCTTTTTCGACCTTGCCATTCTTGCCGTCCTGCTTCTCATAGGTACGGCCGACCCGCAGGATACGATGGCGCTTGCCGATATTGATCTGCGTATCGCGGTCCTCACCCAGCGAGTCGCGTGGGTTGGAACGGCGAATGTGGGCACCAAGCGGGCAGCGATGGCCTTGCGGATCCTCGGCGCCAGCGGCGAAGTCGTTGTCGATGACGCGTCCCGGATGATCGGGGTTTCGCACCAGCGAGCTACCGTTCTGCCAGCGGCCGAGCATCTTGGCGGCAATCCAGTCTTGCGTGATGGCTTGGTTGCCGAGTTGGCTCGCGACCAAGGCTGCAGCCTTTTTGCAGTAGTTGTTGAAGACGTCGACGTGCTGCTCGAACTGGCGAATAACCAGGAATGAACCGTTGCGCCCGAAATCGCGCGGCGGTGGCGGCAGGCCCGGAATCAGCCGGCTACGGCGCACCTGCGAAAGGATTCCGGTCCGATCGCGTGATGCGCTTACCGAGGGCGAGGCTGGATAGAACCCATGCTCATCACGATAGCCGAACAGGAACTCGCCGGGCGCGACCAGATGCATGGGCGCGGCGCCCCTGCTGGCGCGGGTCGTGCCGCGGACAATCGGCTGCGAAATCCCGTCCGCGAAACCGAAATGCTCGTAGGCTGGCCCACGTTCCGACCGATCGTCACGCTTTGCCCCGTCGGACGATTTCGTCTTCGTGTCGGTCGGACCCCGGTTTACGGCGAGCGGCAGTTCGGCGACGACCTTCATGCCTGCACCGGTCGTCTTTCGTCTCACGGTGGCAATCTCGGTCTTCAACCGTCCCGGGTCTTCAGCATAGCAGACGATGACCAGGTCCACAGGGTTCTCCAACGACCCCCACTCCCATTCGTCCGGGCCGTCGCGGCCTCGGTCGTCCAGTATGCGCCCACGCTCGGGATTGCCCATGCCATGGCGAAAGGCGATCGGAAATGTTTCCAGTGGATCGCCCTCCACACCCTCGTCGAGCCCAAACTGCCGCAGGCCACCGGGACCAAAGGCGACTATCATAGCTCGCCCGGCGGGCCTGCCTTCGCCGAAACTCGTCTGCTCGACAACGAAATCGAGCCAGGCTCTGCGCTTGGGCGCCGGCAACTTGTCCGGCACCCGGATCGCAAGCATATGCGAATAAGCGAGCGGGCCGAGCGGGCCGAAGAAGATGGACTGGATCTCGCCGGTTTCCAGCTGCTGCTCGAGAGGCGCCGGAAAGGCAGAGCTGATATTGGCCAGCAGCGAAGTGGTCTTTTGAACGGTGGTTGTTTCGCTCGCCGGGCGCCGTAGCGAACCGAACAAGCTCAGCCAGTCGCGCGCCTCGTTGCCGACGGCGGAAGCAATGCCGCGCCTGACCTGGGAATTGATCCGGATGCGCTCTGTGTTGATTTGGGGATAGGCGGAGTACCAGAACAGGGTCGGCACCTGCTGGCGCCGCGCCCAGCGCTTGAAACGATCGCCGTCGCGCGCGCCGTCCAGGAACAGCCATCGTGTGCGTGGATAGCCCACGGTGTTGCTCCACACGCCGGTGAGGCCAGCGGACGCCTTGGCGATGAAGTCCTCAAGATAGCTTTCCCAGCTGCCGCCGTAGTTGGAGAAGAACATCAATCGGTTGGAGCCGGGCAGCAGTATCCAGCGGGCGAAATGGATGGTGTTGATGGTGTTGAGGAAGCCTGGCTTGAATACCTTCTGGGCAGCTATCGAGATCAGGTAGAAGGAAAACCTGAGCGCCAGCCGCCGCAGAATGCCGGCCTTCATCGTCGAAATCGCAGTCAGATGGTTTTGTGCCGCGTGGCCCTCCTTGACGAGTATCGCGTTCAATTCAGATATGCCGATCGATGTGCTTTCCGGCCGATCCCTGTCCTCGCGGCGTCGCAGCGCCAGCAAGCACGAAAACGCCAGCAGCGCCGCTGCCACCAACACTCCAAGTCCCGACAACAGAAGTGAGGTGATTGCTACGGCTATGGCGGTGAAGGAGATTTCCTGGGAACTGATGTCGATAGATCTGCCGAACACCACACCGTAGGTCATATACCAGCAAGCAGCCCAGATGATCGCCACCGTGACGAAGACCGGCGGTACCAGCAACGTCGTCATCAGGGCACGGCCCCAATGACCCGGCGGCTTTTCCAGCAGGCTCTCGGCCGGCTCGAACGCCCAGGCAAACGTCCGTAATGACTGGACATGCTGGCGAACTTCAGCGAGCACGGCAGGAGCGTTGCCGGCGCCTTTGCGTGGCCGCTCGACGATGTCGCGCACGGCTTCGAAAAGCTGCTGCTCGGCCTTGATACGCTGGACCGAGTGCCCCGGCGTGCCCGAAAACACCAGTCCGGCATTGCTGCCGAAGGACGGCGATATGTCGACATTGTGCTTGCGCAGGAAATCGTTCAATGCGCCGCCATCGCGCAGATCGCAGACATCCTTGAAGATCGGCCGCAGCCGGTGCCCGATGGCGTGCGTGACCGCATCGATGACATCGTCGATGCTGCCGTCACCGGAAATCTCGAGAACCAGAGCTCCTTTTTCCTGACCGGAATCAGCGCCGATCTCGCCGGTGCCGACCACGGTCAGGCTGGTGAAGTGGACGGTGCCGGCAATGTCGAGCGCGGTGCGGATATCTTCGACGGCCGGGTTGCCGAGGCTGGCAACCTTGTCGCGGACAGCATCCAGCGACGCGGATCGGGTGACCGGGCAGACCACCGTCACCATAGACTGCGTTACGGTGCGGCAGAGTTCTGCCCGTTCGAAATCGACCTTGAGCGTTTCGGGATAGGCGCCGATGCGGGTCATCCGCCCGGCCTTGCCGGGCATGCGGCGCACGCCCTGCTTCTGGAACAGGGCGCGCAGGCTTTCGCCGATCTGGATCCTGGCAATCTCGGCGCCGATGCACTGATGAATGCCGTGGCCGAAGACCATGTAGTCGCGATACGGGCGCGATGTGTCGAACTGGTCCGGGTTCTGCACGGCGTCGGCATCGAACATCGCCGACAGCGTCGCCGGCATCACCACCGTGCCGGCCTTCACCAGGCGCTCGCGGCGCGTACCCTTGCCGATGATCGCGTCGCGGGCCGTGTAGCGCCAGGGGCCGACCCAGATCGGCTTGAAGCGCATGGCTTCAAGGACGGCCCTGTCGAGCTTGGCGGTATCGTTTTCGGCCAATGCGGCATCGATAGCCTGCCGTGCGTCGGGCCGCGACAGGATCACGTCGAGGCAATTGCCGGCGGCCAACACATTGGTCGGGACGAAGCCGGCGATCATGCCCAGCATGATCGAATTGAGGTCGTCCCGCGACAGGCGGCCCTGATCCGTCTGGACAACCAGCCTCGCCAGCGGTTGCTCGGCCTTCAAGCCCCGGTCCCTCGCCGACTGGATGGAGCGATCGATGACTTTGAGAAGACGGTCGCCCGCCACCACTGCGAGTTCGCGCATGACGGGGCTCGCCGTCGGGTCCGAAAAGAACAGCGCACTCAGCGCGATCGCCCAGTCGGCGAATTCGGATTCATCGTCGATCTCGACGCCGAAATAATCGCGGCAGATGTGCACCGGGACGATCTTCATCAACTTGGAGATCGCATCGAAGCCGGGGCTGGCGCGCGTCATGATCTCTTGCGAATGACGCGCCGCGATCGGCCTGACGGCGGCTTCGACCTCGGCCGGCGGGAATGCACTCAGCACCGACGATTTCATGCGCCGGTAGTCGGCGCCGTCCTGCATGCCGAGGATGAAGTTGGATCCCCGGGCAAGCTCGGTCATTTCCGGGCCGTATGGGGTCTGGAATTCGTCGCCGCGCTCCAATATGTCGCGGACATCGGCGTTCTTGGTGACCACGAGAACACCGAAGAGCTTGCCGGTCGGCCGGAAACGCCGCAACAAGGAAAGCGCCCAGCGGGGGTCTTCGGCCAGAGACCCGACGATGCGCGCAATCAGCCCTGTCTTCCGGATCCGGCCGAGATCGAAGGGCGGCATTTCCGACAGCGGGCGCTGGTTTTTCTGGGCCGCGCGAATAGCGTCGAAATACTTCAGTTCGGTCATGCGCGTTCAAGCCCCCCGGCTATCCACGTTATTGCGATGCCGGCCGTTCAACGCCTAGGTTTGCATCGGTTGCACGTATGTGAATCTTTTCACAGTTGGTCCATGTTCCAGCCAGCATTGACGCCATGTTCATTTGGCCAGTCGGAAATTGGCGACGAGGAACTCGTTCGCGGCCTTGTCGGTGAAAGGTATCCAGCGCACACGCTGTTCTGAAAAATCAGGATGCCGGGTGGTGAAAATGGTCATCTCGCGCCGCGCCTGTTCCGGCCGGCCGCTTCGCATCAGCGCGCCGATCTTCAGGAACCTGGAATAAAAATAGCCGGGAGACAGGTTGAGCGAGCGATCGGCGGCAGCGATCGCCGCCGGCCAGTTCTCGACCAAACAGTAGGCCGCCGTCAGTTCCCCCAGATTGTGGAAGCGGTAGAGGTCGAACGGGCTCAATCGCTCGGTATCGAGAAAGAACGGTATCGCTGACGCGGCATTGCCGAGCAGCAGCTGGGCGCTGCCCATGGCCGAGCGCGCGAAGGCAAAGCTCGGATTGATGTGGATCGCTTCCTCGAAATGGTCGACGGCCGATCGCGGTTCGCCGCGCATGATGTCGACGGCGCCGAGATGGGCGTGCGGGCGTGCATCCAGGCTGTCCACCAGCAACGCCTTGCGGGCAAACTGCTCGACCTTGTTCAAATCGTCGCTGTCGCCGAAACGCAGCCATGCCCGCCAGAAATACCACCACGCCAGTTCATTGAGCACGGCGCTCGAGTTGGCGTCCTCGCGGTACGCCTTCTGGAAGAACTCGAGTGCGGTTTCGGTGTCGCCACGGGTGCGCCGGTTCATGTGCCAGCGGCCGCGTCGCACCAGTTGCCAGGTCTCCAGGCTTTCCCAGGGAACCTGGAAGGTGCGTGCCTGTTCCGCCCGGTCGACCTCCTTGTCGAGGATCGTAACAATCTCAGCGCCGATCTGGTCGCGCAGGTTGAAGATGTCGACCAGATCGCGATCGAAGCGCTGCGACCACACCAGCCGCCCGTTGGACGCGTCGGCCAGCGAGGTGTTGAGGCGGATCTGGCCACCATTGCGCATCAGCGTGCCGCTGACGATGTAGCGCGCGCCGAGCGCGTTGCCGATCACCCGGGTGCCCAGCGTGTCGTCGCGGAACTGGAAGCTGGAGCCCTTGGCGATGACCGAGAGCCATCTGGTGTTGGATAGACCATAGATGATGTCCTCGGCGATGCCGTCGGCCATGTAGCCGATGTCATGCTCGCCGCCATCGGCGTGGAAGGGCAGGACGGCGATCGCCGGCGGCCCCTTGGACGACAGCTTCTGCTGCGCATTGGCCTGGGGAATGGCCGCGAACGACGCCGCCGGCGAGGATCCGTTGCCGCTGCGGCCGGCGATCAGAACGCGCACCGGCAAGGCGATGTTCTTCAGCCTGAATTCGCCGAGATCGGTGAATTCGGCCGCCGTCTTGTCCTTCACATGGTGCCAGGTCGTCTCCGAAACGGCGAGACCGTCGCCCGGCGCGAATTCCTGGATTCTCGCGGCGATGTTGACGTCGTCGCCGTAGAGGCGGCCACCACGCACGATGACGTCGCCGGTGTTGATGCCGGCGCGAAACGGCATGCGCATATCGTCGGCAACCTCGGCGTTGAGGGCGACGATGCGGCCCTGGAAATCAAAGGCCGCGCGCAACGCCTCGATCGGATTGCCGAACTCGGCCATGATGCTGTCGCCGGCGTCGCCGAACGTGCGGCCGCCAAATGTGCCACAGCTGTCGGCGATGATGTCGCGCCGTTCCTCGAATGCCGCGACAGCAGACTCGTCGTCGATGCCCATCAGCCGGGAGAACCCGACGGCATCGATAGAAATGATTGTCGCCAGCTGACGGGTGTAGTTCCGTACAGCCATGTTCGAGCCCCCGCTCCCTTTCTGGTTCTGGTCCAGCACAGGCGACGACCCGTTCCTGAAACACTTCGCCGCGCGCTGAGAGATGAAGATTCCGGCGGGGTTGGCGCGCCATGCCACCCCGCCAGGACCAGAAGTCTAGCAGGGTCTTGGGCAAAGCTCTACCACCATCGGGTTGTCCAGCGCGGGCCGTGGCAGCACTCATGGTTGGCCGGCGGTTGGCGCAAATATTGGCGTGCCGTAGCTCTGAGCGCGGCGATCCAGGGCTTCACGGAACCTGCGCGACGTCAGCACTCGGAACAAACTGTGCTGCCTGCGAGTTTCCGGTGCGGTTCATACCAACGTGAAATGAGGGTAATCATGCGAAATCTTGTTCTGGCGACCGGCGTCGTCGTTCTTCTGGCCGGCTCGACGGCCTTTGCCGCGGATGACAGCCCACTGCCGCCGACGAATGCCCAGAAACTGTCGGCAATCATCGCCAAGGTCGAGCAGCGCGACGGCTTTCGCTATGTGAAGGAGGTCGACTGGGACAAGGACGGGTACACCGTCACCTATTACACCGCCGACAAGGCGAAAGTCGAAATCACCTTCGATCCCGTAACAGCCGAACCGAAATAGCGCTGATACCGCACCGCTTCGGCAATTCCGTCCGCCGCGTTTTTTGCCTACGATGGTGGCAGTTGTCGGACAACGGGGCGACCATGCTTTCTTCCAATCGAATTGCCAACTCGCTTGCGCTTGTCGTTGCACTGGCTGGCGCGGCGGTCTGCCTTGGTCCAGCGCGTGCCGACGGGCCATCCTTCGACTGCCGCAAAGCCAGCCTGCCGGTGGAAAAGGCGATCTGTGCCGACCGCAACTGTCGGCAATTGATGCCTTGGTCGCCAAGGCCTTTACGGGTTTCGAGCCAGCCTTTGGCCGCGACAAGCGCAAGATCGCCCGTGCGCTCATCACTGACAGGAACGCCTGCGGGCAGGATGCCGCCTGCATCGTCAGCGCCCAGAACAATGCGCTGCAGACCTACGGCAATGCGCCGTCCTGGGTGCAGGATTACAACATCGCCCTGATCGGCAAGAAGGCGCTCGACACCGCAGCCCGCCATCCAGGCAGCCTCGACCAGTCCCTGCCCTCGTCGATCGGCCAATGCGCCTTGACCCACATCACCGCGCTGACGACGCGGCTCGGCGACGACCCGCTGGAAACCGCCGGCCCTGAAGCCGGCAGCCTGGCGCGGTTCAGCAATGGCGGCGCCGGGGTTTCCTACGAGCGGGAGCCTGGCCTTGCCAGTTCGAAAGCCGGCGATCCTGTCGTCATGTGCCTGATATCGATCCCGAGGGATTGTCCGCAGGGCGACGAGCGCGGGCGGGTCTATTACGGCGTCGACCTCACGATAAAAGGCACATGGGTTTTGCCGGATTCGCAACATCTATGCGGCGGCGCCTGAAGATTTGCCGCAAAGCACTGCTGGATGCACTCTTGCGCCGATCCGCCTTTGATGGCTGAGTGCGCGTAACAGTTGCAGGGCACGGGGGTGCATGGCCATGGTTAAGCATGTTTTGAAGCGCATCCTGATGATGCTTGCCGGCTATTTCGTTTCGGTGCTGATCGGATTGTTCGCGGTCGTGGCGATATATTGCGCACTCGCCGTATTGCCCAACGCGCCGGACTATTTCGGCGCCATGCAATTTTCGCCCATTGTCGTGCTGCTGTGGCCGCCGCTCGGCATGGTCGTCTATTTCCTGACGATCGTGCTGACCGGCCTGCAGACGCTGATCTTCGCGCTGCTCGCCGAATTCTTTGCCCTGCGCAATTTCCTGGTGCACATGCTGTTTGGCGCCGCTGCCGCTGCAGCCGGCTTCTTCCTGGTCTGGCCGGCCGCGGAAGAGGATGCCGGACGCTGGGCCGATATCGGCATCATCGCCGCCGCCGGCCTCGTAGCCGGCCTGGTCTATTGGCTGATCGCGGGCCGCGACGCCGGCTTCCGGCGTCCGCTCATCCAGCGCTGATCGCGGGAAACGGGCGACCGTCCATCGGCCAAAATTCTAATAAAACCAGAGAGACAAAGTGAGTTCCTCGTTTCGTTGAACGAGGAACTCCGCTGGTTCAGCTCGTCGGCGAACGCACCGCTTCGGTCGCGTCCAGCGCCTGCATCAGCCGCGTGTCGCGGTCGTAGACGTCGTTGAAATATTCGACTTTGCCGGACAGGTCCGGCCAGGCAGTGAAGTAGGAGACATAGACGGGAATCGTACGTGTCACATCTTCGCTGGCATGGCCGTGCTTGAGCTTTTCGGCGATGTCGTCGACCGAGACGCCGAGCACCGCCGCCGCCATCCCACGTGGATCCTGAAGGCGAATACAGCCATGGCTGAGCGCCCGCATATCGCGCTGGAAGAAGGATTTTTGCGGCGTGTCGTGCATGTAGATGGCGTGCTTGTTGGGGAACAGGATCTTCAGTTCGCCCAGCGCATTGGCTTCGCTCGGCTGCTGGCGCACGCTGTAGGGAATGTTGGCGCCGTAGGCGCCCCAATTGACCGAGGAAGAGGGAACCCGCCTGCCGCGCGAATCGGTCACCTCGTAGCCGGCACGGTCGAGATAGCCCGGATCGCCACGCAGCCTTGGGAGCATCTCGTTGACGATGATCGACTGCGGCACGCCCCAATAGGGATGGAAATCGACCTGCTTGATCTCCTTGAAGAAGAAGGCGGTCTGGTTGGTGGTCCGGCCTATGACGACGCGGGTCTTCAGCTTCTCCTCGCCATTGTCGATATAGCTGGCGGTGAAGGCGGGCTGGTTGATGAACACCCGCGGGCTGCCGAGATCGGACGGCAGCCAGCGCAATTCTTCCAGCGCGACCTGCACCTTCTGCAGCCTGTCTGCCTTGGATGCGCCGGCGAGCGAGGCGACGGTGCGCGGGCCGATGACCCCATCGCCCTTCATGCCGGCCTTCACCTGCACGGCCTTGATGATCGGAACCAGTTCGGGAACATAGACATCGCTGGTGCCGAGACGAGACAGGATCTCGCCATAGGCGCCGCCCATCTCGTCGTCGAGATTGCGCGCGATCAGCGTCAGCAGCTTCGGCAGTTCGGCGCTGGTCTCGCCGGGCTTCAGCAACAGCTTGGGATCGACGACGATTTCGTTTTCGGCGCTCGCCTGCAGCGATTCAAGTTCGACGCGCAGCGCCTGATATTCCGCGTTCTGCGGGTGCCGCGATTCGAGGTAGGTGCGCACTTCCTGGGTGTGGGCCAGCGTCTTGAGCGCGCCTTCCATGTCGACCGGCTTCGGCGGAAATTCATAGTAGCCGGTGATGCGATTGGGATCGACGCGCCCGCTCTGGGCGTCACGGGCATAGCGCAGTACGCGCGCCGACAGCGCCATCTCGAAGCGCACGAGTTCCTTCAGATGGGCGTCGGCACCGACTGCCGATGCGTTGGCTGCCGGCACCTCGACCGTGTAGTCGGCCGACGTGAGACCATAGCTTGCGGCTTCGCCAAGCACCCGCACCGCATCCTGGGCGCGGGCATTGGGATTGCCTTCGTTCACCCAGATGAAATCAGGATTGGCAGAGTAATAGGCAATCAGTGCCTTGGCGATATCGGGCTCGGCATAGAGTTCATATTCGCTGAGGCCTGCAACGGCTTCGCGGAAGGCAGTGCTGGTCGCCGACGGCACAAAGGCGGCGTCTTCAGCTGTTGCCACCTGGGGAGGTGCTGCCACCAACGCGGCAAAGTCGACGCGCACCAGCCGGTCGGCGTTGTAGGTGTAGTAGGACGGGCTGCTGATCCTGGTGCCGCCACCGCCCGATACGGCGGGCTTCGGCTTGCGCTTCGGCGGCGGCGGGAATTCGCCTTGCGGCCTGTGCTTGACGCCACCGCCGAACAGCATGTCGAACAGGCCTTGCGCGCTTGCCTGCGGCACACCGAAGGCCAGTGCTGCCGCCACTGCAAGCGGCATCACGGTGGCTTTATTTCCGAGGAATTTCATTAATCACCCGCTCCGGCTGCAAGCCGGCTCCCGTTCCGCGCCGCTAGACGATCTTGCCAACCGCATGGCGGATGTAAGGCGCTACTATACCGATTCATACCGATTTCGTTAAGCTTCCATAAATTTCCGCGGGCCTGTTGCAGAACGGTTTCACAACATCGTGACGTCTGGAGCGGCGTTGCCGCTCCAGACCGGTCAAAGCGGCTGCTGCTTCAGGCGTTGGCGCCACCGTCGATGGTGAGCGCGGCGCCGGTGACGAAGCGCCCTTCCGGACCGGCGAGCCAGGCAACCATGCCGGCGATCTCGTCAGCCTTGCCGAAGCGGGGCGTCGCCATCTTCCGCCGCTGGTGTTCGGCATGCGGGCCTTCGGCCGGGTTCATGTCGGTGTCGGTCGAACCGGGATGAACGACGTTGGCGGTGATGCCGCGCGGACCGAGGTCTCGCGCCAGCGCCTTGGTCAGGCCGACCAGCGCAGCCTTGCTGGTCGAATAGGCGCTGAGGCTGGTGTCGGTGACGCGCTCGGCCAGATTGCTGCCGATCGAAATGATGCGGCCGCCCTCGCCCATGTGAGCCGCTGCCGCCTTCGAGGCTACGAACGGCGCTCTCAGATTGACCTCAATGGTCTCGTCAAAGTCGGCCAGCGACATCTGTTCGATGGGCGCCGCGCGCCAGATGCCGGCGCTGTTGACCAGGATGTCGAGCCGGCCGAAGGCATTCACCGCCTCGGTGACCGAGCCTTCGATGGCGGCAGCGTCGCGATTGTCGGCTTGGATGGCGATCGCGCGACCACCTGCCGCTATAATCTCGGCGACGACAGCTTGGGCCGGCGCCGAGCTGTTGACGTAGGTGATGGCGACGTCGGCGCCATCGGCCGCAAGCCGTTTTGCTATCGCAGCACCTATGCCGCGGCTGCCGCCGGTGACCAGTGCTGCCTTGCCGTTCAATCCGTTCGCTGACATGTCATTTCCCCGTTATGTAACGATCGATACATAAATATCTGGCAACCTTGCCTGGCGACGTCAAGTGAATTATGTATCGATCAACACAGAAAGATCGTCATGCCGGAAAGAGGCCGTCCCCGCACCTTCGATCGAACCGCCGCCTTGCGGCAGGCGATGGAGCTGTTCTGGGCCAAAGGCTATGAGGGCACCTCGATCGCCGACCTGACCGCGGCGATGGGGATCAGCTCGCCCAGCCTCTATGCCGCCTTCGGCAGCAAGGAGGCGCTGTTTCTGGAAGCGACCGAGTATTACACCCGCAACGAAGGCACCGAGATCTGGAGCGCGCTGGACGAAGCGCCGACGGCATGCCAGGCGATCGAGAATTTCCTGCGCCAGACGGCAAAAGCGTACTCTCAGGACGACCGCCCGCAGGGCTGTCTCATCGCGCTGGGCGCACTGCACCAGGATTCAAGCAGCGGCGCGATCTGCGATGATTTTCGCCGCCGCCGCGCCGAAAACCACACCCTCTTGCTGAGACGGCTGGAACGCGGTGTGGCGGAAGGCGAATTGCCGGCGGGTTTCGACAGCAACGCGGCGGCGACCTTCTATGCGACGGTCCAGCACGGCATGTCGATCCAGGCCCGCGACGGCGCCTCGTGCGACGCGCTGATGGCCACAGTGGCCGGAGCGATGGCGGCGTGGCAGGGGCTGGTCGGAACAGCGTGACAAAGGGCGGAGCTTGTGCTGGAAATCCAGTCGGCGGCGAAATGCGCCGGGAGGGATCATCCGTGAAAAAAGGGTATCGCGAGTTGCTCGACGAGGCCAATGCCGAGATCGAGGTGGTCTCGCCCGAGGAAGCGGCCGGGCTGCTCGACGACGAGGACACCATCTTCGTCGACCTGCGCGATCCACGCGAGATCGAGCGGGACGGCCAGATCCCCGGCGCCAAACATGTCACTCGCGGCATGCTGGAATTCTGGATCGATCCCGAAAGCCCCTACCACAAGCCGTTCTTCGCCTCGGGCAAGAGCTTTGTCTTCTTTTGCGCGGGCGGCTGGCGCTCGGCGCTGGCCACCAAGACGGCGCAGGATATGGGGCTGTCGCCGGTCAAGCACATCCTTGGCGGCTATACCGCCTGGAAGGCGGCCGGATTGCCCGTCGAGCCGGGCGGCAAGAAGAACGGTTAGCTCACCGCTCCGGCGTTGTCGGAGTCGACAATACACCCATTGGAATCAATGCAGTATCGGCTCGCGCTCGTTTTTGACAAAAGTCACAGCGCGTTCGACAACACCTTTGTCGGCGAGAATGCGACGGTGGCCGAGCCCATCGGCCCAGTGCAGCCGCACATGGCTGCCGGCGCCGGCATAACGTGTGGCATGATCGGCGGGGACTTCGCGGTCGTCCGGCGCGTGGATGACCAGCGTCGGCACCGGCGCCTCAGCCAACTGGCGGTCGCCGGTGAATTCATGCAGCGGCCGGCCCGACAGCCTTTTCACCTGATCGGCCATGGAAACCTGCGAACGCGGACCGACATTGAGCATGCGGCTGAAGTCGGCGAAGATCGCCGGCAGGGAACTTGGCGCGGCGACCAGCACCAGCCGCTCGGCCGCGACGGGCTGGATACCCTTGATCGAACCGGCAATGGCATTGGCGGCGACGGCGCCACCGAAGGAATGGCCGACGATCGCCTTGAACGGACCGAACCATTCGCCGGCGACCCTGACCGCCTCGACCGCATTGACCATATTGAGATGACGGCCCAGCGACTGGCCATGGCCCGGCAGGTCGAGCGAGGCGACCCGGTAGCCCGCATCGCGAAAGCCTTCGATCAGCGCCCGCATATATTCCGTGCGCGAACGCCAGCCATGGACCACCAGCACCGTGCCGGCGGACGCCCTGCCCGGCTCGGGCCGGAATTCGTGCACCATGACGCAGCCGGCCTTGGTCGTCAGCCGATGATGGCGCGCCTCGGCCATGAAGCCGGCGGCGCGGTCGACCGCACGCCGTTCACCGTCGCTGAGCGCCTTGACGCTGGGCGTGCGGCAGAACAGTTCGAAGGCGGCGCGCCCGCTCAGGCGGGGCGCCACATGCTCGGCGGCGCGGAACACGCCCCGGATGACCTTCAGTCCAAATGATGCCATAGTGGCGATCCATCCATTCCGTTCAAGCATGAACATAATAGTTCAAACATGAACATTAAACAAGAGCTGCCCTGGGACAACCCGCGCTTTCGCAACTGGGTCGCGGTGGCGCGCGCCTGCCATGTGCTGGAGCGTACGCTGGCGGTAAAGCTGGCGCCGCTGGATCTCAAGCCGGCGCAGCTCGACGTGCTGATGAACCTCTATCGCCATCCCGGCATGTCGCAGCACGATCTCGCCCGCAAACTGCTGGTCGGCCGCTCCAACATCACCATGCTGTTGCCGCAGCTCGAGGCGCGCGGCCTGCTGCGCCGCGAAGGCGACGAGAAGGACAAGCGCGTGCTGCGGCTGACGCTTACCGAGGCCGGCACGGAGCTCCTGATGAAAGCGCTGAAGGTGCATATGGCGCTGATCGAAAAGGCGATGAGCCAGTCGACAGCGGAACAGTGCGACATGATCGGCGAACAGATGCGCAAGATTTATGACGTGCTGAAGGATACCTGAGCCGTTCGATCCACGCGCCTCCCACCTCACCACATCGTCTTCTTCGCCCGCTCCGGCCATTCCTTGTCGTAAGTACCGGCATCGATATTCTTGCGGCTGGTGACTTCCAGGATTCTTCCGGGTGTCGGCAGCGATTTCGGGTCGACGTGCTTTGCCGGGTTCCACAGCTCCGAGCGAACGATGGCGCGGGCGCACTGGAAATAGACCGAATCGACATCGACCACGGTGACCGAGCGCGCCGGCTTGCCTTCGACGGCGAAGGAGGCGCAAAGCGCGGCGTCGGTGGCGATGCGGGCGCGGCCGTTGACGCGCAGCGTCGTGCCCGAACCCGGCACAAGAAACAGCAGCCCGACGCGAGGATCGCGGATGATGTTCTTAAGCGAATCGGCGCGGTTGTTGCCGCGTCGGTCTGGCATCATCAGCGTTCTCGGGTCATGCATTCGCACAAAGCCGGCGAGATCGCCGCGCGGCGAGCAGTCCAGCCCTTCCGGCCCGCTCGTCGCCAGAGCGACAAAAGGCGAGGCTTCGATGAAGGCGGCATATTCGGGAATGACGTGGTCGAGTTCCTTGACCGTCGACGCTTCGCCGGGCAGGCCGTAGAGCGCTTCAAGTTGTTCAACCGATGTGATCTCAGACATTTCCCGTCTCCGAACCTTTGCCAGCGTTACCCCCAGTCAATGACGTTTTGCCGACAGTGCCGAACTAGCGGTCGCGGCTCAGTCCCTTCTCCTGGAGCTCGGCGAGATAGGCATTCCAGCGCGCGTCCTTTTCGTGGCCAAGCGTGTGCAGGTAATTCCAGGTGAAGATGCCGGTGTCGTGAAAATCGTCGAAGGTGATGCGCACGGCGTAGTTGCCGACCGGCTCGATCTTGAGGATGGCCACGTTGCGCTTGCCGGGAACCGTCACCCGCTGGTCCGGCGAATGGCCCTGCACCTCGGCCGAGGGTGAAGCGACGCGCAGCAGTTCGGCCGGCAGTTCGAACGGCCGATGATCGGGAAAGGTGACGGACAGCAGTTTTCTGTCCTTCGAGACCCTGAGTTCCTTCGGCGCCGTCATTGTTCTGCATCCCGTCAATCCGCCCTTCCCTACGCTGCTTCGCGCGCGCGGAAAAGGCCATTTGGACCCGGCCGACACCGGATGTCGGCCAGGGAATGTCACCAAAGATCGAGAGCGGCTATCTTGAATGGCGGGTTGGATCGTATCACATAGCCGTATATAACGGCGCCACTCGCAGCCACGGGAATGCTTGAACGCATGGACATGATCGATCCCTTCGGTCGCACGATCAGCTACTTGCGCGTGTCGGTCACCGACCGCTGCGATTTCCGCTGCACCTATTGCATGGCCGAGGACATGGCGTTCCTGCCCAAGAAGGACCTGCTGTCGCTCGAGGAACTCGACCGGCTCTGCACCGTCTTCATCGAAAAGGGCGTGCGCAAACTGCGCCTCACCGGCGGCGAGCCGCTGGTGCGCAAAAACATCATGCATCTGGTGCGCCAGCTGTCGCGGCACCTGAAGAGCGGCGCGCTGGAAGAGTTGACGCTGACCACCAATGGCTCGCAGCTGTCGCGCTTTGCCGCCGAGCTTGCCGATTGCGGTGTCGAGCGCATCAATGTCTCGCTGGATACGCTCGATGCCGACAAGTTCCACGCCATCACCCGCTGGGGCCATCTCGGCAAGGTCATGCAAGGCATCGATGCCGCGCAGGCGGCGGGGCTGAAGGTGAAGCTCAACGCCGTTGCGCTGAAGAACTTCAACGACGTCGAGCTGCCGGAGATGATGCGCTGGGCGCATGGCCGCGGCATGGACTTGACCGTCATCGAGACCATGCCGATGGGCGAGATCGACGCCGACCGCACCGACCAGTATCTGCCGCTGTCGCTGCTGCGCGCCTCGCTCGAGCGCCAGTTCACGCTGAGCGACATCCCCTACAAGACCGGCGGTCCGGCCCGCTACGTCCATGTCGCAGAGACCGGCGGCAGGCTGGGCTTCATCACGCCGATGACGCATAATTTCTGCGAAAGCTGCAACCGCGTGCGGCTGACCTGCACCGGCACGCTCTATATGTGCCTGGGTCAGGAGGATGCCGCCGACCTGCGCGCGCCGTTGCGTGCGTCCGAAGGCAACGAACTGGTCGCTGCTGCCATCGACGAAGCGATCGGCCGCAAGCCGAAGGGCCATGATTTCATCATCGACCGCCGCACCAGCCGCCCGTCGGTGTCGAGACATATGAGCGTCACCGGCGGCTGATTTTCTCCGCGATTGGTGCAGAATGCTTCCGTTGGAAGCGAGGGGGATTTCCATGCAGCGTGTTTGCCAAACCGGGCTGTCAGCGCTGGTCGTGGCCCTATCATTGGCGACCACAGTGGCGCTCGCAAAGCCGTTCACCTACATCAATGCGCGCTATGGCACGGTGTGCACGTTCCCGAGCCAGATTTTCAGCAAGCCGATGCCTGAGTCCCTCAATGGCGACGGTCGAAAATGGCTTAGCCCCGATGGTGCGAGCTTGTCCTGTTACGGCGGATACAAGCTGACGGAAGATACGCCCGACAGTCTGGTTGAAAAGGAAAAAGCCGACCCTGACTCTGGGGAAAAGGTCACTTACAGCAAAACCGGTAAGAACTGGGCAGTGGTCTCAGGCACCAAAGGCGACAAGATCTTCTATACCCGAATCGTCTTCGAAAAAGAGGATGCAATCCATACAGTCTGGATCGAATATCCCGCCTCGCTCAAGGCCAAGTACGACCCACTGGTCGGCGCTATCGGCGACAGCCTGCATGGGGCTGAGCAACACTGGGAATAAATCGCTCTCGACGCTGCAAACCCGATTTACCGCCATCGCGTTCCGCCCTAAATTTCGGCCTATAGCGGCTCGTCGCTCGGTTTGAGGGAATACGACATGCGCACATTCTTACTTTCTCTTGCAATGCTTGGGTTTGCCGCCGCGCCGGCAGCAGCACAGTCCATCGGTGGCAGCTACACCGTCGCGGGCACCAATTTCGACGGCTCGAAATATGGCGGCGAAGCCACCATCACGCTGACCAGCGAGACCACCTGTACCATCCATTGGGAGACGGGCGGATCATCGTCGGACGGCATCTGCATGCGCAACGACGATGCCTTTTCCGCCGGCTATGTCATGGGCAAGGAAATCGGTCTCGTCGTCTACAAGGTAGAAGATGACGGCTCGCTGCACGGCCTGTGGACCATCGCCGGCAAGAACGGCAGCGGCACCGAGGTGCTGACGCCGAAATGAGCCTGCTGGTCGGCTGACCAGCCTCTTAGCGATGTTGTGGGCCACGGGTGAAAATCCGTGGCCTATTTCTTTGACGTTGCTGTCTTGCCGCCGGCTGCTACAGGCTTGGGCGGTTCACCGTTTCGCCGAAACGTCGAACCGCTTTATTCTTTGTTTTCACGCAATTCCGGACGGAAAACCGTTTCACACTTTTCCTGGAATTGCTCTTGCAAAACCGGTAACGCCCTTGCCTCTTTCCCCAAACATTCGCGGCGCGCTGTGCATGATGGTGGCCATGATCGGCTTCACCCTCAACGACGCCATCACCAAGTTCTCGTCGGAATCGATGAACATGGCGCAGGTGATGCTGGTGCGCGGCGCCTTTGCGTCGCTGCTCGTCGGCCTGCTCGCCTGGCAGCAAGGCGCGCTCGCGCGACCGAGGTCGATGCTGCAGCCGCTGGTAGCGCTTCGCGTGGTCGCCGAGGCCGGCGCCACCGTCGCCTTCCTTGTGGCATTAGCGCATCTGCCGATCGCCAATGTCTCGGCGGTGCTGCAGGCGCTGCCGCTGGCGGTGACGATGGGGGCGGCACTCGTATTCAGCGAAGCGGTCGGCTGGCGGCGCTGGCTGGCGATCGCGGTCGGCTTTGGCGGCGTGCTGATCATCGTGCGGCCAGGCTTCGAAGGCTTCAGCATCTATTCGCTGTACGCACTCGTCAGCGTCGCCTGTTGCGCAGTACGTGACCTCGCCACCAAGCGCATCCCGAGGGCTATCCCGACCTTGCTGGTGTCGACGGCAACGGCAATCGCCATGACCATCGTTGGCGCCGTGCTGCTGTCGCCGATGGGCGGCTGGACGCCGATGTCCGGCAAAGGCTCGGCACTTTTGGCATTGGCGGCGGTGCTGGTGCTGATCGGCTACCAGTTCATCATCATGGCAATGCGGGCCGGCGACATCTCCTTCATTGCGCCATTCCGCTACACCGCCCTCTTTTGGTCGATGCTGCTTGGCCTCATCATCTTCGGCGATGTCCCCGACCTGCCGATGATCTTCGGCTCCGCCATCATCATCGGCTCCGGCCTCTACGCGCTCTATCGCGAGCGGGTCGCCGGCCGGCAAAAACCCGCAGCCGAAAGCGCTGGACCCGACATGGCGCCGGACGGCATATAGGTTGGCCATGAGCCAAGACATTGCAGGAATTATCCTGGCCGGAGGCCTGTCACGGCGCATGGGCGGCGGCGACAAGACTTTGCTGGCGCTTGGCGAGCGTCCGCTTCTCGACCATGTCGTTGCCCGCCTGGCGCCGCAGGTCGGATCGCTGGCGCTCAGCGCCAATAGTGACCCGGCGCGCTTCGCCGCGGCCGGTCTTCCGGTTCTCGCCGATGCGGTGGAAGGCTATGCCGGACCGCTGGCCGGAATTCTCACCGGCCTCGAATGGGCGGCAGCGAATACCGCTTTCAAGGCATTGGCGACGGCCGCCGGCGACACGCCGTTCCTGCCGGTGGACCTGGTCGAGAGGCTGGCTGCGGCTGTTGACGAGCGACCAGGCTCCATCGCTGTTGCCAGTTCCGGCGGCAGGCGGCATCCGACCTTTGCGCTGTGGCCGCTCGGGCTGCGTGAGGCCTTGCGCCATTTCCTGATCGACGAGGACAACAGGCGCGTCTCCGCCTTCATCGAGCGGCACGACTGTGTCGAAGTGGAATTTCCGTTGCTGACCCACGGCAGTGACGAGATCGACCCGTTCTTCAACATCAACACACCGCACGACCTTGCGGTGGCCGAGCGTCTGTTGCAGAGCATCGGCCCATGAACATCTTCGGCATCACCGGCTGGAAGAATTCCGGCAAGACCACACTGACCGAGAAGCTGGTCACAGAGCTCGTCCGGCGCGGCTGGACAGTGTCGACGGTCAAACACGCCCATCATGAGTTCGACATCGACAAGCCTGGCGCCGACAGCTTTCGTCACCGCCAGGCGGGCGCCACCGAAGTCGCGGTGGTGTCGGGCAAACGCTGGGCGCTGATGCATGAATTGCGCGGTGAGGACGAGCCGACGCTGGAGACGGTCCTGTCGCGGTTGGCCCCGTGCGACATCGTGCTGGTCGAAGGCTACAAACGCGAGGTGCACAAAAAGATCGAGACCCGGCGGCAGGAGGCCAAGGACCGCTCGCCGCTGTCGGCGAACGACGGACATATCGTGGCGATTGCCGCCGACTTCGCGGTTACCGGCGAAAGCCTGCCTGTGTTCGATCTCGACGACACGGGAGGGATAGCCGACTTCATCGAGCGCATGACCGGCCTCAAACCTTGAGGCGCCTGCCCTCGCCCGGGTCAGCCGCCCTCTTCAGCCGTTGCATTGTCTAAGCGCGTCTCGCCTGAACGGCCTCATGCGACGCGCTTCAGGTTGTTTTATTTATGCATGTCGTCGTCCCAAAACCGCTGCGCACTTTTGGGCGACATGCATTAACCCGGCGTCGGCATTGGCTGGACCCGCAAATCCCGCAAGCAACGGTTTTACAGTTGCTTTTCTCCCGAAAACAGTGGGAGTATCGCGCCAGCGGGCGGTCAAAAGCACCGCCCCACAGAGCCGTTCCGGAACGACGGCCGGGAGCCATAAAGAGAGGACTATCATGCGTATTGCACTGCGTATCGCGCTCGCCGCATCGGCTGCGCTGCTGACGCTCGGCGTCGCCCAGGCTCAGGAAACGACCCTGAGAATCGGCACCGAAGGCGCCTACCCCCCATTCAACAACCTGACCTCCGACGGCCAGCTCGTGGGCTTCGACATCGACATCGCCAAGGCGCTCTGCGACGAGATGAAGGTCAAGTGCACCTTCGTCGCCCAGGATTGGGACGGCATCATTCCGGCCCTGCAGGCCGGCAAGTTCGACGCCATCGTCGCCTCGATGTCGATCACGCCGGAGCGCGCCGAGAAGGTTGACTTCACCCACAAATACTACAACACGCCGTCGGCGATCGCGGTACCCAAGGATTCGACCCTCAAGGGCGTGACCAAGGAAGACCTGGCCGGCAAGACCATCGGCGTCGCAACCACCACGACGCATTTCAATTATGCCTCGAAAACCTATACGGACAGCACGGTCAAGGGCTATCCGAGCAGCCCCGAAGAGCAGGCTGATCTCGCCAATGGCCGTCTCGACGCGATCGAGGACGATATCGTCGTGTTGCAACAGTTCCTGGATTCGCCTGATGGCGCCTGCTGCAAGATTCTCGGCCAGCCTTCGCCGCAGCCGGTCGATATCTTTGGACCGGGCGCCGGCATCGCCGTGCGCAAGGGCGAGACGGATCTGGTCAACAAGTTGAACAGCGCCATCGACGCAATCCGCGCCAACGGAAAGTACAAGGAAATCAACGACAAGTACTTCAAGTTCGACGTCTTCGGCGCCGAGTCCTGATCGTCTGAAACAAGGCGGCAGGGGAAATTTCCTGCTGCCGCCTTGGCCTGACAGAAGTGGAGACAAGACCCGTCAATGCCAAGCCAGAACATATGGATACTTCTCACTTGGGGACCCGATGGCTGGATTGACGATATTGCCTATGGCGCACTGGTCACCATTGCGCTCGCGCTGGCGACACTGCCGATCGGCCTGACGATCGGCTTTTTCGTCGCCTGGGCAAAACAATCCGAAGAGCCGTCGCTTCGCGTGGCTGCCAACATCTACACCACGGTGTTTCGCGGACTGCCGGAACTGGTGACGCTTTTCCTGTTCTTCTTCGGCATGCCGATCCTCTTGCAGTATGTCATCCGTCTGTTCAGGCCGGAAGCGACGGTCGATGTCGACAGCTTCCTCGCCGGCATGATCGTGCTGTCGCTGATCTTTTCGTCGTATTCCAGCGAAGTCTTCCTGTCGGCCTTTCGCGCCATTCCGAAGGGCCAGTATGAGGGCGGCTATGCGATCGGGCTGTCGAAATGGCAGACGATGCGCAAGGTGATCCTGCCGCAGCTGCTGCGCATCGCCTTCCCCGGCCTTGAGAATTGCTGGCTGAGCCTGCTCAAGGACACGGCCCTGGTGTCGGTCGTCAATCTGGCTGAAACCTTGCGCAACGCCGGCGTGGCGGCCCGTGTCACCAAACATTCCTTCCTGTTCTACAGCGTCGCGGCGATGGTGTTCCTTATCCTTGCCATCCTGTCGTCGATCGCCACCGGCTTCATCCTGCGTTCGCTCGGGAGGAGGGAGGCACGATGAGCGTCGTGACGCGCGCCGCCGTCGACATCGAGAAGCCACCACCACGGGCGCGAGGCTGGCCCCGGGCCCGTATCGTCGGCTACGCGCTGGTCGGCTTCTGGATCCTGTTCGGCATCGGCATCGCCGTCTATCTGGTTTACGCTTGGAATGGCGAATTCTTCGCCAGATACGCGCCGGCCTATCTGCAGGGCTTGGGAACCACGCTTGCGCTGGTGGCCATCTCGATGGTGCTCGGCGCGCTTTTTTCGCTGCCCGTCACCTATGCCCGCATGTCGAAGAACCGCTATCTGTCCGTCCTGGCCTATTGCTACGTCTACTTCTTCCGCGGCACGCCGCTGCTGGTCCAGGTCTATCTCGTCTATTACGGCCTGGGCTCATTCCGGGTGCAACTCGAATCCGTCGGGCTGTGGTGGTTCTTCCGCGACGCCTTCAATTGCGGTGTGTTCGCCTTCGCGCTCAACACCGCCGCCTACCAGGCCGAAATCCTGCGCGGCGCCATCGAGAGTGTTCCGAGGGGCCAATGGGAGGGCGCTGCTTCGCTCGGCCTGCACAAGCTGCAGACGCTGCGCAAGGTCATCCTGCCGCAGGCGTTTATCGTCGCGCTCCGGCCCTATGGCAATGAACTCGTCCTGATGATCAAGGCCTCCGCCATCGTTGCCATCATCACCGTCTATGATTTGATGGGCAACGCGAAGCTCGCCTACGCCAAGTCCTTCGACTTCCAGGCCTATGTCTGGGTCGCCATCGTCTATCTGGTGATGGTCGAGATCCTGCGCCACGGCGTCGAATGGATCGAGCGACGGATCACCATTCATCTGATCCGCTGAGCGGTCGGCTGTACCAGTCGATCGGCTCATGCGCGTCTTGACGAATGGCGCGTAGAGCCTAGAGCTTTCCAAGACAATTCCGTTCCGTCTGAAGGGCAAACTCATGGCATCTGTGGCATTTCTCGGTCTTGGCGTGATGGGCTATCCCATGGCCGGGCACCTCAGGAACAAAGGCGGCCACGACGTCACCGTCTACAACCGCACCGCGGCGAAGGCGGAACAATGGGTGGCCCAGCATGGCGGCAAGCTTGCTTTGACGCCGGCAGAGGCCGCAGAGGGCCAGGATTTCGTCTTCTCCTGCGTCGGCAATGACGACGATCTGCGCTCGGTGACGACCGGGGCCGATGGCGCCTTCGCCGCGATAAAAAAAGGCTCCGTTTTCATCGACAACACCACGGCTTCGGCCGAAGTCGCGCGCGAACTGGCCGACGCCGCTGAAAAGGCCGGCTTTTCCTTCCTCGACGCGCCGGTTTCCGGCGGGCAGGCGGGCGCCGAGAACGGCGTGCTGACGGTGATGGTCGGCGGCGAGCAGGCTGCCTTCGACAGGGCCAGGCCGGTCATCGACGCCTTTGCCCGCATGGTCGGGCTGATGGGGCCGTCGGGCGCCGGCCAGCTCACCAAGATGATCAATCAGATCACCATTGCCGGGCTGGTGCAGGGACTGGCCGAAGGCATCCACTTCGGCAAGAGGGCCGGGCTCGACATCGAGAAGGTCATCGAAGTCATCTCCAAGGGCGCTGCCGGGTCCTGGCAGATGGAGAACCGCCACAAGACGATGAATGCCGGTAAATATGATTTCGGCTTTGCCGTCGACTGGATGCGCAAGGATCTCGGCATCTGCCTCGATGAAGCCGACCGCAATGGCGCGAGACTGCCGGTGACCGCCCTTGTCGACCAGTTCTACAAGGATGTGCAGGCGATGGGCGGCAAGCGCTGGGACACCTCGTCCCTGCTGGCGCGCCTGGAAAAATAGGCGTTCGCAATGGCCGAGCTTTCGCCCCAATCGAACGCCGACGAGATCGTCGCCCATTTGCGCTCGATCGGCTCGGAGGACAATCGCCGCGGTATGCTGCGCTACGGCATCAAGATCGAGCGCGCGCTCGGCATCTCGCATCGCATGCAGCGGCAGATCGCCAAAAAGATCAAGCGCAACCACGAGCGTGCTTTCGAGCTTTGGCAGACCGGCATCATGGAGGCGCAGTTCATCGCTTCCGTCACGGCCGACCCGAAGCGCTTCTCAGCCGCGGATGCACGACAATGGGCCGCGTCCTTCGATTCCTGGGACATCGTCGACGGCGTCTCCGATCTCTTCGTCGACACGGACGCCTGGAAGGAGCTGATTGAAGAGTTCGCGGCGGACGAGCGCGAGTTCGTTCGACGCACGGCCTTCGCCATGATGGCGTGGTCCGTCGTGCACCGGAAGCAGGAGCCGGTGGCGACTTTCCTCGGCTTCCTGCCGATCATCGAAGCGCATGCCACCGACAGCCGCAATTTCGTGAAGAAGGCGGTAAACTGGGCGCTTCGTTCGATCGGGAAGCGATCGTTGGAGATGCACGGCGCTGCCCTTGCCGTGGCCGAACGACTGGCCCAGTCGGCCGACAAGACGGCGCGCTGGATTGGCAAGGACGCCGTACGGGAACTCACCAATGCCAAGATCATCGAGCGGATCGCCGCCAGAAAAGGCTGACCTAGCCAACGTCCGGTTCACCGAGGTGACGCGGCAGACGCGCGCCGATTTCGAAGGCCTCTTCGAAGCGCAAGGCGGTCCGAAGTATTGCTGGTGCATGGCCTGGCGGCCCCTGCCCGGCCGCCGCGAGCATGTTCAGCACGCCGAGTTGAAACGGGCCATGATGGCGCTTGTCGAGGCCGGCACGCCGGTCGGAATCTTGGCCCAGATTGACGGCAAGACCGTCGGCTGGTGCTCGGTCGCGCCGCGCCAGACATATCGGAAGCTGACGTCGCAACAGGACGATGACGAGACCGGCATCTGGTCGATCGTCTGCTTCTATGTGCCAAGGGCGCTGCGCGGCGGCGGGCTGGCGGCAGCGCTGCTTGACGCTGCCATAGATCACGCCTTTGCCAAGGGCGCCGGCGTGATCGAGGCCTACCCGGTCGGCGAGGCATCGCCGAGCTACCGTTTCATGGGGTTTCGCGACATGTTCATCGCTCGCGGGTTCCATGAGGTCGGCATGGCCGGCTCTCGCAGACATGTGATGCGGCTCGAGCGTTGACGCGATCGGCCGCGGCGTCTTTACTCCTGCACAAAGGAAGCGGCCGATGAGCAGTCCTCTCAAATCGACCTTGGCGCTTGCAGCCGCGTTGTTGGTGTTCACCGCTACCAACGCCTCAGGCCAAACCGCGCGCATCTTCTGGAAAGATCTGCGTCCTGCGACGCAGGCGGTGGCCGAAGATGCCGGTCTGCCGATGATTGCGGCAAAACTGCCCGATCGTGGCGAGACATTGTCGCTCAACCTGCAAGACAAGATAGTACAATTAGCCGGCTACGCATTGCCGGTCGACCGTGATGGCGATCTCGTCTACCAATTCCTGCTGGTGCCGTGGACAGGCGCTTGCAGCCACATGCCGACGCCGCCGCCCAACCAGATCGTGCTGGTGACGCCGGCCCGTCCCTACAAGATGTCGCAGTCCTATGAGTCGGTTGCCGTGACCGGCGCTTTGCGGCCCGGCTTGGAGAAGAGCCAGTTGTTCATTCTCGACGGCGTCAGCATCATCCAGTCCGGCTACACCGTACGCAAAGCCGATGTGGTGGCAGTCGACACGGTGCCGGACACGATCACGCTGCCGGTCAACTCGCCCTGGAGTTTCCTCAACAAAAAGAAGAACTAAACGGCGCCTGCTTGTGCAGCGTCACCGCCCAGTCACGGACAACCGCGCTCAGGCCGCGTTGGCGCCGGATTCCTTGTCCAGCAGCATGTAGTCGAGCGGCATTTCGGTCGTGTACTTGATCTGCTCCATGGCGAAGGACGACGATACGTCGCGGATCTCGATCTTGGCGATCAGCCGCTTGTAGAAGGCGTCATAGGCGGCGATATCGGGCACCACGACGCGCAAGAGATAATCGACGTCGCCGCTCATGCGGTAGAATTCGACCACCTCGGGAAATTCCTGGATGACTTCCGAGAAACGCCGCAGCCATTCATGGCTGTGCGAATTGGTGCGGATCGACACGAAGACGGTGACGCGCACATTGACCTTTTCGTGGTCGAGAATGGCGACGCGCCGCTTGATGACTCCCTCTTCCTCCAGCTTCTGGATGCGGCGCCAGCACGGCGTCGTCGACAGGCCGACTTTCTTGGCGACATCGGCAACCGCGAGCGTCGCGTCCTCCTGCAGGAGGCGGAGAATTTTTCTGTCGAGGCGATCCATTGAGGTGCTCCTGGTGCAGGCCGCGTTCCCTCGAGCGCGACGCGCTTTGGGAATAGATTGGCTATACTCCCTCTTATTTCGACCTTTCACAAGAAAGAAATTCTGCCGGATGGCACAAAAGCGAGTGATATCTTGCTTAAAGTCTAATCTATGCGATAGCGGATTTCCGATCTCAGAAACGGCAGCAAATCCATTTCAAACCATGGATTCTGCTTCAGCCATCCTGAGTTGCGCCATGACGGGTGTGGCAGCGGCAGCACTTTCAGGCTGGCCGGCGCATCCCAGATGGTGCGCCAGTCCTTCACGGTTTCGGTCAGCGACGGCCGGCGCGTGGCGCCCATATGCCAGGATTGCGCGTAGGAGCCGATTGTCAAAACGAGGTCGATCTGCGGCATCAGCGCCATCAGCGGCGCGCGCCAGGCCAGCGCGCATTCTCGGCGCGGCGGCAGGTCGCCGCCCTTGGCGTCCTGGCCGGGGAAGCAGAACCCCATTGGCACGATGGCGAATTTATCCGTGTCGTAGAATTCCTCGCTTGTCACGCCCAGCCAGCTTCGCAAGCGGTCGCCGGAGGCGTCGGTGAACGGCATGCCCGACAAATGCACCTTTGTGCCTGGCGCCTGGCCGGCGAGCAGGATGCGGGCGCTGGATGATGGCAGCAGCACCGGGCGCGGCTCGTGCGGCAGTGGCCTGCCGACCGGAGTGTCGACGCAGATGCGGCAGGCGCGGACCTTTGCCGTCAAGCGTTCGAGTTCCGCCTCCATCAGGCGGAAGCGCTCGGACGGCTGGAGACGGCGCTGTACCAGCGCAGCACGTTGGTGCACTCGTCCGGCACTTTGATGCGCGCCGGTTTCATGAAATCCATGGCGATCATGCCGGTGATATCGGCGATCGAATAGGCGTCGCCGGCGGCGAATTCGCGGTTTGCCAGTTCGGGCTCGAGCAGTTTCAGGAATTCAACCGCTTTCGCCTTGTTGGCCTCGCCCCATTCGGGGATCTGCGGAATTTCCCATTCCTTCATCGCCGGATGGATGTGGCGAAAAGCCTGGGCGACGCAGCTGAGCAGATTGAACTCCATGCGCCTTTGCCACATCTCGACCTTGGCCTTGCCGAGCGCGCCTTGCCCGAACAGCGCCGGTTCGGGATGCAGTTCCTCGAAATAGCGGCAGATGGCGACGGATTCGGTGAGGATGGTACCGTCGTCGAGCTCGAGCACCGGCAGCCGCTGCAGCGGGTTGCGCGACCTGACCGGCTCCTGCTTGTGCCCCATCGCACCCATGTCGACCGGCACCAGCGGCACTGCGATGCCCTTTTCGGCGAGGAAAACCCGCACGCGCCGCGGATTGGGGGCGCGGCCGCCGTCGAACAGTTTCATGCTTATCCTCCCGATCTGGTCCTTCAACTATAGTGCTCGTCACCAGACGCGAAACATCTCTCGCAAGGCGTCACCGACCGAAGCCAGGGTGCCGTGCTTTCTTTCGAGCGGGCCGCCGTGGTGGCTTTCGCGCCAGTCTTGCGGCTGATCGAACGTGCCGGCCCAGATGCCAACCTTGCCGGCGCGGGCAATGGCCTGCTCGGTGTCGAAATCGCCATAGGCAATTGCCCAGCCGGCCTCAACCTGGGCCCGGTTGAGATCCTTTCCACCGGCCTTGCAATCGCCGAGCAGGCGGCCGTAGCGGTCGCGCTGCCAGCCGCTGCAGGTCACCGGATTGCCTGATATCAGCCGCACCAGCGCCTGGCGCGCCAGCCTGCCGCAAGCATAGTCCGCGCCATCCCTACGGCAGATCTGCTGGTATTCCGGAGCGTCGATGCCGCGCATGCGGATACGTTCGGTGCCAAGAGTGAGTGAATCGCCATCGTTGACGATCGCCGCCCCTTGCGCCTTGCGCGTCTCGAAACGGTCGAGGCGTGCGGCGAGCAGGATCAGCAGGCCGAGCAGAATGACCGTCAGCGCGTAGTCCAGCAGCTTGCGCCACAGGCTTCGCGGCGGCGGCGGATAGTATCGCCGGCGCGGCCTTGGCGACCACGAACGGCTCATATGGCAAACAGTCTCTTAATCATTCGAACGTAGCTTAACGAATTGAGATCGCTGCGCGCATAAATCGAAGTTTCCATGCCTCTGCTACGCTCGAACACAGCGGATAAATTCATTGTGGACCGCCGGAAACCGCACCGCAACAGCGATGTGGCGCGCGCGGTGCGCAAGACGCGCGACCGTCTTTCGCAGCAGGTCGGCAATCTCGACTTCGACCGCGAGCTGCTGAAGCTGCACGCCGGGACCATGGTGGGCGGCGCAGCCGTCATCCCACTGCTGGTGTTGGCGGTCGCGGCGGCCGGGCTGCTGGCCGGTGTGGACAAACAGATCAGCGTCTGGGCGCTGTTCACCCTGATCTGCTATTCGATCGTCGCCTTCATGGCGCGGCGCGTCGGCCGCACCGAAGCTGCCGAGCTCAACCCTGTTCGCACCCGCAGGGATTTTCTGATCGGCCATTCGCTGTGCGGCCTCGGCTGGGCGTGGTTCGCCTGGCTCGGCTGCGCCACCTGCCAGATCGACCAGTTCCAGGTGGCCAAGGCGGTGGTGCTGCTGCTGGCCATGGCGACCACCGCTATCATGGCGTCGTCCTTGCGCGGCTCGCTGCTTGCCACCTTCGTCGTTCCGGTGGCGGTCTATGCCTATGCCGAAACGAAATTTTGGGTGCCGGTCGGGACGATCATGGTCGCCCTGCTGGTCGCGGCATTGCCGTTCTTTGCCTATATCGCGCGCCATCTCAACCGCTCGTCGCTGATACTTCTGTCCTTCCGCTCCGAAAAGGACGCGCTGCTAGCAGAGGTGGAGACAGCGAAATCAATGTCGGACGAAGCTCGTCGGCGGGCCGAAGACGCCAATCTGGCGAAGTCGCGCTTCCTTGCTTCTATGAGCCATGAGCTCAGGACGCCCCTCAACGCCATTCTCGGTTTTTCCGAGGTGATGGCCAATGAGGTGCTCGGGCCGATGAGCAACCCGACCTATCGCGACTACGCCCGCGACGTGCACGATTCCGGCCAGCATCTGCTCGACCTGATCAACGAAATCCTCGATCTGTCGCGCATCGAGGCCGGCCGCTATCAGCTCAACGAAGAGCCGGTGATGCTGCTCAACATCGCCGAAGATTGCTGCCACATGATGGAATTGAAGGCGCGCAACAAGGACATCCGCATCGTCCAGGATTTCGAAAGTGCCCTGCCGCGGCTGTTCGCCGACGAGCGCGCGGTGCGGCAGATCACGCTCAACCTCCTGTCCAACGCCATCAAATTCACCGCCACCGGCGGCGAAGTTCGCGTGCGCGTCGGCTGGACGGCGGGCGGTGGCCAGTACATTTCGGTCAAGGACAATGGGCCGGGCATACCGGAGGACGAAATCCCGATCGTGCTGTCCGCCTTCGGCCAGGGCTCGATCGCCATCAAGAGCGCCGAACAGGGCACCGGGCTCGGGCTGCCGATCGTTCAGGGCCTGCTCGCCATGCATGGCGGCGAATTCGAACTTCAGTCGAAATTGCGCGAAGGCACCGAGGCAATCGCCATCTTCCCGCTCGCCCGAGTGATGGAGGAACTGCCGGCGCTGCCGACAAAGGCGGTCGCGGCGGCTCGCCGACGCTGACAGCTTGTTCTAGGCTTTGACCGCCGCCGCCATGCCCGAACTGGTAAGCGCCGCCGCCTTGACCAGACCGGCGGCAAGGGCGGCCCCTACCCCTTCGCCGTGGCTGATGCCGAGATCGAACAGCGGCCTGAGGCCGAGCCGCTCGGCGGCAAGCCTTTGGCCGGGTTCGGGCGACTGGCTGGCCAGCAGGCAATGGTCGAGCGCACCCGGGTTGGCGGCATGCAGCACGGCAGCGGCAGCGGTCGCGGCGAAGCCGTCGAGCAGCACCGGGATTTTTTGCATCCGGGCGGCGAGGATAGCGCCGGCAATGGCCGCGAATTCGCGGCCGCCGACCCGGCGCAGTGCTTCCAGGGGGTCCTTCAGAGCCGCACCATGCAAGGCGACGGCTTTATCGACTACATCAGCCTTGCGCGCCTGCATGGCCGCGTCGGCGCCCGAGGCGGGGCCGACCCAGTCGGCGCCGCTGCCACCGAACAGGGCGGCGCACAAAGCCGCCGCAACGGTGGAGTTGCCGACGCCGAGATCGCCGAGGCAAATCAGATCGGAGCCACCGGCAATGGCTTCCATGCCGAAGGCCATGGTGGCGGCGCAGCCGCGTTCGTCGAGGGCGGCGTCCTCGGTGATGTCGGCGGTCGCAATGTGCAGCGCCAGATCGAACACCTTGAGGCCAAGATTGTTGGCGACGCAAATCTGGTTGATTGCCGCACCGCCGGCGGCGCACAGCTCAACGGCGTTTGCGGTCGCAGCGACAGGGCGCGGCGAGATGCCGTGGCGGGTCACGCCATGGTTACCGGCGAAGATCGCCACTAGGGGCCGGTTCACCGCCGGCGGGGCGCGCCCGCTCCAGACAGCAAGCCAGGCGGCGATGTCCTCGATACGTCCAAGCGAGGCTTTCGGCTTGTCGGCCTTGGAAAACAGGGTGCGCACCCTGTTTTCCGCGACTGTATCGGCAGGCGGCAGGCTCGCCAGCAGATTGCGAAAGTCGTCGAAGGGCAGCGCGCTGGTCATGTCGGTCCTGATCATTCCCTGTGGTTGATCAGCGGCATAACCGCCTTGCCCGGCCGGCACAACTCCCCTCGACATTGGCGCGAAAGCGGTTGCCCGCGCCGCATTCCGAAGGGCTTGCATTGGCTTTGCCGTTGCACCATGTGGAGATGGAACGAGGGATTCCGGACGGAACCTTCAAGAGAAAGTCATGACGGCCATCGAATCCCCGTGCATCCTGGTCTGTTCGATCGACATGAAAACCGGCTTCTGCTTCGGCTGTGGCCGCACGCGCGATGAAATCGGCGCCTGGATGGGGATGACGCCGGAGGTACGCCGCAGCGTCATGGCCGAGTTGCCGGCCCGATTGGAAACGGTCGAGCGCCGGCCGCGCCGGGAAACACGCCGCAGCCGCATGGCGCGCGAGCGCGACGTCCTCTCTTGAGGCGGCAGGTCCAATGAACCGACTGTTCTGGATCGTGATGGCGGCAATCGGCCTCGGGCTGGTGCTGCTGATGATCAACAACGACGCCGGCAGCACGTTCGGCATCGAGAATTACGATTTCAGCCGTCTGGTCTGGCTGGGGGCGATCGGCTTGCTGGTCAGCGCCGGCCTTGTCCGGTCCGGCAGGCCGCTCGGCGTCATGGCCCGCAATCTCGGCACGTGGGCCCTGATCGTGCTGGCGCTCGTCGCCGGCTACCAGTACCGCTACGAGTTGCAGGATTTCGCCAGCCGGGTGACGGCGGGCCTCGTTCCCGGCAGCCCGCTGGCGCTCGGCGTCGAGGACGGCCATGCCACCGTGACCCTGGACAAGGCCGGCAGCGGCCATTTCGAGGCCCGCATCACGATCAACGGCGCGCCGATCCGCACCGTCGTCGATACCGGCGCGACCAGTACAGTGCTCACCGCCGAAGACGCGCAGGCGGCCGGCTTCAATCCGGCCGCGCTGAGCTTCACCGTCCCGGTCTCGACCGCCAATGGCATGGCACGCGCCGCTTCGGTGCGCACCGACGAACTGGCGATCGGCGGCATCGTGCGCAAGAACATGCAGGTGATGGTCGCCGCGCCCGGCGCGCTCAGCCAGAGCCTGCTCGGCATGAACTTCATCGGTTCCCTGTCGGGTTTCGACGTGCGCGGCGACCGGATGATTCTGCGCGACTGAACTGCTTAAGCGGCCTTTTCAACACGGTCGAAATCGACGGCAGCGAACGCTGCCTTCAGCACATCCGGTCCGGCGCCGGGTTTCGTCGCGTCGGTGGACAGTATCTGCCGGAAGCGGCGCGCGCCCGGCAGGCCGTGGAACAGCCCGACCATGTGGCGGGTGACGTGGCCGAGCCGCCCGCCCTGCTCGATATGCCGCGCGGCGTAGTCGGCCATCGTGTCGATCAGCGCGGCAAAATCGTAGGCGCCGGCCTTGTCGCCGTAGAATGCCGCGTCGACGCCGGCCAGGATGCCTGGCGTGTGGTAGGCGGCGCGGCCAAGCATGGCGCCATCGACATGATCGAGGTGGCGAGCCGCCTCTTCGAGCGATTGAACGCCTCCATTGATGCCAATGAATTTGTTCGATTTTCTAGCCTTGAGGCGATAGACCCTGTCATAGTCGAGCGGCGGGATGTCGCGATTTTCCTTCGGGCTCAGACCCTCCAGCCAAGCCTTGCGCGCATGCACCCACAGCGCGTCGGCGCCGGCCGCGAAAACGCCGTCGGCCAGCGCGTCGAGCGCGGGCTCCGGATCCTGCTCGTCGACGCCGATGCGGCATTTGACCGTCACCGGGATTTTCACCGCCGCCTTCATCGCCGCCACACAATCGGCGACGAGGTCAGGCACTTTCATCAGGCAGGCGCCGAACGTGCCGGACTGGACGCGGTCGGACGGACAGCCGACATTGAGATTGATCTCGTCGTAACCGAAGCCCTCGCCGATGCGCGCCGCCTCGGCCAGCTTTTGCGGATCGGAGCCGCCGAGCTGCAGTGCCACCGGATGTTCGGTCTCGTCAAAACCAAGCAGCCGCTCGCGCGCACCATGGATGACAGCGTCCGCCACCACCATTTCGGTGTAGAGCAGCGCACGCTGCGTCAACTGGCGGTGGAAGAACCGGCAATGCCGGTCGGTCCAGTCCATCATGGGTGCAATAGCCAGTCTATGATCTTGATTTTTCAGCATTTTTTCTTTAACATCAAATCGTTAGAGCAGCCCGAGTGCACGCGAATTTACGCCAGAATACGACCCTTTTCGCCACGTTTCGATCTCTCAGTGCACACGGAGCGCACACGAGAAAATGGCCACCTACACAAAACTCTCGTCCGGTTCATGGCGTGTCCAAGTCCGTCGCAAGGGTCGCTACGTTAGCGAGACCTTTCTGCGCCGAGACGACGCCAGGCGCTGGGCAACCTAAACCGAGCGCCAAGTCGATCGCGGTGAGACGCCGACCAAGTCCGTATAGCGCGCCTGAAAACTTTCGGCGAACCCATCGACCTTCATATCGACGACATGTGCGATGTAGGCAAGTCCCCTCGCCGCTCCAAGGCCGCAGCCCTCGATATGCTCCAAACATCTGGGGAAGTGCAGCATCGCCACCCTCGATCGCGAACGGCTCGTTCGCTTCGGTCGTGATCGAGCCGCCCAGGGTGCCGGACGATGAGTCTCGGTATCGACATCACCTAGGGAAAGTCGTTGAGCGTCGTTCCTGGATGATCTGCCTGGTCGTGATCGCGACAGCCGCTGGCGAGAGCCGCCAAACTCGCATGAGATTGTCTGAAGCGGAGGACCATCCATGGAAGGACCCATTTCGACCTATTTTGCATCGATTGAACCCGTGGCCCCCGACGTTTTCTGGACCGCTTGCTGCATCCGGCGCGGCATTTCAAACATCCCCACGACGTTTTGGCCGACGTTGCCCTGGACGCTCAGGAGAAGCGCGCCATTCTTTCGTCATGGGCATCGGATGCCTGCGCCGTAGAATCCGTGCCAGCGCTTCGCATGCTGCCGGGAGCGGGTGAACCGGTCAGCTTCGACACGATCATGGATGCGTTGCAACAGTTGGATCAATCGGATGAGCGTGCCGGTCCTGACTGCAGTGACAGCGCGGCAGTGGCCGCGTTCGTACCATTCGTCGATCGGATTTAAGGGCGACGTAGTTGTCTTGCACCATGGACCCGTCGGCGAGTGACCCCGCCGGCGGGATGGGTGTGGCATCGGTGCGTTCCCCCAGATTGCCGATGAAAATTTTCCTATTCTTGCTCTTGAAGGTGCAAGTCGCGATTCTAAATTGATGGTCGCCGGCAGCCTAATGGGGCCGGCAATACCAGGAGGCGGCAAGGCTCTTGGCGCCTTCTGTTGTCCATGTTGCTCAAAGGAGAATGTGGCTATGAAGACAAACCTCGATTTTACCCCTCTATACCGGTCCAGCATCGGCTTCGACCGCATGGTCGACATGCTTGAAAGTGCGAGCCGTGTGGCCTCGTTCGACAACTGGCCGCCCTACGATATCGCCAAGGTTGATGATGATCAGTATCGCATCACGATGGCGGTCGCCGGTTTCTCGCAGGACCAGCTGACCGTCACCCACCAGCCCAACATGCTGGTTGTGAGCGGGTCGCAATCCGGCGATGAGAACGGCCGGTATCTGTACCGTGGCATCAACGGGCGCGCTTTCGAGCGTCGGTTCGAACTGGCCGATCATGTCAAAGTCGAGGGCGCCAGCCTTGAGAACGGGCTGCTGAGCATCGATCTCAAGCGCGAGGTTCCCCAGGAGATGAAACCGCGCAAGATCGAAATCTCCAGCGGGGCTCCCATGCCGAAGATCGAGGCGCCCAAGGTCGAGACCGACAAGCTGGCCGCCTGAGCAATCCACCATGAAGGCTTTCGCTTGAGCCGGGCGTCCCGCCCGACTCAGAGACCTACAAAAGGAGAAAGACAATGAGCGTACGTGACTTGATCCCATGGGGCCGGGGCAACGGAAACTCGGCGCCCAGTCTCTTCCCCGACGGAGATCGAGACCCCTTCGTCTCCCTCCACCGGGAGGTAAACCGGCTGTTCGATGACGCCTTCCGCAGCTTTGGCGCCAGACTGCCGGCCTTCGGTCCCTCTTTCGCCGCCAGTTGGCCGAGTGTCGAAATCTCCGACACGGACAAGGAAGTCCGCGTCACGGCGGAAATACCTGGCCTGGACGAGAGCGACATAGAAGTCCTGCTGGAAAATGGGGCGCTCAAGCTTAAAGGCGAGAAGCGTTCCGAGACCGAGGACAAGGACCGGCAGTTCTCCGAGCGCTTCTACGGTCGCTTCGAGCGCCTCATTCCGCTCGGCTACGAGGTCGAAGAAGACAAGGTCAACGCCACCTTCAAGAACGGGGTGCTGACCGTGACGTTGCCCAAGACCGAGCGGGCGCAGGCGAAGGCCAAGCGGATCGCAATCAACGGGAAGAACTGACGGATGCAGTATGGGTGGCGGCCCTTACGGCCGCTGCCCGTGCGACCCTTCATAACGGGAGGGACAGGCAATGGAGACAGTTCAAAGCAGCGACAACATCAGGAACCCAACCAAGACGTCCGTCCGGCCGGACAATGACAATCGGCCTCGTCTAGACGGGCCGGCTTTGTCAATGGGACGGTCAGTGTTTCCGGAGGGCGCAGTGGCGCGGATCTACCAGCCCTGCCGCTCGGCCATGACCTCGGCAAAGCCCCACAGGGACTGGCGATTGGTCTTCGAACGCCGCACAGCCCCGTTCATCGAGCCGCTGATGGGCTATACCGGTGGCCGGGACACCCTGACCCAGGTTGAACTGAACTTTCCGACGCTGGAAGCGGCGATCCGTTATGCCGAGCGTCAAGGCCTCAATTACGTGGTGCAGGCGGCACCTCCTGCTTCCCCGGCCAAGATCAGGAGACAACATGTATCGGAGGAAAAACAGGCCTTTTCCGACCTGGTTTGGCAGCGGCTGCAGTTGGCTTGGCTCCAGGCAAGTCACGGCTATGGCGCCGGTGCACAGACAGCGCACATACAGACGGCGCTTTCGGAGCCCGAGACATTCTACGCCTCTCCGATGGAGGTCGTGGACGACCCGGTGCTCGCACCCGACGAGAAACGCGCCGTGCTCAAGAACTGGGCCTGGAACGAGTATCTGATCGACCTGGCCACCGCCGAAGGCATGCCGGAAAATGCACGCCCGTCGCGATTGGACGAGGTCGAACTCGCCTTGCTGGCCTTGGAAGTCCGAAACCGGGGCTTCCAGACCAGAACCAGCCCGGTGCACTCCCGGATAGCCGCATGATAAGGCAAGAAGGAACCCACTGATCGTCTTCGACGCCCAACGGACCATCCCGAAACCCTTCCCGCTTGCGGTCGCGGCAGCGGGCGGGCGCGCGCCGACAACTTTCCCAATGCGTGGGCGCCCGATTGCGCCTCGGCAGAACTCGGCCCAGTTGTTAGGATCGCGCTGATATGGACGCTCCAATGAATGGCGACAGAGGTTCCTATGTATCAATCCTTCAACGGCTCCGCCCATCCCCTGGCACCGAAAGAGATCGCGATCGCTGCCGTCCCCGAAGACGAGCGTGTCTGGGTCCCACAGGCTAAGGGCGTGTGGTTCCGACCACTTATGCTCAACACAATGCAGGGGCAGTGGTGCAATCTGCTCCGCGTACGCCGGGCCGGGATATTAAGCCGTCATCTGCATCCGGCCCCCGTGCATGGATATGTGATCAAGGGGCGTTGGCACTATCTTGAACACGACTGGGTGGCAGAGACCGGATCTTACGTTTTCGAGCCGCCCGGTGAAATCCACACGCTCACGGTTCCAAGCGACGTGCCCGAGATGATCACCTTCTTCAACATTTCCGGCTGCATGGTTTACCTGGACAAGGATAACAAGCAGATTGGTTTCGAGGACGTTTTCACCAAGATCGACATGTGCAGAAATCATTATGCGAGCGTGGGTCTCGGTAAGGATTTCGTCGATCAGTTCGTGCGGTAGACATCCGCCCGTTTGTCTTCCGCGCCGATGAGTTCGCGCTCCGCCACAGAGGCGAAACGAGGAGATCTTGGTGACCGATTCCATATGGGCCATGCCCTTCTTCGCGGGCAAGACCGTCGTCATTACCGGAGGCACGACAGGCATCGGAAACGGCATCGCCATGGCGTTCGCCGGGGCCGGGGCAATCGTCCACGCGACGGGGGCCACGGCCGCCGAGGTAGCGGCCGCTCGTGCATACGGCACCCCCGTCTCGTATTCAGTACTCGACGTCCGGGACATGACTGCGGTCGAAGGATATTCCAGTCAGTTCACATCCGTTGCAGCGCTCGTAAATTGCGCAGGGGTAAACCTGCGCGCCGCCGAATTCACTGTCCAGGGTTTCGAAACGGTGGTCGATATCAATCTCACCGGCTCCATGCGGAGTGCGAGCGCGTTCCGAGGGGCACTCTCGAACGGGGGCGCCATCGTCAACATCGCCTCGATGTTCGCGTTTTTCGGCGCGGCTCATGCGCCGGCTTACGCCGCATCCAAGGGCGCGGTCGTGCAACTTACCAAGTCACTTGCGATCGCCTATGCCGGGGATGGCATTCGCGTAAACGCATTGGCGCCTGGCTGGATCGAGACCGCCATGACCGCCGCGCCACGGGCCGATCCAGCTCGCAACGCGGAATTGATGAAACGCACTCCGATGGGTCGCTGGGGTACGCCGGGCGACCTGACCGGCCCCGCCTTGTTCTTGTGTTCGCCGCTCGCGGGATTCATCACTGGGGCAATTTTGCCGGTTGACGGTGGCTATCTCATTGCGTGAGGCGTTGGCTATGCTGCGCGACCGATCTCCAAGCCTGTGTCGTCGAGATCAAGATCGAACGCGACCAATCGACCATGCCTGACCGCAATTGCCGCCACCAACTCCGCAAGCTCGCCATCCGTATGCTCGCAAAAAGCTGCCTGTTTCCTGACAGTCGTGACCGCATCCCGGGTCGATACGACAGAGAACGGCCTCCGGGATCTCACGAATGATTCCGCAACCTCCGCGACGGATGAAGCTCGGTCAAAATTATCTTGCATACTTGCACCTCTGTACGACGCTAGCCCAAGCTCGGCCCGCGCAAATTGTTCCCATTGGCCTAATGCAGCCTGGTTGGCGTCCGGCTTGGGCTCCTTTGTGAGCGAAGGCCGGGAGCAACGCGACATGGCCGTCGCCGTCTGCCTTAGACAGTCGGCTGGACGCATTCGTCTCCGAATGCGGACACGGGGCCGGACGCCTAAAAACGAGGAGGATCAGATGTGTCCAAGCCGCTCGCCAAAGTTTCCGATCCTGGGACCACCGCAGTTCGGCGCAACAAGTCGCCGGGAGATCTGCTTGCTCGCGTTGATTGCGGTCGACTGACTCCTGGCTCATTCGCCGCCTCGCCGGCTGGCTCCGGTCGGCCGGCCTCGTCCGTCTTCGTCATCGCTGGCCGGCGGACGATCCAATCCACCAAACCGGCTTCGGTCTCCTCGCAGGCCACGAATTCGCGCACCAGACTTCGCGCCAGCTCGCGCCATTGACACTCGGGCACGTTCATCTCCGCGATCAGATCTCGGCATGCAGCGCGTATGATGTCGGCATCGAAGGCTGACACGGCGACAGGACCACGGTCTGCATTCTTTGCTCGAGCAGTGTCGTCGCCCTGACGTTCGCGAAAGCGCCTCAGCACCTCGCGCGATGCGGCGATCGCTTGTCGGGTTTGACTCATAGCCTCGTAAAATCCAACTTCGCGGACCAGTGAGCGGTGCCGCGATAGAATGAAGTCCTCCATAACCGCATGCGCAGTGTCCGTACGCGTTGCAACCATCGCCGCCTCCCTGCAGGCGCACCCAATGCTTGCAGCTTCTGCCGGTGTTCGGGCGGCCGCCTGCATTTGTCGTGTCGCTGCTATGATCGCGTGAGTTAAAGCCGGTGAAGCGTCGCTGCAATTACAAATGTAAGTGTGGCATCCGATAAGCGGTATGCCCGCTGGCTGCGGCGGCGGCGAATTCGTTGTTCAGACGGTCGAAGTCTTCCTGTCGAAGGGCTCTCCGCGTTGCCGGAACGAGGAATCAGGATCCGGACAAAATGCATGCGGCCGTGCCGCCGTTCAGGGGGCGCTATTGGCGAAAATCCGCCAATTTGCGCCAGTCGAAGACAACGCCCACTCCAGGCTCGTCGGGTGCTATCGCCAAACCATCCTGAAGCCTAAGCGGCTCGGTGGTGTAAAGGTCAATATCGAAACTATGCGCCTCCACCCAGCCGGCATTTGTCTGACCTGCAACGAGACTGACATGAAGTTCCTGCATCCCGTGACTGCAGACCGGAATGCCAGCCTTGCGTGAGAGCGCCGCCACGCGCAGCCAGCCTGTGACCCCGCCGCAGTTGGAGGCGTCGGGTTGGATGTAGCTGAGATTCGACCAAGCGAAGGCATGCTCGAACTCCTCGATGACATGCAGGTTTTCTCCCATTGCCAGGGGCATTCCGGTCGCCTTGGCAATGCTGGCGTAACCCTCATAGTCGTCGGGTATGATGGGCTCCTCGAACCACAGCAGATCGTAGGCGGCGAATGCTCTCGCTGCCTCGATCGCTCGCGGGACGTCAAGCGCGTAGTTAGCGTCAACCATAAAGGTGACATGAGGTCCTATGCGCTCGCGAACTGCCTTCACCCGGGCCACATCCTCGGCCAGGTCGTCCTTGCCGACCTTGATCTTCACCCCGGTGAAGCCGCCATTGAGATAGGAATCGATGCTGGCCAAAAGCTGATCGAGGGTAAAGTTTAGGTCGATGCCGCCGCGATAGGCCTTGGCGCTCTTCCCGGCCCCGCCCGCCATCTGCCAAAGCGGCAGGCCGCTACGCCGGCCCTTGAGGTCCCACAACGCGATGTCGATCGCCGAAATCGCGAAAGAAGCGATGCCGCCGCGCCCGACATAGTGGATGTGCCAGAGCATGCCGTCGTAAATCGTGTCGATCTGCGTCGTGTCGCGAGCCTTGAGGAACGGCGCGAGGTCGTGATCGATCATTGCCTTGATCGCATAGCCGCCCCTGCCGCCGGTGTAGGTGTAGCCTGTGCCCTCGGTGCCGTCGGCAAGCCTCAGCGTGACGGTGACCAGCTCGAAATGCGTGTGCGCGCCGTGCTTGGCATCGGTCATCACCTCACGCAGTGGGACCCGGAACAGCCGGGTCTCGACTTCCTTGATTTCGGTGCGGCTCATGCTGCGCTCCATTCAGGTTTTTTCATCGGACCATAATTGCACCGGCAGCGCTGACTAGCAACAATGTGGTTGATCTTTCAGCGATTCTGAAGCCAGTCTGTCATTTTTGGTCCTACAAAAGCATCAAACCGCTTGTGCTTTGGTCCGATTTACCTTCTAATAACAGGACCATCTGGGAGGAAAAGGCTTGCTGGATACGGAAGAGCGTCCTGAGATGCCCGCGGCTATTCTCGCCGCCCGCGCGGCCGACGCGATGGTGGCCGGCATAGAGGCCGACATCACGTCCGGAAGGCTTGGCGACGGCAGCTACCTGCCGGCCGAGCGCGAACTGATGATCGAGTATGGTGTCGGCCGGGGCGTTGTGCGTGAGGCGATTGCGCGCCTGGCCAGCCGCGGCCTGGTGGAAGCGCGTCCGCGGTTCCGGCCCGTGGCGCGCCGGCCTGGCCTGGATGCCGCGCTCGGCGCCCTCGACGGCATTGTAGGACATCTGCTGAGCGACCAGGCGGGCGTGAAGAACCTCTACGACATGCGCGTCTTCCTCGAGGCGTCGCTGGCGCGCAACGCCGCCATCCATGCCCGCAAGGATGACGTCACAGCCCTGAGGGCGGCGCTGGCGATGAACGAGGCGGCCATCCCGGATTCCGAGAAATTCTATGCGACGGACGTGGCGTTCCACGCAGCGCTCTATGACATCGCGCGCAACCCGGTGCTGCCTGTCGTGCACAAGGCATTTACCGCATGGCTGTCGCCGCATTGGATGCGCATGCCACGGTCGCCCGAGCGCAACCGCGTGAATTTCCTCAGCCATCGTGAAATCTGCACGGCCATCATTGAGCGAGATCCTGACGGCGCCGAGCGGGCGCTGCTCAACCACCTCTCGGCGGCCTGGGAGTATGTCCGCGGTACATTCGAAAGCCGTGAGGCGCCGGAAGCATGACGCAGTCCTACGACCATATCGTGGTGGGCGGCGGAGCAGCCGGCTGCGTCGCGGCGGCAAGGCTTGTCAAAGCGGGACGGCGAACCCTGCTGCTGGAGGCCGGCCATTCCCATCATCATCCCTTGCTCGACATGCCGCCCGGCATCTTCAAGATGATCAACGGCTCGAAATTCATGCGCTATCACCGCACCGAGCCGCAGGCCCATCTCGACGGCCGCGTCCATGAAATCTCGCAAGGCAACGTGCTGGGCGGCGGCACCTCGGTCAACGCCCAGGTCTACATGCGAGGCCGCTCGGCCGATTATGAGGAGTGGGACGAACTGCTGCGCGGCAACAATGCCGGCGTGCGCTGGAACTGGCAGGCGGTGCTGCCGCATTTCACCGGCATGGAGGGAAACAACCGCCTCGGCGGCGAACTGCATGGCAGCGAAGGTCCGCTGCTGGTCTCGGATCCAGGCCACATCGATGATGTTTCCCGTTGGTTCGTCCAGGCCGTCCAAGGCCTTGGATTGCCGTACAACCATGACTTCAACGGACCGTCGCAGCGCGGGGTCGGCTTCTACCAGTTCATGAACCGGCGGGGAAAGCGCAGCAGCGCCGCCTATGCCTTCATCGAGCCGCTGACGAATGATCCCAAGCTGACGCTGAAACTCAATTGCACAGTCAGCCGGCTGCTGATCGAAAACGGTCGGGTCACCGGCGTCGTCTATTCGGATGCGTCGGGCGCCGAGCATACCGTCCATGCAGATGCCGACGTGATCGTCTCGTCCGGTGCCCTCGTCTCGCCGAAACTGCTCATGCTGTCCGGCATCGGCCCCGCCGAGGCGCTTGCCGGGCACGGCATTTCCTGCGTCGCCGACCTGCCCGGGGTCGGCGAAAACCTGATCGACCATCCGGAGGTGCCGATCATCGCCACCGCAAACGGCCCATACGGCTATTTCAGGCAGGGCCAAGGCTGGAGGATGATCAGGAACGGCCTGCATTTCAAGCTCTTCGGCACCGGCACGATCCTGTCAGCGGGGGTGGAGGCCGGAGCCTTCGTCAATCCGGCCGATCCCGAGGGCGAACCGACGATCCAGGCCTTCTGCGTACCGCACGTCTATCTGGACCGCGATATCCTGACCTTGGTCGAGAACACCTATGGGCTTACCGTGACGACAGTGGTGGTGAAGCCAAAGTCGCGCGGTTTCGTGAGGCTGCGTTCGGCGGATCCGAAGGACATGCCGATCGTTTCGCCGAACCTCCTTAAACATCCCGACGACATGAGGGAAATGATCTCCGGCCAGCGTTATTTCCTGCAGGTTTTTCAGACCAAGCCGCTCGCCGATCGGGTCAAGGCCATTGCCGTGCCAAGCCAGGATGATCTCAGCGACGAAGCCATGACAAAGCATTGCAAGCGCTTTGTGAAGACCAACTACCATCCGGCCGGGACATGCCGGATGGGCTCGGACAGCGACCGGATGGCGGTGCTGGACGCGGCGCTGCGCGTGCGCGGAATAGACAATCTGCGGGTTGCCGACATGTCGGCCTGCCCCAACATCAATGCCGGCAATACGGCGGCGCCCGCCATGATGCTGGGCGACCGCTGCGCCGACTTTATTTTGGAGGCGGCATAGCGCCGGATCCAGCTTGCCGACGGCGTCATCGCCGAAGCCGTCTGGGCCGATATCGTGAGGAAATTACACAGTCGCTGAAAGCGACAATAAAGGAGGAAAGAGCATGATCATTACCCGTCGAAAACTACTGGTTGGCTCCGCCGCCGGCGCGGTCGCGCTGACACTCGGCTCACGCGCCTTCGCGGCGCTCCCGCCACTCGCCAAGAAGGACAAGTACAAGGTCGGTTTCGCCCAGACGGAAAGCAACAATCCGTGGCGCCTTGCCGAGACCAAGAGCATGCAGGACGAAGCCGCCAAGCTCGGCCATCAGCTGGTCTACACGGATGCCGCCGGTTCGTCGGCCAAGCAGGCCTCCGACGTGAACTCGATGATCGCGCAGGGCGTCGACGCAATCTTCCTGCCGCCCCGCGAAGACAAGCCCCTGGTGCCGGTCATTCTTGCCGCGCGCGATGCCGGCATACCGGTGTTTCTGGTCGACCGCGACGTTGATCACACCATGGCCAAGCCGGGCGAGGATTATGTCTGCTTCATCGGTTCGGATTTCATCGAGGAGGCGACCCGCGTCGGCGAATGGCTGGTCAAGAACGCCAATGGCAAGTCGAAAATCATCGAGCTGGAAGGCACGACCGGAGCCTCGGCCGCTACCGACCGCAAGAAAGGCTTCGACGATTTCATCGCCAAGCACTCGCAGTTCACCATCCTGGCATCGCAGTCCGGCGACTTCGCCCGTGACAAGGGCCGGCAGGTCGCCGAGACGCTGCTTCAGGCGCACCCTGATGCGGATATCATCTACGCGCATAATGATGAGATGGCGCTAGGCGCCATCGCCGCTTTGGAAGCAGCCGGCAAGACCCCGGGCAAGGATGTGCTGATCTTGTCGATCGACGGCGAGAAGGAAGGCGTCCAGGCGATCATTGACGGCAAGATCGGCGCTATCTGCGCTTGCAGCCCGCTGTTCGGGCCGAAGGCCTTCGCAACGATGGCCGACTATGCGGCCGGCAAGAAGATCCCGCCGTTCATCAAGAACGAGGATGCCTTCTTCGACGCCACGAACGCGAAGAAAGACTTCGATATTGCGTTCTGATATCCACTTTCTTTCCAGTTGCCCTACCCGCTTCGGCGGGTAGGGTTTGGGAGTTTGACGATGACCGCTCAGCCGGACCAAGCCGCGCTGCTCCTGGACATGCGTGACATCCAGAAGCGTTTTGCCGGCATCCCTGCCCTGGCCGATGCCTCGCTCCAGGTGCTTCCGGGCGAGATCCACGCACTCATCGGCCAGAACGGTGCGGGCAAATCGACACTTATCAAGGTGCTCACCGGCTATTACCGCCGGGATGCGGGGCAGGTGCTGTTCGAACGGAAGCCGTTCGAAGTTGGGTCTCCGCATCAGGCGCAGGTCAGCGGCATCAGCACCATCTACCAGGAGATCAATCTCGTACCGCTGCGCTCGGTGACCGAGAACATCTGCCTTGGACGCGAGAAGCGCCGCCGCGGCCTGCTCGACTGGAGCGCGATGCATGCGGAAGCCGAGCGCCTGCTCAGCCGCTTCTCGATCGGCATCGACGTGCGCCGCCCGCTCAGCGATTTCAACACCGCCACGCAGCAGATGGTGGCGATCGCCCGCGCCATCGGCTTTTCCGCCCGCCTCGTGATCATGGATGAGCCGACCTCCTCGCTGGACGAGCGTGAAGTCTCGGTCTTGTTCAGCGTTATCCGTCAGCTCAAGGCCGACGGCGTCTCCGTTCTGTTCGTCAGCCACAAGCTCGACGAGTTGTATGAGGTCTGCGACCGGGTCACGATCATGCGTGACGGCCGCACGGTGCGAAGCGCGGCGATGAGCGACATCGGCAAGCTGGAGCTGGTCGCGGCCATGCTCGGCCGCGACGTCGCAGCCGTCGAAGGCCATGCGACCGCGTTCGGTGAACGCGATCGGTCGAGGATCGGTGATGTGCTGTTTACCGCGCAAGGGCTGGCGGCCGGCCAGTTAGTGCGTGACGTGAGCTTCGACCTGCGCCGCGGCGAGATCGCCGGCTTTGCCGGCTTGCTCGGCGCCGGCCGCACCGAAACAGCCCGCCTCGTATTCGGCGCCGACCGCCGGAGCGCAGGCGAGATGACGATGGAGGGCGCGTCCTACCATCCCGCACGTGCCGCTGACGCCATCGCCGCAGGGATGGGCTTCTGCACTGAGGACCGCAAGGCCGAGGGCATCGTGCCGGAAATGACCGTCGCGGAGAACATAACACTGGCACTGCTGCCGAAAATCAGCCGCAATGGCATCCTGAACGAGGCCCGGCAGAAGGAGATCGTCGAGCGCTTCATTCGTGAACTCGACATCAAATGCTCGGGGCCTAACCAGAAGGTCCGCGAGTTGTCGGGCGGCAACCAGCAAAAGGTGCTGCTTGCCCGCTGGCTGGCAATGAACCCGAAGCTGCTCATTCTCGATGAGCCGACGCGCGGCATCGATGTCGGGGCCAAGGCCGAGATCCAGCGCCTCATCCGCAAGCTTGCCGATGACGGGCTCGGCGTGCTGATGATCTCCTCGGAACTCGAGGAAGTGATGGAAGGAGCCGACCGCATATTCGTGCTGCGCGAAGGAGTGAGGGTGGCCGAACTGGAAGGCCAGGCAGCCAACGAGGAGGACGTGCTCGCGGCGATGGCGCATGGCGGCGCGGCGAAGGAGGCAGCGTGAGCGATCTGGCCACACCATCCGCAGCCAACGACGCTGGAAACCGCCGCTTTGATGTGTTCGGTTTCCTGGCGCGCTACGGCACGGTGATCGCGCTTGTGCTGCTGGTGGTCTTCAACCTTGCCTATACGCGCAATTTCGCGACGCTGCAGACACTCAACGTCAACCTAACCCAGGTCTGCACGATTGTGATCGTCGCGGTGGGGATGACCCTGGTGATCGCCACCGGCGGCATCGACCTGTCGGTTGGTTCGCTGATGGCGATCTCCGGCGCATTGGCGCCGATGATCTTCATGGGCACGATCTTCCCGGTCGGAAACATCTGTCTGGCGGTAGCCGTCGCGATGATTGCCTCGATCCTCGTCGCCGGCCTGTTCGGGCTGTTCAACGGCTGGTTGGTCTCGCGTTTCCGCATCCAACCGATCGTCGCAACGCTCGTGCTGTTCATCGCCGGGCGCGGGATCGCGCAGGTCATGACCAACGGCAATCTGCAGACCTTCCGCGTGCCGCAATTCCAGTGGATCGGACTTGCCCGCCCGCTCGGCATTCCCGCGCAGGTCATCATCATGGCCGTGCTGGTTGCGGCGGCCGCTTGGGCCCTTCACCGCACGGTGTTCGGGCGAAGCATCCTGGCGGTCGGCGGCAATGAAAAGGCCTCTGAACTCGCCGGCATCGCCGTATCGAGGATCAAGCTCGCTGTCTATGCGATCAGCGGCCTGTGCGCGGGGCTAGCCGGTCTCGTCGTCATTGCGATCAACTCCTCCAGCGACGCCAATCTCGTGGGGCTGGGCATGGAACTCGACGCCATCGCGGCGGTCGCGGTGGGCGGCACGCTGTTGAGTGGCGGAAAGGCCACAATCATCGGCACCCTGCTGGGCGCACTGACCATCCAGTTGGTGCGCTACACGCTGCTCGCCAATGGCGTACCCGACGCCGCTGCGCTCGTCGTCAAGGCCGGCATCATCGCATTCGCCGTCTGGCTGCAGCAGCAACACCGGGTGTAATCCATGAACAGCGCCAGACTGGTTCGCATCATCGGCACTTACGGTGTCGTCATCGCGCTTGCAGCCCTCGTCCTGTTCGGATTCCTGCGCTACGACCGCTTCCTCGGCCTCTTCAACGTGATGAGCGTTCTGCGCTACAACTCGATGTTCGCGCTCGTCGCGCTCGGCATGTGCTTCGTGATCATGACCGGCGGCATAGACCTGTCCGTCGGCTCCGTCGCCGCCTTGGGCAGCGTCGCGTCAGCCCTGGCGAGCCCGCACGGCATCGTGGCAGGCCTTGCAGCGGGCGTTGGCGCCGGCCTGGCAGCCGGGCTGATCAACGCGCTCCTGGTTACGCGCGGCAACCTGATGCCTTTCATCGCCACGCTTGCCACCATGCTGGCCGCAAGCGGCTCGGCGCTGCTTCTGGCCGGCAACCAGACCGTTTCGGTGTCTTACGATTCGGGTTTCACCGCCATCGGCCAAGGGAATTTCTGGATTTTCCCGATTCCGGCAGTCATCGCCCTGGTTGCCTATGCCGTCGGCTCAGTGGTCCTGAACTACACCAGCACGGGACGGACGGTGCTGGCCATCGGCGGCGGCGAGGATGCCTCGCGGCTGATGGGGCTGCGCACGGACGGCGTCAAATTTCTCGTCTATGTCGCAAGCGGGTGCCTGGCCGGGCTCGCCGGCGTCGTCCTCGCTTCTCAGTTCGGCGCAGGCCAGCCGATCGAGGGCGTCGGCTGGGAACTGTTTGCCATCGCAGCGGTCGTCGTGGGCGGGACGCTGCTGACCGGCGGCTCTGGCTCGGTGTTGACCACGCTGGCCGGCGTGCTGTTGCTCGGCATCCTTTTCAACGTCCTGAACTTCGAAAACGGCATGGGCTGGATTTCGCTGTCAGCCTACTGGCAGTCGGTGATCCGCGGGCTGTTTTTGCTCGTCGTCGTCCTTCTCCAGGCACGGCTTACGGCAAGGCGCGAAACTGCCTGAGGATGGCGAGCGCCTTCGAGCACGATGGCGCTGCAGAATCAGTGCGCGTTGCGCACCCGGCCGATGAGCGCATCCCGCAGACTTTCTGCGGCGATGCTTCCCCGGTGCACCTGGGGTCCGACACCCTTGGAGCAGGATCCGCAAGCGGATCCTGGTGCCGTCACATGGCCGTCCTGGAGACGGTCATTTCCCGGCGACCGCCACGAACACGGACTGCCCCTGCCTTTCCAGCCGAAACAGGATGGGCTTGCTCTGCCGGCGAGAGTTCGCCCACTCCTCGACGATATCCGAAGGCTCCGTCACGCGGCGATTGTTGGCCGATATGATGACATCGCCGGGCTGCAATCCGCTCCGGGCGGCAAGGCCATCGGGAACCACTTCCACGACGAAGACGCCGGTTGTTCCTGATTTGATGCCTAGCTGCTGACGCGCCTGATCCGGAATCGGGCTGAGGGATAGGCCGAGGCCTTCGGCCGCCGACTTCTTGTCGGGAACAGCGCCGGTCTTCACCTCCGCATCCTTGCGCTCACCGATGACAAGCGCGATCTCCTGGTCCTTTCCGCCGTTACTCCGTGTCAGAGTGGCCTTGCTGCCAGGCTTCTGGCTAGCCGTCGCAAGCGTGAGGTCATGGACACCCTCAATGCCCTTGCCGTTGAACCGGGTGATCACGTCACCCGGCTTCAAGCCGGCTTTCTCCGCCGGGCTGCCGGGCTCAACCGAAGCAACCAGCGCGCCCTTGTCATCCTTCATCCCGAGGGCCTCAGCCAGCGACGGCGTGATGTCCTGCAGGCGGACCCCGATGAAGCCGCGCTCGATCCGGCCGGTTCGGATCAACTGGTCGGCGATGCTCTGGGCGGTACGCGATGGCACCGCAAACCCGATTCCGATGCTGCCGCCCGACGGCGAGACAATGGCGGTGTTGACGCCGATCACCTCGCCACGTGCGTTGAACAGCGGACCGCCCGAGTTGCCTCGATTGATCGACGCGTCCGTCTGGAGAAAATCGTCGTACGGCCCGGCTTGAATGTCTCGCGAGCGGGCCGAAAGAACGCCGACAGTGACAGTCCCTCCGAGCCCGAAGGGACTGCCGATCGCGATTGTCCATGCGCCCGGCTGCATTGCATCCGAGTCACCCCATTTGGTCGTGGTCATGTTGGGCCGCGGGTCGACCTTCAGCACCGCTATATCGGTGGCGGGGTCACGGCCGACCAATTGCGCCGGCGCCGTTTCCTTGTCGGAAAATACGACATGGATCTCTGTCGCATCGGCAACGACATGGTTGTTGGTGACGATGTAGCCGTCGGCACTGATCACAAATCCGGAGCCAAGCGCCTCCCTCACCTGCGGCTGAACGGGTCCGAGGCCCTGGCCGTCGAACGGACTTGTAAAGTCGCCCGCCGTCGTCTGGTCCTGGACAACCTCCCGGGTCGTGATCGCGACCACGGCCGGCAATTTCTGCTGGATGATCGCTGTGAAGTCGGTCGGGGTATCCTGGGCCAGGACAGGCGCCACGCCACTGGCCGAGAGCATCAGCGCAACCGCGATCAAGCGCGTTGCAAATCGTCTTTGCATATCGTGAGACATTGCTGGACCTCCTGCCGGACAGCCCCGGCCGCTCGGCCGCGCCGCGCGGAGCCGGTGCTCCGGACGCTAGAACTGCCAACAAAGCTGTTTGTTTCAGCCCCCCGGAAAAATGGCACGGCCAGGAAAAATAGCCCGACCGCGGGGGTCCGGAAGGCAGCAGCCGGGAACCATTGAAGCCGTCGAGTTCAACCGTCCACAGGACTGGTCCCAGACGTGGCAGAAATCAGCAAAGCGACTGCGTCAGCTCCGGCAAATGCCCGATATGCCCATGGAGCCAACCTAGCGGCTGAGGTGCCTCTACCGGGCCTGGTGCGAAAAGGATCTGCAATGAAAGAGGGAGCTCCACAGCCGCCGAGAGACGCGGCTGTGATCACCACCGCTCGAACTCCCTCAAGGGAACAAAAGGGTACCAACTAAGTTCGGCCCCCATAATGAGGATGCCTATATGGACCTGTTGCCCCAGTCTGCCGAACACACCGTCTCCCCGCCGCCCGCTCCAGACCTTCACCGGCTTTTGTTCGATCCAAACTTGCGTATACACGGCTTGATTGATGACACTGTCGTCACCAAAGCCTTGGACGATTTGAAAGCCGTGCGTTCCGGGGAAGACGATCTCTACGTTGAAATCGACACGCCCGGAGGCGACGCCGACGGCGCGCGACGTCTAGCTCTAGAGTTCAAACTTTTTCTGAAACACTCGGGCCGCAACGGCTACATCATTGGCAAGAATACGGTTTACTCTGCCGGGGTAACGGTCCTTGCCGCTTTCCCGAAAGCCTGCAGGTTCCTTTGCCCGCAAGCAGTCCTGCTGATTCATGAAAGAAGGCTTGAGAAAGACTTGGTTCTGAATGGACCAATTCGAAGCTGTCTTCAGATCGTTCGCGAACAACTTGCGCTGTTGGAAACGGCAGAGCGACTCGAGAATGAAGGGTTCGCCGATCTCGTCCAAGGTTCTCGAACATCGCTGGAAGAGCTGCGCGACCATGCCCTGAACAGCTGCTACCTGATGGCAGCAAGAGCTTTGGAGCTAGGCCTTGTTGAAGACATTGCCCATTAACTTGATGCCTCGATGCAAACGGCAGAGCGGAGTCAAACACGCTTGCCTCACTCATGTCGGCGGCGACCATGAACGACGAGGTTGACAAGATAGAGCGGGCCGGCGGCTGTCTTTGCGGGTCTGTGAGGTATGTTGTCACCGGCGCGCCGTTGCGCGTTGGCTTGTGTCATTGCCAGGATTGCAAGCGAACCAGCGGCAGCACCTACAGTGCCTTTGCCGTGTGGCCGCGGTCGGCTTACCAGTGCAAGGGCGAGCTTGCGGCGTTCAACGGCAGAGGTTTTTGTCCGGCATGCGGGTCGCGCGTGGTGAATCTCCGCGACGACGAAGCCGAGATCATGATCGGCACTCTCGACGATGCGCCAAACGACCTTCTCCCGACATACGAGCTTTGGACCCCCCGGCGCGAAGCCTGGCTCCACAACCTGCCTTGGGCTGACCAATTCGCGGGCGATCGCACCGAAGAAGGCCAAAATTGGCGCGAGGCCCGACGAGTATGACCATGCTCGAATGGCCCTCCACCCCTTGAACCGTGAAAGTCAGCTTGATGCGCGATGAATCACTCAAGTTCTTGAAGGAAATTGTGGCGACCCCGTCGCCGAGCGGCTTTGAGCAACCCGTAGCGGAGCTTTTCCGCGAGTATGTTCGTCCCTATGCCCACAGGTTGACCACGGACGTCATGGGCAATGTCACGGCGATCATCAATCCTGAGGCGTCTATGCGCTTCATGTATGCCGGGCACATGGATGAGGTCGGCTTCATCGTCCATTACATCGACGATGACGGCTTTCTTTTCTTCAGCACCATAGGTGGAACGGACGTTGCCACTGAAATCGGCCAGCGTGTCTGGGTGCACGGCAAGGAGCCGATCCTGGGCGTCGTAGGTCGCAAAGCAATCCAGACGTTCAAAGCCTCTGACACGTCTCAAACTCCCTCGCTGATGGAACTATGGATCGATATCGGCGCGAGTTCGCGAGAGGAAGCGTTGAAGGTCGTAGAGGTCGGCAGCGCGGTCACTATCCACGGCGAGTTTGCGGCGCTACAGGGCAACCTTGCTGTCGGACGAGCGTTCGACAACAAGGTTGGCCTCCTCATCGGCGCCGAGGTCCTGCGCTGCCTCTCCGAGGAGGGAGGCGTTCACCCCGGCGTGGGCCTCTATATCCTGGGTACGGTTCAAGAGGAAATTGGTTCCCGAGGCGCGATGACCTCAGCGTTCAATATCGCGCCTCGAACCGGCCTCGCAATTGATATGGGCGTGGCAATGGACTATCCGCGCGCTCGCGCCGAGGATCAGGGCAAACTGGACCTTGGGAAAGGGCCGGCAATCACTCAAGGCGCGAACACCAACCCGGTGGTGTTCAATCTGCTGAAGTCGGTGGCCGAGAAAGAGGGCCTACCTTATCAGCTTCAGGCGGTGGGCAGCTCAAGCCCTACCGACGCGCGTGTCATGCAGCAGAACCGAGGCGGCGTCGCAAGTGGGGTGCTCTCCGTGCCTTTGCGTTACATGCATACCCCGTCGGAAGTTGTTTGCCTGGATGATGTGCAAACGACGATTGACCTGGTTTGTGCATATTGCCGGCAATTGACGCCGGAGATCGACTTCACGCCAAGATGAGGCGGCGGGATTGATTGTGGAAGTCGTGGCTCCAACAGTCGCCGATCTGGCGCCTGTCGCCTACCGCCTGGTGCGTCGGTCACCGCGCACCTGCGAAAACCCAACCACGGTCCACTGGGGAGCGCGCCTCAGGTCACCGCGACCGCTTCCACCAAACGCCTGAGGAAATCCGTCAGACCGGCTTCAGGATCATCACCTGCGCCAACGAGCACCGAAATACCCCAGCGCCCAAGCACGGCCTCCTCCACAGGGTTGCGGCTGGGCATGAAGATGAACGAAGGGGGACGATCTTTCTCATATCCAGACCGGTGCCAGGTTTGCCAAAGCCGGTGCAACAGCAGCCGGATGTTTGGATCGGAGAGGCTATAGCCAATGAACAGGATCGTGCTGCCGAGAGCATCGGAGCGAAAGCGGACATCAAGGGGAGAATTGAAGGACAGGCGGTCAAGATAGTCGGTTTCGGTGAGGACAAGGGAAGAGTCCTCGTCAAAGTCGCCGTGAAATTTCACGATGTGCGTTATGCCTCGACGGGCCTGCGCAACGTGCCGTGCGTTGGCCACTTTCACGTACTCTCGACCGTGGATTTCAAAAGCGAGTTCCAGGTTCCGGTCATAGTTCGTCGTATAGATGACGGGAAAATCGAGCGTCACGATGAGACGGTGCAATTCCGATTTCTCGATCCGTTCCTTGGCGACAGACCAGTTTCTGTCCATCCAACTGCGAAGTGGTCCGATGCTGCCATGCTTGATCCGATAGTATTCGGCCAAGGTCTGAAAACGATCGCGTCGCGTGGAAAATTCATCGTCGACGCCGAGCTCCTTTGCCATTCGCTCGATGAGCTTCTCCCAAGACGGAAGTCCGACGCTGATCGATACCCCCGCCCCCACAAACAAAATTGCGCTGCGATGACGAATTGCGTTGGCGAGCGAAGCTATAGGATCATCATCGTTCATGGATAGGTCTTCCGAAGCCACTCGCGTGGGCCGGACCTAAAGGTGCGTGCCCCGTGCGCGGATCTTGGACGGGGCCCCGCAATTCGAGCCAGCACGGCGCACTGCGGGAGCATCGTGCCCCGCCGTCATCGACTAAATCGGATCGACCGTGCACCAGCCAGCCCAGAGGGGGCGGTCCTTGCAGTCCTGCCGAGCCGCTTGCCACCCGAACTGAAGTAGCGGCTGCGAGGACACTGGCTGTGAACTGGAACCGGCGCTGTTGCGGTTTACTGGCCACGATGATTCAGTTCTGCGCCAGCATATTGCGCAAAGCTCTATCGAGTTTCGCATTCACCAAGAGGTTGCGCCGCTTCGCGCCGATAAAGATGGCGAGAGAGTAAATCATTGTAAGAACAGAAATCATCGTCATTCCGGCCTAAACATCAGCGACCGGAGATGTTCCATGCGCCCGGAAATATTCCAGTGCAGGTGTTTTAAATCGCCGAAGCTACGCGCTCAATGCGCGGTTGGTTTCGTGTCCAGGGCGGACGAATTAGCGCAAGGCGGTATTCATCCTCCCACATCGGCGGCGGACTGAAGCGAAATGCTGGTTGTGTCCCCCAGGATGCAATGAAACGCCGATGCTTTGCATGCGGCCCGGAACAAATGCTCGCTTGCACAGTTCGAGCCATGCAGCGGTCGACCCCCGCGCTGCAAGATCGGTAGCCCGATCGCCCGCGCCGGCCCCTCCCACGGCGCGGGCTTTTGTTTGAATTCACGCTGTCGGGGTTGGAGTCGCTCCGCCGTTGTCGCGAGCCGGCTGATATACGCGCTGTCCGGGGCTCCCGGGATGTCGGCGACATCGGCAGTCGCGCAGTCCGGCAGGTCAGCCGATGCACGGGAACAACGCGGCACTGTGATGGTTTGGTGGCCTCGGAAGGTGGCAGAGAACGATGGGCAAAAAGCCCAAACAGCACGCAAAATCTACGGCGGATCGCGAAAAGGCGATCGAGGCGCTCTACTTCGCGCGCAAGTGCGGCCTTACGAAGGAAGAGGCACTCAAGATGCTCAGGGAAGCCCCGATCGGGATCGATGATGAAGCCGAAGAGCGCTCCGGCAGTTAGAGGCGACCGCCATTCGCGCGTCGCAGCCGGCCGCAGCGCATGATCTTCTTCACTTCCGATACGCATTTCAACGATCCGCGCATTCTGCGCCTCGACCGGCGTCCCTTCGCCTCGTTGGTCGAGCATGACCAGGCGCTGGTTGCGTTTTGGAACGAAACGGTTGGCCCGAACGACGAGGTCTGGCACCTCGGCGATTTCGCCAAGGGTCCAGCCGAGACCGTGTCTTCACTGCTGTCGTCTCTTAACGGGTCCAAGCACCTGATAATTGGCAACAATGATGGCGCTGCCACCATTGGCGACCCGGCCTGGGCGAGCGTGCACCACTATATGGAGCTTCTTGTCGAGGGCAGCTTGCTGGTTCTGTGTCACTATCCTTTTCGCACCTGGAACCAGATCGGCAAGAGATCGGTAAACCTGCACGGTCATTCGCACGGTCGTCTGAAGCCGATAACGCGCCAGCATGATGTCGGCGTCGACGCATGGGGGTTTCGTCCGGTAACCTTTGCTGCCATTCAGGCCAGTCGCCGGCGGGGTTAGCCCGGCAGAACGCCGGGCGAGCGAAGGTCTCAGCTTTGCGGGATTCGAGCCGACGAGAGGCCGTCTGTAATCCTGCCGGGCCCGCAACAACGCGACAATCCTGGTTGGGCGACTTCAAATAGGAGAACTGCTTCATATATGCGGTTTTCGCGGTACGCGGACCGCGCCACACCATCAGCTTGAGTGTGGCGAAGTCTTACGGAAGCCCCACCGGCCGTCGCAGCGCGAGATCGAACGCATCGCCTGAGCTCAGCACGTGAACCCTCAGATCATGAATCGAAAGGGCGGCATCAGGCTCACCTTCCGCGATGTTGGAATGGGTCACGCCGGCTGCGTCGACCAGATAGACAGCGCCGCTGCCAATGACCTTGAACATCTCGCCCTTCACCACGATCGCGGTGTCTTCATCAATGCCGATGCCGAGGACGCGCGGGTTCTGCGACACCGCCCCGATGAGCCGCCCAATGCGGCCACGTTCCGCAAAGTGCTGGTCGATAATGACGTTCGGCAGCAGGCCCAGTCCCGGCGCCATGCGAATGTGGCCGATCCGAAAGGACGCTGCGTTCGGCCCCTTCACCATCATTGTGTCGCTCATGACCGACGCGCCCGCGGAGGTGCCGGCAATGACGCCTCCGGCTTCATAGATTTCGTGCACCCGCTCGTCGATGGGCGTGTCGCCGATCTGGCTGGTGATGCGGAGCTGGTCGCCGCCGGAGAAGAACACCGCGCTCACGTCTGCAAGCGCACTTATTTTCTTTTCATGAGCTGCCTCGAGGCGGTCGTTGACGTAGAGCTCGATGACATCCTTGATGCCCAGCTCACCGAAGGACCTCTGATACTTCTCGAGATAGCCATCCGGCTCATGAGACGCGATGGTGGCAAGCACCAGGCGGCCGTTCGGAACCAGGCTCGCCACCTCCTTCAAGATGACACGATCGCCATCATGGTCCTCGTGGCCGCCGATGATGACGAGCGTTCCGGCTTTACCGTTCGAGGATCGTTTTTTCTTCTTGTCGGTCATTTGCCCACGTCTTTCTTGCGCAGGAAAACGTGCGGGTGGTTGTCCTCGCTGGTCATGAAAGCGACTGCGAACTCCCTGCTGTTATGCGCCCATCCAGACACGCCGGTCGCGGTAAGCACGATGGCTCCGGCTTCGCCGCCGATCGCCTCGACTTCCTTGAGCGCGGGATTCAGCACCTGCTCCAGGCCGCCTTCAGCCTGTCCCGAAGACAATGCCTGCCGCGCCGAGAGTGCCTGCATGACACGGGCCGCGAGAGCCTTTCGCGCGATATGCTCACCGTCTCCCGAGAAGGCGACGGCTCCCAACCGGTTGTCGGCATAATAGCCGCAGCCGGGTTGCGGAGAATCCCCCACACGACCGGGAGCACTGCCGTCCAGTCCGCCGGTCGAAGTGCCCACGGCGATGTCCCCGTATTGATCCAGGGCAACCACACCGATCGTATCCTTCGCCTCAGACTTGCTGGAGGCGTCGCGCTGCTGCGGCGTGATCAAATCCGCCGGATCGCAAAGCTCCAGCTGCTTGTCGGCGGCGAAACGCCGGGCTCCCTCCGACGCCAGCAGGATCGGCTCCTCATGCAGCATGGCCTTGGCGACACTGATTGGATGGCGCACGCCCTTGATCACTGCGACGGCACCTACATTGAAGTCCCTGCCCTCCATCAGGCCAGCGCACATCTCGACCTCGCCGTCCGAATTGAGGGCACTTCCATATCCCGCATTGAATGTCGGGTCGGCCTCGAGGACGCGACCGGCAGCTTCCACGGCATCGACCGCCGTTCCGCCGCCGGCCAGGACGGCCCGACCTGCCTCGAGCGCCTCGATGCATCCGTTGCGATGCGCCTCCTCCTCTTGCGGATCGATCTCCTTGGCGCCGCCGTGCAGGATCAGCGACCACATCAGCCAGCCCTCAGATGGCGAATATGGGTCTGATCGGGCCCTCCCCTCGAAGGCGTCGCGCCTCCGAAGCCGGTTACCTGCCGCCACACGGCTTCAACGTCGTCGACGGTCAGCACGACAAGGTCGTTTTCCCGTGCAAGCCTGAGACACACGTCGACGGCCTCCTTCTCGGGACAGACGGCGTGAATGCGGCCTGGGGCGCAGCCGGCGTTCAAGGCACCTTCCCGCAGCAAGCCGGCGATCGCTCCGGGGGCTCGGCCGCGCAGCTCCTGCTCATCCTCCTTGAAGACGATGACGTCGAATATCCGCGAAGCGATCGCGCCCATCTCGCGTATATCACAATCGCGGCGGTCACCGGGTATGGCGACCAAGCCGATCGTGCGCTGATAGCCGCGCCTCATGTGGGAAACGAGCTTTCCGAGCGCCTTCAGCCCTTCCGGATTGTGCGCATAGTCGACGATCGTGCGGAAACCATGCCCGTCGAAGACGTTGAGGCGACCGGGAGATTGCTCGAACGAGGTGCCAAACTCGGCCAGCGCCGCCCGGATCGTTGCCGCCGGAACGTCGTGGCAATGCGCCATGGCGACGGCTGCCAGGCTGTTGGCAACGTTGAATTCGGCCGAACCCTCGAAGGTCGCGGGAATTTCGTCGACGCTCATCAGGAACATCGATTCCCCATCCTCGTGGATGAAAATGTCCCAGCCGTCGCTGCTGGGCTCCCGCGTCACGGCGCGGCCGCCTTCCGCCAGGTGGCTGCGCAAGAAACCGGGCCACTCGCTCCTGCTCGCCAGCGAGAAGTAGCAGGTCCTGCCGCCGGCATCGCGCGACATTGCGGACGTATGGACGTCGTCGGCATTGAGAATGCTCCATCCGCCGCGGCGGACGGACTCGACCACGACCGATTTCACCTCCGCCAGGTCCTCGATCGTGTCGATGCCCCTCAGCCCGAGATGGTCGCCGTGGACGTTCAGCACCGCGCCAACATCGCATGCATCGAAGGCAAGCCCTTCGCGCAGGATCCCGCCGCGCGCACATTCCAGCACCGCGACATCGACACCCGGCTCGCGCAGCACGATCCTGGCGCTCTGCGGGCCTGAGCAATCGCCTGTGATGATTCGTTCGCCGTTCAGGTAGACGCCGGTGGTCGAGGTGAGCCCGACGGTTGCGCCATTCGCCTGCAGGATGTGCGCCAGCATTCTGGCAGTGGTCGACTTGCCGTTGGTCCCGGTGATCGCGAAGATCGGAATCCGGCCGTCCTTGCCGCCTTTGAAGAGAAGATCGAGCACGGGCCGTGCGACGTTGCGGGCGCGCCCCGACGAGGGTTCGAGATGCATGCGAAAGCCGGGACCGGCATTCACCTCTATGATGCCGCCGCCGGTTTCGCTCACCGGCCATGAGATGTCGGGACAGACGAAGTCGATCCCGGCAATGTCGAGACCGACGATCTGTGCCGCCCGCCTGGCGATCAGCGCGTTTTCGGGATGGATTTCTTCCGTTCGGTCGATCGCGGTCCCACCGGTGGAGAGATTGGCGGTGGGCCGCAAGAGCACCATTTGGCCCGGCGCTGGAACGCTCGCCAGGGCGAGCTGCGATTTTGACAGGAAATGCTCGACGCATTCGTCGATTTCGATGCGGGTCAATACCGAGGAATGGCCCTCTCCCCTCCGCGGGTCGCGGTTCGTCTCCTCGACGAGCTCGGCGACAGAACTCCGGCCATCGCCGACCACATGGGCCGGAACCCTCTCGGCAAGCGCCACCACCTTTCCGCCGATCACCAGGATCCTGTGGTCCGAGCCGACGAAATGCTGCTCGACGATAACGCTGCGGCTGTGTTCTCGCGCCTGTTCGAAGCCCCAGCGGACCTCGTCTTCCGTTGCCAGACCGATGTTGACGCCGCTTCCATGATTGCCATCGAGTGGTTTGGTGACCACGGGGTAGCCCAGCCGTGCTGCCGCCGCGACTGCGTCCTGCGCCGATCGCACCAGCTCCCCGCGTGGCACCGGCAGGCCGGCCTGTTGCAGCAGGAATTTGGTCAGGTCCTTATCCGAGGCGATCTCGGTCGCAATCTCGGAAGTGAGGTCGCTGCAACTGGCGCGGATGCGCTTCTGATGCTTTCCGTGACCAAACAGCACGAGGCTGCTGTCGTCGATCCGCGCCGCGGGTATGCCTCGCCTCTCGGCCTCGCGCACCAAGGAAGCAGTCGTAGGCCCCAAGGCACGCTCGGCGGCCAGACGCTTGAGCTGCTGCAGCCTGGCTGCGAACTCGAATGGCCCCTGCGTTTCCGCAATGTCGCCGAGCCCCTCGACACCATGCAGATTGGCCGGCAGCAGACTGTCCACCAGTTCGAGCGCGACGCGTCCGGCGAGCAGCCCGACAAGCTCATCCTTGTAGGCGAACATGACGTTATAAGTGCCGGGACTGCCTTTGACCGACCGTGTCTTTCCTCGTGTCACCCGGTGACCGAGCATGCTCTGCAGTTCCAGGGCGACATGCTCGACGACGTGGCCGAGCCAGGTTCCTTCCTGCATGCGGCGGACGAAGCCGCCGGCGGCGCCATAGCTGCAGCCATGGCCCGCAAGGCCGGGCAACAGTCGGACGATTTGTTCGGAAAACCCAGGCAGTTTGTCTGTCGGGAACGCCTCAAGTGCTCCGAGGTCGATCCGAATCTGGACCATTGGCGTCATGCTATAGAGGTGCGGCCCGCGAAACACGCGGGCGTCCACGACGCGGATAGGGCGAAAACGCGAGGCGCCCCGATGAATTTCTTTGTCCGACATAGTCCGTTTCTCCTGACTAACTCCGCAACATCCGGAGGATCGGTTAGTTCCCGGCCTTTCAGCCCAAATATTTTTGCAGGAGAGAGAAACAAAAGCGGCCGTTAACATATGTTGGCCCAAGAACACCCTCTGGTCATCTCGGCCACGTGCGGTCGCTGTTCTGAGGGCTACTTATTCTCTCGGGACGAGGCGGGCCAGGCATTCGCTCCTCTTCACAAGCATTCGCCGGGCACACCGCGGCCGTTGAGCTAGTGCCCGGCTTTGCTCATGGCCACCCATTGTGCGGGTGCAGCACTGAGGCATTAATCTTCAGCACGCCTTCGGCACCCGGGAACATTTCCAGACGCGTCAGGTTTGGAACCATCCTTGCACCGGAACTACAGCCATGCAGAGTCGAAAATCGGTGAAGGCCGCGCTTGTCAAGGAGATCGACGCGGTCCGCCTTCGTATCTCGCTGCTTGAAAGCGAGTTATGCAGAGATGGCAGACCCAGGCAAATTGGATGGCGTTCAGGATACGAACTGAACGCCCACAAAGCCCGCCTTGCTCGACTGGAGACCGTGCTTGCCCACTATCCGTCGGCACCGGCGGCCCGGGCATCGAAACAGCAACAGCTTGAGTTGCGCGCAAGGCAACCAAGTAATTTTGGGGAAACGCCATGGCTGACAGACCCTCAATCAGAACTCCGCTAGCCCGAGTGCGGGGCCTTGGATCGGCGAAACACGGAACCGAAACGTTCATGCTGGAGCGGCTGACATCTGCTGCCCTGTTGATCCTTGTCATTTACATCGTCGCGGTCGTTATAATGCTGGTCGGTGAGCCTCGAGACGCCGTCCTCAGCGTCGTAGGATCGATCTATGTCGCGCCAGCCCTTATTGGCTTCATTCTCGTAAGCTGCGTTCACATGCGGCTTGGAATGCAATCGATCATCGAAGATTACTGCCACGCCACCGTGCTCAAATCGCTTCTTCTGATCGCCAATTGGTTATTCTGCTGGGCAGTCGCGCTCGCAAGCTTGTTCGCTGTGCTGTTAATCAGCTTCAGATAGCGATCCGGTTCTCAGCTGCAGCCAGCGTCTGCCACCGGCAGGCTGAAGTTCGCCTCAGCGGCGAACCGGGCTGGCTTGCGCACAGGAGTTCGACAACCCGGCCTCATCTGATTTGCGGCAGCCTGTCCCATTGATGGAAAGGGGGTGGAGAGGTCAGCTCCCACTCCAATGTGGTAGCTCCTGGCCCCCATGGGTTCATGCCGGCGGCTCTTTGCCGGTAGAAAGCTTCCAAGATGCCGAAGAGGAAAATCACGACACTCGCGGCCGACAGGTACGATCCATAAGAGGACACCATGTTCCAGCCGGCGAATGCGTCGGGATAGTCGACATAGCGACGCGGCATGCCCGCCAATCCAAGGAAGTGATGGGGGAAGAAGACGAGGTTCACGCCGACGAAGGTCGTCCAGAAATGGACCCCAGCCAGAAGCGGATTGTAGAGATATCCCGTCATTTTCGGAAACCAGTAATACCAGCCCGCGAAGATGCCGAAGATCGCTCCCAGTGAAAGTATGTAGTGGAAATGCGCGACGACGAAGTATGTGTCGTGCAGTTCACGGTCGAGGCCGGCATTTGCGAGTTGAACGCCCGTCACCCCGCCTACGGTGAACAGGAATATGAAGCCGAGGGCCCAGAGCATCGGCGTCCGCAGGCTGACCGAACCGCCCCACATGGTTGCAATCCAGGAGAACACTTTTATCCCGGTCGGCACTGCGATCACCATCGTGGCGAAGGTGAAGTAGCGCTGCGTGTCGAGGCCTATCCCGCTGGTGTACATATGGTGGGCCCAGACGACGAAGCCGATCACCCCGATCGCCACGATTGCGTAGACCATCCCGAGATACCCGAAGATCGGCTTTCGCGAGAAGGTCGAGATCACCTGGCTGACGATGCCGAACGCCGGCAGGATCATGATGTAGACTTCCGGGTGGCCGAAGAACCAGAAGAGATGCTGGTACAGCAGCGGGTCGCCTCCGCCGTCCGGCGCGAAGAACGTGGTTCCGAAATTGCGATCGGTCAGGAGCATGGTGATGGCGCCGGCCAGCACCGGCAGAGCCAGCAGCAGCAGGAAGGCGGTGATGAGGATCGACCACACAAACAGGGGCATCTTGTGCAGGGTCATCCCCGGCGCGCGCATGTTGAAGATGGTGGTGATGAAGTTGATGGCTCCCAGGATCGAGGAGGCGCCCGCAATGTGCAGAGACAGGATGACCAGATCCACGGCGGGACCGGGATGGCCGGAGGTCGACAGCGGCGGGTACAGGAACCAGCCGGTCCCAGGGCCATAGCCGCCGGGGACGCTGGGCATGAAGATCGACAACAAAAGCAACATCAATGCCGGCGGCAGCAGCCAGAACGAGATGTTGTTCATGCGCGGGAAGGCCATGTCGGGGGCGCCGATCATGATCGGAACCATCCAGTTGGCGAAGCCGCCGATCAGGGCGGGCATCACAGTGTAGAAGATCATGATCAGCGCGTGGGCCGTGGTGAAGACGTTGTAAAGCTGCTTGCCGGCGTCGATCGCCGCGTCGCCCTGGTAACCATAGATCATCGACGCCAGTCCGGGGAAAAACTGGATCCCGGGTTGCTGCAGCTCGATTCGCATGCTCACCGACAAGAGCATGCCGATCACCCCCGCGATGAAAGCGAAGGCCAGATAGAGTGTGCCGATGTCCTTGTGGTTGGTCGAAAACAGCCATCGGGTGATGCCGGTCGGCTGGTGGCTGTCGAGACCGTCCGGATCTGCCGCCGTATATTCGTTCATGACCTTCTCCGCTTGAGCCGTCCGTCGCCAGCATCGAACCGTGCTGGAACTTGATTGTTCCCTCCACCGAACCGGCGGTAGGAACATTCCACGGAAGCCGCGGTTAGGTTCCGCGCGGCCGACCCTGCGCGGCTGAGGATCGACGTCCATGCTGGCGATAATTGCTGCGACACTGGTTCTGACTACGGTGGTTGGTGGGCTGATATCCGCCTTCTGGCTCGAGGCGCGTTATGGTCTCCATGACCCCATGCCGCCGGACATGTCGGTGCCCAGGCAACTGAACGCCCCGGCCTGGAGCCGGTGGTCCTGACATGGACGCGATCACCGCGACACTCGACCCGAGAACGCGAGCCGGCTGGCTGCTGCTCGGCTTCGCGCTCGGCGGTTTCTTCGACGGCATCGTCCTGCATCAGATCCTGCAATGGCATCATCTTCTCTCGGGCGTCGCCGATCCGGTGGGTTCCGACCTGCGCTTCCAGATCATGGCCGACGGCCTCTTCCATCTTTTCATGTATGTGCTCGCCGTCGCCGGCACGGTGCTGCTGGTGGCCGCGAGGGCGGCCGGCGCGCGGCCCGGGACCACCACGGAGATCCTGCGGCTCGCCTTCGCCGGGTTCGGCGTCTGGCATGTCGTCGATGCCGTCGTGTTTCACTGGCTGCTGGGTCTGCACCGGATCAAGATGAACAGCGACTTGCCGCTCGCCTGGGATATTGCGTGGCTGGTCATCTTCGGCATCGTGCCGCTTGTGTTGGTGCTGGTGCTGCCCAACCGCGGCGGACCGGCACGCGGTGCTTCGGCAGCGCTTACCAGCATCGTCCTGCTCGCGGGATTGGCAGCCGGCGCCGGCCCGTTCTTCAACGGTGCCGCCAATTCCATCATCGTCTTTCGGGCCGGGATGGAACCGGCGGCGATGATGCGGGCCGTTGAAGTCGCCGACGCCCATCTCAAATGGGTCGACGCCAGCGGCACCATCTGGGCGGTCGACCGCGTCTCATGGCGCGGGTTGGTATCCCTTCACGCGCGCGGCGCCCTTGTGGTCAGCACGACGCCTGTCATTGCCGGATGCCTCGCCTGGACCGATGCCGCCGGAATGAGCAGTAGCTCCAGCCAGCAGCGAGGCACTCCTGCCAGGCTATGACTTCCGGACAGGGATAGGGGAGTATCAAGCATGCAGTTCGCCACCGAGAGCAGCCACGGCCGGAGCCTGACACCGCGCATCGTCGTGGTCGGCGGAGGCTTTGCCGGTCTGGAGGTTGCCAAGGCGCTCGGCAAGGCGGAAATCGGGGTGACGATCATCGACCGCCACAATCACCACTTGTTCCAGCCCTTGCTCTATCAGGTTGCAACCGCCGCCTTGTCGGCGCCTGACATCGCCGAGCCAATCCGCAAGATCCTGGGCCGCTATCCCTCGGTTCAGGTTCTCTTCGGCGATGTCACCGAGATCGTCACCGAAGCCAGGATACTGGTGCTGGCCGATGGGACCACGGTCCCCTACGACATCCTGGTCTTGGCCACCGGTTCGCAGCCATTCTATTTCGGCCAGGAGAGCTGGGCTCGGGTTTGTCCCGGCTTGAAGACCATCGAGGACGCGCGCACGATCCGGTCACGGCTGCTGCTATCGTTCGAGCACGCGGAACGGACCACCGATCCAGTCGAGCAATCCCGGCTGATGACGATCGCCATTATCGGCGGCGGCCCGACCGGTGTCGAACTGGCGGGCTCGATCGCCGAACTCAGCCGGCACACACTGGCGCGCGACTTCCGCAACATCCGGCCCGAGAAGACAAGGATCATACTGGTAGAAGCCGGCGAGCGTCTGCTCGCCGGATTCGCCCCGGAGCTTTCCAGATATGCACGTCTGCGCCTTGAAAGCCTGGGCGTCGAGGTCGCGCTCGGCAACCGGGTCGAGGCGATCGAAGCGCATCAGATCACCGTCGGCGGCCAGGTGATCCCGGTGGCCTTGACGCTCTGGGCCGCCGGGGTGGCGGCTTCTCCGCTGGTCGCCCAGCTTGGTGTCGGGCTCGACCGCGGCGGTCGGGTGAAGGTCGAATCCGACCTGCAGGTCGTCGGCCATCCCGATGTCTTCGCGCTTGGCGACGTCGCACTGGTCCTCGATGGGAACGGCCAGCCATTGCCGGGTCTTGCCCAGGTCGCCAAGCAGCAGGGCGAGCACCTCGGCAAGGCACTGGCACGCCGGATAGATGCTGGCGATACGCTGCCCGCTTTTGTCTTCAGCAATCGAGGCAACACGGCCATTGTCGGCCGCCACGCTGCCGTGTTCGAATCGGGTAGGCTGAAACTGAAAGGCTGGTTCGCCTGGTCTGCCTGGGCGCTCATCCATGTCTACCTGCTCGTCGGTTTTCAGCACCGCGTTCAGGTCTCGATCCAGTGGCTCTGGCGCTACCTGACCTATGAGCGTGGCGCCCGGCTCATCGCCGAGGAGCGAGTCGAACCGGGTTCGAAATCATCGCCGGGAGCGGCCCCGAGAGAGCCGCTGCCAACCAAGGCAGACGCCGCCCCGGCATTGCACGCCCGCACTGACTAGATTGCCGGGTGCTCAGTTCGGAGACAGTGGCGATGCGGGGGTCAGCTCTGGATTCCGCCACGGCCCGTCGTCCCACGGCAGCCCGAACCTCGATAGTTGAGGCGGGTGGTTCCCAGCTTGTATCCGGTGCCGGCCTGATGGATCCGGATGGCACCAACGACGTTGCGTCCCTATATGAACAAATGAACACAGGCTCCTCGAAACGGGATCTGTTGAACCCCTCCTCTTCAGAGACAGCTCGTCATGACGTCACCTGCGACTGCTGAACAACCCCCGGTCATTCAGACGGGGCTTCCCGCCCTGAGCAACAGCTATGCGCAATTGCCGGAGCGCTTCTTCGCGCAAACAGATCCGAAGCCGGTGTCCGAACCGCGGCTGATCCGGTTCAACCGGCACCTCGCGGAGGAACTCGGGCTCGATGCCGACCAGCTTACCAGCCCGGATGGAGTGGCGATGCTTGCCGGCAACAGATTTCCGGAAGGGTTGCAAGCAATCGCCCTGGCCTATGCGGGCCACCAGTTCGGAAACTTCGTGCCTCAGCTTGGCGACGGGCGCGCCCTGCTGCTTGGCGAAGTGGTGGACGTCAACGGCGTTCGCCGTGACATCCAGCTGAAAGGATCGGGACCAACGCGGTTCTCGCGCAACGGCGACGGCCGCGCCGCACTCGGCCCTGTCCTGCGCGAATATGTCGTCAGCGAAGCGATGGGGGCGCTCGGCATTCCGACGACGCGAAGCCTTGCGGCGGTGCTCACCGGCGACCCGGTCTATCGCGAGGTCCGGCTGCCCGGCGCCGTCCTGACACGGGTGGCGGCAAGCCATATCAGGATCGGCACGTTCCAATATTTCGCCGCGCGCCACGACACCGAGGCGCTCAAGATACTGGCCGACTATGCCATTCAGCGTCACTTCCCACAGCTGGCGGGGGAAGCACGGCCGTACCGGGCTTTGCTGGAGGCCGTTGTCGCCGCACAGGCGGACCTGGTGGCGCGCTGGATGCTGGTCGGCTTCATCCATGGCGTCATGAACACCGACAACATGTCGATCTCGGGCGAGACGATCGACTATGGCCCATGCGCCTTCATGGACGCTTACGACCCCAGCGCGGTGTTCAGTTCGATAGACCGCGCCGGTCGCTATGCCTATGCCAACCAGCCTCGTGTCGCCACATGGAACCTTGCGCGCTTTGCCGAGACCCTGCTGCCGCTCATGAGCACGGACGAGAATGAAGCAGTGTCTGAAGCGGAAGAGGTGCTGAGGTCGTTCCAGGCCTCCTATGAGGCTGTGTTGCAGCGCGGCTTCCGCAGAAAACTCGGACTGCTGACCGAAGCGGAAGGCGACTTGCAGCTCGCTGCCGACTTTCTGGATGTGCTGGCTCGCGGCGAAGCGGATTTTACGCTCGGCTTCCGGCGCCTGGGCGATGACCTCGACGCTGCGGACGGCCAAGGCACGGCGCGGCAGTTGTTTAAGGATCCAGGTGCATTCGATGCCTGGTCGGCGCGGTGGCGCCAGCGCATCGCAAGCGAGGGCGACACGGCCACGCGCCGTTCTGCCATGCAATCGGTCAATCCCAAATTCATCCCCCGCAATCATCGCATCGAGGCGATGATCCAGGCGGCGTTGGGCGGCGACTTCAGACCGTTCGAGGAGATTCTGGCGGTCGTCAGCCGTCCCTTCGATGAGCAGCCGGGAATGGAACGCTTTGCTGAGCCGCCACGCCCGGATGAGCGCGTCCTGCAGACATTCTGCGGTACATGAGACATTCGTGATGGTCGCTTAACATGTGCAAATGCGGAAGACCCATTTGCAAGCTATCGTCACGGGCACTCTCGTAGGGGCTGAGCTATGACGATCATAGAATTGGCATTCGAATTGCTGGCACGGAAGCTCGTAGACCGTACCGGAATATCAGACGAAGATGCTCGAGACCTTGTCGCAGCCATGGGAGCTGACTGGTCATCGCTCGTGCGAGCAGCGAGGGCGATCAAAGAGGCTTAGGTCTTTTGACGTCGTTTTAGCTGCCATCAGCTGCAGGCAGATCGGACCAGAGGCTGCTGCCGCGATCCAGGCGCGACACCGCGCTCTTCACCGATCATGTCAGCAACGTGGTCAAGCACTGTATTTCGGTCGCTCCAGATCGACCGGATACAACACGCTGTCCCCTGAAAGCCACGGCGGCCCGCTACGCAAGTCGCCGCAAGCTCGCAATAAACAGCGATAGCAGCCCAGGCTTAGGATTTATATTGCAGGCCCGCACCACTGGCAGGGCGACGCGGGCGGGCCGCTGCCGTTCCTTGAAATCCGCGTTGGGAGTCAGATTCCGTCGGCACCGAAAAGCACAGGTGCTGACGAAGCAGACGGAACTTCCCCCCACGATCACGGTTTTGAGTCACGATAGCAACCCAAGGAGATGCAGATGTCGAGCAAAATGCCGCCCGTGCCGCCTGAGAACCAGAGCCAGAAGGGTCGAGGAGAAGGGCGACAGGTTAGCCACGATGATGCCCAGCACGGCACTCACGGAGCGCCGGATCCGGAGCGCCAAGGGCAGCAAGCCAACACCAAGGTCAACACCACTCATCAGGGCCGTCAGCAGGATCGGTGATCATGTCCACATCGAAGAAACACCCGAACACGATCCGGCAGGGCGGGCCAGGCGCATCGCACGAGAACGCCAGAAAACCCCTGCAGGTCAACAAACCCCCGGCGGATGAAGACCGTCGATCCAAAAGCCGAGTTTCAGGGGGTGGCGGTGAAAAGGACAGTCATCATTCGCACAATCCAGCCAAGAAGGGTAGCAACAGTTGAACCCACGGCTTTGTGAATGATTGTGCTAAAGCGCGCCGCGTGTGCATGTCATTGTCTCACAACCGAGCCTTTTTTTGAGTGACATGCATAGCCGGACCAGGGTGAGGATCAGCGAGTCGAGACGCCCGGAAAAACCGGAGGCCGTGGGCCCGCACCACTGGCGGAGCGATGCGGGCCCGGCCAAGGGTTACGGCCCTCGACCAGCAGCGAGGGGCTCGCTGCCGCATGCAGAACAAGCCCCGTAATTTCAGGTTCCGCTAATATACAAAAAAGCCGGCCACCTTTCGGCAGCCGGCCAGTTCCAACAGAACAAGGGAACGTGCACTGATGGGGCAGTGCAACGCCCGAAGTGTTTCGAGGCGACGATGTTCCACCGGAAATCCACAGATTCGCCGTTTCGATCTACATTGGCCGGATTGAAAGATCTTTGACGATCTCTCCCAAGTTCTCGCGGAGCCCGGTCCGACGTGTGGCGCCCTGTCTGCGCCTTGGCTCTCTATGCGGCCAGCAAGCTCATCTTTGAAGAATGCCCGCCGCGACTGCCGCGCGCGTCAAACACCGGCGTGCAATTGGTCGAGCGCGCGGCAGACCGGGGACGCGTCAAGTCGAGCGTCGGTCGACGTAGGTGTAGACGCCGGCCCCAATGGCGACCGCGCCGACCGTGATCACGATCGATGGCGCGCCCATCAAACTGGCAAAGACCGCCCAGATGAGGGCGATGACGATAGCGCCGAGTGTTCCCAGGATCAGTCTCGGCATTGTCTACCCCTCCACGTTCGGGCCGCCTGTGGATGGTCGTCACCCACCGGTCATGCGAAACGCCGCATGAAAGCACAGTGTGGCCCATGAGGTGAAGGGCCGCGCCGGAATACTCCGGTGCGGAAAAGATGATGCCCGCGCCGCCAAAGCCCGGGTGTTCAATAGCCAAATGGCTGGACCGGCGCCTAGCGCCTCAGCGCGTGGACTTCCGCCATGCTTTCGCCGCCCATCGGCAGGGCCATGTCATCATCGAGCAGCCGGGTGATGCGGGCAAAGCCCGTAAACGCCTTCCTGGCTGCTTCGGCCGACATTCTGCCCGACAGGGCCGCGGAGCAGCAATTCACGGCGCACTGATACACAGGCCCACGCCGTCCCAATGGCCATTTCTGCAAAAAGACCATCGCTTCGGCAACGCTATCGACTTCCTCGACGGGGTGTCCCTGCCCGCGCGCAATGCGCACGGGCGTAAAGAAATGCAAGCGGTCCATTTTGTTCTCTCCCTGGTCGGCCGCAGCGCGAACCAACCCTACTAAATTCGCGGATGGCGCGTTTGTTCCGCTTATTGCAAAAAAATCTGCGCTGGTGGGCTTGGGTTGCCGACGCCCGCTTTTGTCCGGAACGTTAGGCCGGCTGATGCATTTCGCTCTCGTGATTGCCTTGAGGGACACGTTCAAACCATGCGCATAGCCCATGTCGCCCCTTTGCACGAATCGGTGCCACCCCTTCTCTATGGCGGCACCGAGCGCATCGTTTCCTATCTGACCGAAGGGCTGGTCGAACTCGGCCATGAGGTGACGCTGTTCGCCAGCGGCGACAGCCGGACGTCGGCCAGACTGATACCAGGTCGCGAACGCGCGCTACGCCTCGATCCGCGTCCACTGAAATCGGACACGGCGGCGCATCTTGCGATGCTTGCCGATGTGAGGAACCGAGCCCACGACTTTGATATCATTCATTTTCATCTCAGCCATTTCCTGCATTTCTCGTTCTTCGAGACCATGCCGGACAAGACGGTGACAACGCCTCATGGCCGGCTCGATTATGTCGATCTGGCGCCAGCCTATGAGCGTTTTCCGCGCTTTCCGCTGATCTCGATCTCGCATAGCCAGAAGACCGGGCTTGCGAATGCCAATTGGCTGGCCACCATCCATCACGGGCTGCCGACGGGTCTCTATCAGCCGACCTTCGAGACGGCGGCAGGCGAACCATACCTCGCCTTTCTCGGCCGGCTTTCGCGCGACAAGCGGCCGGACCGGGCCATCGACATCGCCTTGCGCTCGGGCATGAAACTCAAGCTGGCGGCCAAGATCGGCGACGATGATCGCGCCTATTTCCATGAGACGATCGAGCCGTTGATCGATGGCGACCGCATCGACTATGTCGGCGAGATCGCCGAGAGTGAGAAGACTGAATTCCTCGGCAATGCCGCTGGTCTGCTGTTTCCGATAGACTGGCCCGAGCCGTTCGGCCTTGCCGCGATCGAGGCGATGGCGTGCGGTACGCCAACCATCGGCTGGAACTGCGGTGCGTTGCCGGAAGTCATCGACCATGGCGTTACCGGATTTGTCGTCGATTCTCTCGACGCCGCGGTCGCCGCGGTGCCGGCCTTGCTGCAACTCGACCGGCGAAAGGTGCGCGCCGTCTTCGAAAGTCGGTTCTCCGCCAACAGGATGGCGCGCGACTATCTCACTGCCTATGCGCGTCTCATCGGCGCCCCGGCTGAATCGAAAGCGTCGTGAACGACGGCGGACGTTCCGAGCCCGAAACAGAGATTTGTGACTGATGACCGAACTTGACGAGCGCAAGCTCGACCCTGCCGTGGCCCTTGCCTCCCTGGACGAAACCGCGCCGCGCGAGCCGCACCGGCTGTTTGCCCTAAAGCAAGGCGACTGTTTTGCCGTGGCCGATGCCTACGGCGATATCAGGGGTGCGGGCGACGGTTTCTTCCGTGACGACACCCGGGTGCTGTCGGAGTTCAGGCTCACCGTCGGCGGCCGGCAGACATCGCTGCTCGGCGCCTCGCTCAGCCAGGACAATGTGCTGTTCACCAGCAATATGACCAATTTGCCGATGCAAAGCGTCGGTGGCCGCGACATCCCGCAGGGCGCCATCCATATCGAGCGCGTCAGGCTGTTGTGGCAGGACCGGCTGTTCGAGCGCATCACCCTTTCCAACTACAGCCAGGAGCATTCGGCAATCCGCGTCTCGCTGCATTTTGCCGCCGATTTCCGCGACATGTTCGAGGTGCGCGGTTCGACCCGGCCGAAGCGCGGAATGGCGCATGCAGCGGAGATCGCGCCTGCCTCGGTGCTGCTGCGCTATGACGGACTGGACGGGCTGGCGCGGGTGTCGGCGATCTCGTTCTCGCAGCCGCCAGACCAGTTGAGCGCCGAGCGCGCGGATTTCCTCATCGCAGTGACCAAGCGCAGCAGCAAGATGCTTTACGTCGAGGCCGGCGCGGAACTGACCGAAACGCCCGACCGCGACCGCTTCCGGGCGGCCGCGGCGCGCGCCCGTTTCGGCATGCGGGCCAAGCGCCGCCATGGCGCGACGGTGCACAGTTCGGGTCGCGTCTTCAACGATTGGGTCGAACGCGCCCGCGCGGATGTCGCCTTGCTGACCACCGAGTTGTCGACCGGCCCCTACCCCTATGCCGGCATCCCCTGGTTTTCGACGGCCTTCGGCCGTGACGGCGTCATCTCGGCGCTGCAGATGCTATGGCTCAACCCCGGCCTGGCGCGCGGCGTGCTTGCCTTCCTCGCCCAGCACCAGGCGACCGAGACATCGCCTTTCAGCGACTCGCAGCCCGGCAAGATCATGCACGAGACGCGCAAGGGCGAGATGGTGGCGCTGCAGGAACTGCCTTTCGGCCGCTACTATGGCGGCGTCGATACCACGCCGCTCTACATCCACCTCGCTTGCGCCTATGCCGAACGCACCGGCGACATGGACTTCATCGCCAGCCTGTGGCCGTCTCTCTGCGCCGCCGCCAAGTGGACGGAAGAGGCGAGCCGCGCAACCGGCTTCGTCACCTATCAGCGCGCTGCCGAATCCGGCCTTGCGAACCAGGGCTGGAAGGACAGCTTCGACTCCGTCTTCCACGCCGACGGGCGCATCCCCAAGGGGCCGATCGCGCTGGTCGAAGTGCAGGGTTATGTCTTCGCCGCCTTCAGGGGCCTTGCCGCTCTCGCCCGCCGCCGGGGCGAGTTCGCGCAGGCCGAGCACTGGGAAAATCGCGCCGAAGAGATGCGGATCGCCGTCGAGCGTGATTTCTGGCTGGACGATCTCGGGTTCTATGCGCTGGCGATCGACGGCGCCGGAGAGCCGTGCAAGGTGCGCACCTCGAATGCCGGACACCTGCTCTATGTCGGCCTGCCCGAACCGGCGCGGGCTAAGATGGTCGCCGACCAGTTGCTTTCGGCTTCCTTCCACTCCGGCTGGGGGGTGCGAACGCTTTCCGACGATGCTGTGCTGTTCAACCCGATGTCGTACCACAATGGTTCCATCTGGCCGCACGACACGGCGATGTGCGGCGCCGGCCTGGCGCGGTTCGGCGAGCGTGACAGCGTGGTGCGGCTGATGAGCGGTACGTTCGAATCGGCAGTGCATTTCAACATGCGACTGCCGGAACTGTTCTGCGGTTTCACCCGCTCGCCGGGCGAAGCGCCGATCGCCTACCCCGTCGCCTGCCTGCCGCAAGCGTGGTCGGCAGGCTCGGCCTTCATGCTGATGCAGGCGTGCCTCGGTCTGGAAATCGACGGCTGGAACGGCGAAATCCACGTCACTCGACCCCGTTTGCCGATCGGCATCGATACGCTGACGCTCAGGCATCTGGGTGTCGGCGAAAAGAGGGTCGATCTTACCTTCCAGCGCGTCGGCGACCGCGTCGTCGCCTTTCTCGCCGACCGCCATGAAGGGCTGGTTCCGCTGATCGTGCGGACATGATCTGAACGGCCTTCAACGGGAACCGAACCCAGGGTTTGTGCGTTGCGAAAAACACAGGTTCTCACGGGCGATCGTCGGCTGCGAACACTCAAATCGAACCATGAAGAAAAAGGCCCTGGCGGCCAAAATTGAGTTGGAATTGGAATGACTGATTATGGCATGGCCCTGCTCTGGGTCTTGATCCTTGCAAGCCTTGGCCTTTCGATTCTAGCCGTTATGTTATCGATCTCCAGGCAACGTCGTAGCCATAGCTTGACGGTTGCACCGACTGCCGGCGAGGACGTCGCATCGGAAGCGACGCGCAAGGTCTTGCGGGAGTTCGAGAAGAACGGACAATCTCCCGACGCGGCGCTGGTGAACTGGTCGCCCGACACCTTGCGCAAGATACTTGCCGACGACCTGCCGGACGCGCAGGTCATCGTCGTCTCGAACCGAGAACCCTATATCCACAACATCAAGGACGACGGCGTCGAGCTTCTGGTGCCGGCCAGCGGCCTGGTGTCGGCGCTTGAGCCTATCACCCGCGCCTGCAGCGGCACCTGGATCGCCTATGGCGGCGGAACTGCGGATCGTCTGACGGTCGACAGCAACGATCGGGTTCAGGTGCCGCCGGACAATCCGTCCTATACGCTGCGCCGCGTGTGGCTGAGCGACGACGAATACCAGGGCTATTATCTCGGCTTTGCCAATGAAGGGCTTTGGCCGCTCTGCCATATCGCCTTCACACGGCCGGTCTTCCGTGCCTCGGACTGGGAGGCCTATGAGGCCGTCAACCGCAAATTCGCCGATATGGTGGTTGCCGAGGCGCGCAATGAGCGGCCGATCGTGCTGGTTCAGGATTACCATTTCGCGCTCCTGCCGCGCATGATCCGCGAGCGCCTGCCGGAGGCGATCATCATCACCTTCTGGCACATCCCGTGGCCGAACTCCGAAGTGTTCAGCATCTGCCCATGGCGCGAACGCGTTCTTGATGGACTGCTCGGGAGCTCGATCATCGGCTTTCACACCCAGTTTCATGCCAATAATTTCACTGAAAGCGTAGACAGGTTCCTGGAAAGCCGGATCGAGCGCGCCGACGCCGCGATCTCGTATGGCGGGCGGACGACACTGGTGCACGCCTATCCCATCTCCATCGAATGGCCGGCCGAACTCCTGGCCAAACTGCCACCGGTCGAGGAAAGCCGCGCCCGCCTGCGTGAGCGGTTCGGCCTGTCGGCGGACGTCAAGCTGTGCGTCGGCGTCGAGCGCCTGGACTACACCAAGGGCATCCTCGACCGCTTCCATGCGCTGGACGAATTGTTTACGCGCCACCCCGAGTGGATCGGCAAGGTAGTGTTCCTGCAGATTGCTGCCCCAAGCCGCGGCACGCTGCCGGCGTACCAGCAATTGCACGATGAATGCCTGCGTTATGCCAACGAGCTCAACCAGCGCTACGGTCATGACGGCTACAAGCCCGTGGTCATGGTGGCTGAGCACCATTCGCAGCAACAGGTCTATGAGATCTATCGCGCCGCCGACATCTGCATGGTCACCAGCCTGCATGACGGCATGAACCTCGTAGCCAAGGAATTCGTCGCCGCGCGTGACGACGAACAGGGCGTGCTGTTGCTCAGCACGTTTGCCGGCGCGTCGCGCGAACTGCTGGAAGCACTGATCGTCAATCCTTACGACGCGGCGATGATGAGCCAGGTGCTGCTGCAGGCGCTGACCATGTCACCGGACGAACAACGCGAGCGCATGCGCCCGATGCGCGAAATAGTGCGCGACAACAATGTCTTTCGCTGGGCCGGCAGCATGCTGCTCGATGCGGCGCGCCTGCGCAAACGCGGCGACCTCGAAAGAGCGACAAGTGTCGCCGAGCGGCCCGCAAACACCGGCAGCAACATCGTCTCACTGTTCGACCGCATGCGGAAGGTGGCGTCATGAATAGCCTGTCGAAAGCACCGGGCCTGCCAACCGCACCCGACCTGCCGGAAGGACAATGGGCGCTTTTCCTCGACATCGACGGCACGTTGCTGGAGCACGCCGCGCACCCCGACGCCGTGTCCGTGAGCGACGAACTGCGCAACCTCCTCGGCGCCGTCGACAAACGGCTGGACGGCGCCGTCGCCTTTATCACCGGCCGCTCGGTCGAGGGCGCCGACCGCCTGTTTCATCCGTTGAAGCTGCGTGTTGCCGGTCTCTATGGGCTGGAACACCGGCTGACGCCGGACGGCCCGGTCGTTACCGCGGATGCTCCCGCCGATATCGCTGCCCTTGCCGACGCCATCGACGCCGAACTCGATGACGGCCTTGTTCATATCGAGCGCAAGGGTCCGATCCTCGCCATCCATACGCGTGCGGCGCCGCATCTGCTGGCCAGGGCAACGCATCTTGCCGAACAGGCATTGACCGAGCTTCCCAAGGGCTATCGGGTTATCCCGGGCAACGCCGGCGTCGAACTCATGCCGCTCGAAGCGGCCAAGGGCGCTGCCGTGCGGCGTTTCATGGCAATCCCGCCCTTTGCCGGACGGCGACCGGTCTTTCTCGGCGACGACACCGCCGACGAAAACGGTTTCGAGGCGATCAACGAGGCCGGCGGCATCTCGATCCGGGTCAAGCCGCGTGGGCCGACCGTGGCCCAATACAGGCTCGATGATGTCACCTGCGCGATAGCTTGGCTTGCCGCCAATTTCGACGCATCACCGGCTCTCAACCGCAAAGCGTCCTGATCGCTGCCGCCTGCGGATCGAATCAAGATTCGCCGCGTTTGCGCCGACCTTCGCCAAAAGCCGATCGATAAGCGCTGTTCTCATTGAATATCTTTAAGGCCAAAGCCGGCAAATGGATTGCTTGCCGGTTCCCCTGCGTCAGGCATAACCTGCGCAGTCGACGCGTGAGGGCGCGTGCGGCATCAAGGGGAGGACATCGCAGTGACCATACAAGGCGCATCACCTGATCTATACAATGAGGATCTGGCTCCGGCCAAAGTCCGAAACTGGGGGCCGTTCTCGATCTTCAACGTCTGGACGTCGGACGTCCACAGCCTCTGGGGCTATTATCTCGCCGCAAGCCTGTTCCTGTTTTGCGGCGGCTTCGTCAATTTCATCATCGCCATCGGCATCGGTTCGCTGATCATCTACGCGCTGATGAACATGGTCGGCTATGCCGGCGTGAAGACCGGCGTGCCCTACCCCGTGCTGGCGCGCGCCTCCTTCGGCATCTGGGGCGCCAACATTCCGGCCCTGGTGCGCGCCATCGTCGCCTGCTTCTGGTACGGCGCGCAGACGGCGGCGGCATCGGGCGCGATCGTGGCGTTGCTGATCCGCTCGCAATGGTTCGCCGATTTCAACGCCAACACGCATTTCCTCGGCCACACGGGTCTGGAAGTGATCTGTTTTGTGGTCATCTGGGCACTGCAATTGCTGATCATCCAGAACGGCATGGAAACGGTGCGCCGCTTCCAGGATTGGGCCGGACCGGCGGTGTGGGTGATGATGTTGATCCTGGCGATCTATCTCTGTGTAAAATCCGGGAGATTTGCCTTCACCAGCGACATCCCGATGGATGTGCTGCTCGACAAGACAAAGGATGCCGGCGTACCCGGAACCCCTGGCTCCTGGACGTCGCTGTTTGCGGTGGCGGCGATCTGGGTCACCTATTTCTCAGCGCTCTATCTCAATTTCTGCGATTTCGCCCGCTATGCCCCAGACAAGGCATCGCTGCGCAAGGGCAACATCTGGGGCCTGCCGATCAATCTCATCCTGTTCTCGCTGGTCGCCGGCGTGACCACCATCGCTGCCTTCGACGTGTATGGCGAAGTGCTTCTGCATCCCGACCAGATCTCGGCGAAATTCGACAGCTGGTTCCTGGCAGCGCTTGCAGCCCTGACTTTTGCCGTGGCGACGCTCGGCATCAATGTGGTGGCAAACTTCGTCTCGCCGGCCTTCGACTTCTCCAATGTCTTTCCCCGGCAGATCGACTTCAAGAAGGGCGGCTATATCGCAGCTGTTATCGCGCTGGTGCTCTATCCCTTCGCGCCGTGGGAAGGCAGTGCCGCATCTTTCGTCAACGTCATCGGCGCGACGATGGGGCCGATCTTCGGGGTGATGATGGTCGACTACTATCTGATCCGGAAGGGCGAGGTCGACGTCGAGGCACTGTACCGCGAAGATGGCGAGTTCCGCTTCCAGGGCGGCTGGCACGTCAACGCCTTCATAGCAGCCGGCATCGGCGCCATCTTCTCCTCGGTCCTGCCGAACTTCACCAATTTGCTGCCGGCATGGTGGGGCGTTTATGGCTGGTTTTTCGGCGTCGGCATTGCAGGGGTCATCTACTACGTCCTTCGCACCGCCGCCCTTGGCGCAGGGGCCAGGACGGCGAAGGCGTGAAATTGAGGGATAGGGAGTAGTCAGTAGTCAGTAGTCAGTAGTCAGTAGTCAGTAGGGAATAATACCCCTACTCCCTACTCCCTACTCCCTACTCCCTACTCCCTACTCCCTACTCCCTACTCCACCATCTCAGCCAACCTCCGCACCGTGTTCCAGTTGCGTGCGGTGCCGATGCCCATGCGCTTGTGGTTCATGGCAGCGAGCAGCCGCGAGCTTGGCCGCTGGCGCGAAAAGACGACCCAGATGTCGCCGTCGACCGAAGCCACCCTCTCGTCCTCGGCGGCATAGGCCTGGAGCGCGGCCACACCATCCGCTGGCGCTGGCTCGCGCATCACCCGCACGGCCACCTGATCGCCTGCCTCGGCAGAGTCGGCCGGGAATGGGTTGCCGGCGGCAAGTTTCAGCCAATCCTCGGCAGTGCGCACGATGATGACGACATTGCGGCCGAAGGTTTTTTCGAAGGCCGTTTCCAACTGCTGTTCCAGCTTGGCGATACCAGTCGCCCGTGTCTCGAAGACCAGATTGCCGGTCGCCACCAGGGTGCGCGGGTTCTTCAGCCCAAGCTGTTCAGCCATCGCCTTGAGGTCGGCCATGACGACCCGGCGGCCTTCGCCGAGGATAATGCTGTAGAGCAGCGCAACATAGGTTTGCATGGCAACGCGGCCTGCTTATACCAGCCGCGACTGGTCCACCGCGGCCGAGATGAAGCTGGCGAACAGGGGATGCGGCTCCAGCGGCCGGCTCTTCAGCTCCGGGTGATACTGGACGCCGATAAACCAGGGATGGTCGGGATATTCGACGGTTTCCGGCAGCACACCGTCGGGCGACATGCCGGCAAACACCAGGCCGCAATCTTCTAGCCGCTCCTTGTAGTCGATATTGACCTCGTAGCGGTGGCGATGGCGCTCGGAAATCTGGGTGTCGCCATAGATGTCGGCGATCTTCGAACCCTTGGCGAGTTCAGCCTGATAGGCGCCAAGCCGCATGGTGCCGCCGAGATCGCCCGTTTCGCGGCGCTTCTCCAGCATGTTGCCTTTCAGCCATTCGGTCATCAGGCCGACGACCGGCTCGTCGGTCGGACCGAATTCGGTCGACGAGGCGTGTTCGACGCCGGCCAGCGAGCGCGCTGCCTCGATGCAGGCCATCTGCATGCCGAAGCAGATGCCGAAATACGGCACCTTGCGCTCGCGGGCGAATTTCGCCGCCAGGATCTTGCCTTCCGAGCCGCGCTCGCCGAAGCCGCCGGGCACCAGGATGCCATGCACCTTTTCCAGCCACGGCGTCGGGTCTTCCTTCTCGAAAATCTCGCTCTCGATCCAGTCGAGCTTGACCTTGACGCGGTTGGCCATGCCGCCATGCGACAAAGCCTCGATCAGCGATTTGTAGGCATCCTTGAGGCCGGTGTATTTGCCGACAATGGCGATCGTTACCTCGCCTTCCGGATTGTGGATGCGGTTGGACACGGCCTGCCAGGGCTCCATGCGCGGCTTCGGCGCCGGATCGATACCGAAGGCGGCCAGCACTTCCGAATCGAGCCCTTCCTTGTGGTAAGCCATCGGCACGTCATAGATGTGGGGCACGTCGAGCGCCTGGATGACGGCGCTCTCGCGCACATTGCAGAACAGCGACAGTTTTCTGCGCTCTTCCTTGGGGATGGCGCGGTCGGCGCGGACCAGCAGGATATCGGGCGCGATGCCGATGCCGCGCAGTTCCTTGACCGAATGCTGGGTCGGCTTGGTCTTCAACTCGCCGGCCGTGGGGATGTAAGGCATCAAGGTCAGGTGGACATAGACGGCGTTGTTGCGCGGCAGATCGTTGCCGAGCTGGCGGATAGCCTCGAGAAACGGCATCGCCTCGATATCGCCAACCGTACCGCCGATCTCGCACAGCACGAAATCATAGTCGTCATTGCCGTCGAGCACGAAATTCTTGATCTCATCGGTGACATGCGGAATGACCTGCACGGTGGCGCCGAGATAGTCGCCGCGCCGTTCGCGCTCGATGATGTTCTTGTAGATGCGGCCGGTGGTGATGTTGTCTTGCTGGTTGGCCGAGCGGCCGGTGAAGCGCTCGTAATGGCCAAGATCGAGATCGGTCTCGGCGCCGTCATCGGTGACGAAAACCTCGCCATGCTGGTAAGGCGACATCGTTCCGGGATCGACATTGAGATAGGGATCGAGCTTTTTGATGCGTGCGCGATAGCCTCGCGCCTGCAAGAGAGCCCCAAGGGCCGCTGCAGCGATGCCTTTTCCAAGTGAGGAAACCACGCCGCCTGTGATGAATACATATCGCGCCATGGGAGTCATCGCTTAACGCGGCCGAATTGATTCCGCCAGAGAAAAAACCGCCGCTGAGGCTTTTTCCAGAGAAGGCGCGATAGTCCCGAGGTTCGAGACTGGTGTTTTGGTCAAAACAAAAGGGCCGGCAAAAGCCGGCCCTTTCGGCAGGTTTGTGAAAGCGTCAGATGATGACGACCTTGGTGCCGACCCTGACGCGGCTGTAGAGGTCCATGACGTGCTCGTTGATCATGCGGAAGCAGCCATTGGAAGCGCTGGTTCCGATCGACTGCGGCGCGATGGTGCCGTGGATGCGCAGATGCGTGTCCTTCTTGCCGTCGTAGAGATAGATGGCGCGGGCGCCGAGCGGGTTCTGGCCGCCGCCGGGCATGCCGTCCTTGTACTGGCCATAATGCTTGGGTTCGCGCTTCTGCATGTCGAGCGTCGGGATCCAGCGCGGCCATTCCTGCTTGTCGCCAACGGCAACCTTGCCCTTGAACTGCAGGCCTTCGCGGCCGACCGCGATCGCATAGCGGCGGGCGGTGAAAGCCGATTCGACGAGGTAGAGGCGGCGCGCGCTGGTATCGATGACGATCGTACCCGGCTCATAGCCGCTGAATTCGACGTCCTGCGGCACGAATTCCGGCTTCACCTTGAACTGCTTCTTGGCTTGCCGCTTGGCGAGAGCCTGGTCGAGCGCGCGCGTTTCGGGGAGATAGGCAATCGACGAGGCAGAGGACGTGCCGCCGAACAGGCCGGCGAACAGTCCGCCGCTCGTCGGCTTCTGGCCCGGGGCCTCGCTGCGCAATTCGCCATTGTTGCCGGTCAGCGCGATATTCATCGCTTCGGCCGGAAGCGGTTCAGCCGATTCGATCGGCTCGATCGGCGCGATCGGGTCAACCGGAGCGATGATCTTGGTGGTCTTCTTGCCTGGCTTGGCGTCGGCAACCACGACCGGCTTGCCCTTGCTTGCCAGGAACGCCTGGCGCTGGGCATCGGCCCTGGCTTTCGCCGCATCGCGCATCGCCAGCTTGCGGGCCTCGAGCGCCTTGACGCGGGCGAGATCCCTGTCGGCGGCGATCTTGTCTTCGAGCTTGCTGATCTGAGCCAGATCATCCGGGCTCGGGTTTTTCTTCTTCTTGAGAAGCTTCAGCTGCGTCGCATCGCTCTTGGCGGCGACGTTGATGACAGCGGTTTTGCCAACCGCCTGCGGTGAGGTCATTGCCGGAGTGCCGGCGAAGACCGCGGAGCTCATGCCGAATACGGCACAAAACCCCATGAAAATGAAGCTGCGAAGCTGCATGGCGAAGATCCGATCGTTCAATGCTTGTTGCCCACGGCGTCGCCCGGCGCCCCCCAAGGGCGCAGAAAGTGCCGCCGGCAATCTATAATCGAAGTGGCGTACGGGCCTCAAGCACGGGGTGCGGTCGAATCTTCGTGATCGTGTGCCATTTGCCGCGACTGTGTTGAAACAACAACAGATCGCGGCATCTGACGCTACCGACTACTGGTTCGGAACCTGCGGTGTCACCGGCAAGGTAACGCCATTGGTAGCCGGCGGCGTAGCCGAATCGGTTGCAGGTGGCGTCGCCGGAGATGGAGCCGTCGCCGGGGCCGTGGTGGCGGGCGGCGTGGTGGCGGCGCCGTTGGCCGCGGGCGCGGCCGGTGCGGTGTTGCCCGAAGGCGGCGTCGGCGCCGTCGTGCCGGGCAACTGATTGAGCACGCCGTTGCCGCTGTCGGCCGGCACGCGGTCGAGAATGTCGATCGGTTTTTCGCCATAGCGGGCAACGATCGAGAGTGTCAGCGACGTCACGAAGAAGGCCGCGGCCAGGATCGCCGTCGCCCGCGTCAGCGCATTGGCGGCGCCACGCGCGGTCATGAAACCGGAACCGCCGCCAATGCCGAGACCACCGCCTTCGGAGCGTTGCAGCAGCACCACGCCGACAAGGGCGAGCACGACCATGAGGTGGATGACGATCAGTACGGTTTCCATATTTTATCCTGGCAAGCCCTGCCGCTCCCTGGCGATCAGGGCCGGTGATTTGGAGGCGGCTCCATACAATGCTTTAACGGCATTTCCAAGCCCGTGGCCGGAATATGGGAAGCAATGCGCCCTTTGCAACGATTTCCGCCGAACTGCTGCGTTCATAAGTCTATGACCGAACTGGTCGGCAACGAAATTCCGGGGCCTACGAGATATTCTGGTATGCCTCGGCGATGGCGAGAAAGTCGGACGCCTTCAGGCTGGCGCCGCCAACCAGCGCGCCATCGACGTTTTTGACGCCTAGCAGTTCGACAGCGTTGGACGCCTTGACCGAGCCGCCATAGAGGATGCGCATCTTGCCGGCCACGGCTGCGCCGAGCGCTTCCGCCAGTTTTTGGCGGATATGCGCGTGCGCCTCCGCCACGTCTTCGGCGGTCGGCGTCAGGCCGGTGCCGATAGCCCATACCGGCTCGTAGGCGATAACGGTGTTGGCGGGCGTTGCGCTCGGTGGCACCGAGCCGGCGACCTGGCGCGATAACACGTCGAGTGCTGTGCCCGCTTCGCGCTCGGCCTTGGTCTCGCCGATGCAGATGATGGCGACGAGCCCTGCCCGCCACGCCGCCGAGGCCTTGGCGAGGACGATGGCATCGTCCTCGCTGCGCTGTTCGCGGCACTCGGAATGGCCGACAATGACGTGGCTGGCGCCCGCATCCTTCAGCATCTCGGCTGAGACGCAGCCGGTGAAGGCGCCGCTTTCCTTGATGTGGCAGTCCTCGCCACCGGCCCGCACCGGCGTGCGCGACAGGATTTCGACGGCGCGCGACAGTAAGGTCGCCGGCACGCAGACCAATGCTTCGGTCTCTGCGTCGAGCCCGCTCATGAAGCCGTTGCCGATCATCCTGAGCTCGTTCAGCGAAGCGCTGGTGCCGTTCATTTTCCAGTTGCCGGCAACGAGCGGTCGAATTCCTGGCGTCATGGGGATCTGGTTCTCCGGGCGACATTGGGGTCTCGCCCTCCCTATCAAAATCAGGCCACAAAGCAATCGACAGTGAGCCGGAAGGGCGCTATTGCGCTTGTTTCAGACTCGGGCGCACGCAAAACTGCGCAAAAATCGGAAGTAACAATGCTTGGTATATTGAGAAGCGCGGCAGGCACCTGGGTCGCGAAAGCCCTGCTGTCGCTGCTGGTGTTGAGTTTCCTTGCCTGGGGCGTCACCACGCGGATGACGGGCGGCTTCCTGGCTGGCCATCATGCGGTGATCACCGCCGGCAGCACCACCGTGTCGATCACCGAGTACCGCCTCGCCTACGATCGCCAGATCGCCATGCTGCAGCAGCAGATCGGCCAGCGCATCAGCCGCGACCAGGCCAAGGCCTATGGCATCGACAACCAGGTGCTGGCTCAGTTGGTGTCCGGCGCCGTCCTTGACGAACAGGCGCGCAAGCTCGGGCTTGGCTTCTCCAAGGACAGGCTGGCCGAACTGACGCGGCAGGAACCCGCCTTCCAAGGCCCGAATGGCCAGTTCGACCGCCGGCTGTTCGAATCCCGGCTGCGCGAACTGGGAATGCGGCCGGAGGATTATCTGAAGAACCGGGCTCAGGTGGCGGTGCGCCAGCAGATCGTCGAAGCGGTTTCGGACGGCCTCAAGGCTCCGGACACCTTCTTCAAGGCAGTTGCGCTCTATCGGGGCGAAGACCGCACCATCGACTATCTGATCTTGCCAAAGGCGTTGGTGGAGCCCATCGAGGCGCCATCCGACAGCGTGCTTCAGGCTTATTTCGAGGCCAACAAGAAAACCTACGCGGCGCCAGAATACCGCAAATTCTCCTATGTCCGGCTCGAGCCCGAAGACATCATGGATGTCAGCGCCGTAACGGACCAGCAGGTCAGCGACGACTACAACAAGAACAAGGGCCGCTACACCACGCCGGAAATGCGCACCATCGAACAGCTGGTGTTCCCTTCCGCGGACGCCGCCAAGGCGGCATCCGATTCGCTGAAGACGGGCGCCACTTTCGACAAGATCGTCACCGCGCAGGGCAAGACCCCGGCCGACACGCTGCTCGGCACGCTCTCCAAGGATAAGATCACCGACAAGGCGGTCGCCGATGCCGCATTCGCGCTTGCCGTCAACGAAGTCAGCCCGGTCGTCCAGGGCGCGTTCGGTCCGGTGCTTTTGCGCGTCACCGAGATCAAACCGGAAACGGTGAAGCCGCTGGCGGAAGTGTCAGACCAGATCCGAAAGGATCTGGCGCTCGGCGAAGCAAGCCGCATCCTGCTCGACGTGCACGACAACTACGAAGACACCCGCGCCGCCGGCAGCACGCTGGCCGAAGCCGCCGCCAAACTGAAGCTCAAGGACGTCACCGTCGAGGCCATAGACCGCACCGGCCTCAAGCCGGACGGCACCATCATCAAGGACCTGCCGGCATCGCCGGACCTGATCAAGGCGGTGTTCGAGGCCGAGCCCAACACCGAGAATCAAGCCCTGACCACGCCTAACAACGGCTTCGTGTTCTATGAACTGACATCGATCACGCCGGCTCGCGACCGCACGCTGGACGAAGTCCGCCAGCGCGTGGTGGCGGACTGGACGACAGAGGAAACGACCAAGCGGCTGACCGCGAAAGCAGACGAACTCGACAAGCGCCTCAAGGCTGGCACCACACTCGACGTCATCGCCGGCGAACTGAAGCTTGAAAAGCAGACCAAGCGCGGCGTGAAGCGCGAGGCCGACGATGTCGATTTCGGCAAGGAGGGTGCTGCTGCGATGTTCGGGGTCGGCGAAGGCGGCACCGGGCTGATCCCCTCGCCCACCGGCGACGGCCAGATCCTGTTCAAGGTCGCCGAAGTGTTCGAGCCGGCCGGAGCCGACGCCAGCTCGGTACCCGACGATGCGCAAAAATCCTTCACGCAAGGCATGTCCGACGATCTGCTCGACCAGCTGGTGGCGCAGTTGCAGACGCAGTACGCCGTCAGCGTCGACCAGGCCGCCGTTTCCCAAGCCCTCGCCCAATGAATGGCCTTAGCCCAATGAACGTCTTGGCCCAATGAGCGCCCTGAAGACCCATATCGCCAAGGTCGCCACGGGAACCGGGCTTACCTTCGAGGAAGCGCGCGAAGCTTTCGACATCATCATGTCTGGCGACGCGACGCCGGGCCAGATCGGCGGCTTCCTGATGGCGTTGCGCGTGCGCGGGGAGACCGTGAGCGAGATTTCCGGCGCCGTCGCCACCATGCGTGCCAAGATGCTGCGCGTCGAAGCTCCTGAGGGCGCCATCGACATTGTCGGCACGGGCGGCGACAATTCGCATTCAGTCAACATCTCGACCGCTTCGGCCTTCGTCATTGCCGGCTGCGGCGTGCCGGTCGCCAAGCACGGCAATCGCGGCCTGTCGTCGCTGACGGGCGCTGCCGATGTGCTGGTCGCGCTCGGCGTCAAGATCGATATCCTGCCAGAGGTGATCGGCCGCTGCATCCAGGAGGCCGGCGTCGGCTTCATGTTCGCGCCGGCGCACCACCCTGCGATGAAGCATGTCGGCCCGACCCGCGTCGAGCTCGGCACGCGTACCATCTTCAACCTGCTCGGACCGCTGTCCAATCCGGCTGGCGTCAGCAGGCAGATGGTCGGCGTGTTCCTGCCGGAATGGATCGTGCCGGTGGCCGAGACATTGAAGGCGTTGGGCACCGAGCATGCCTGGGTGGTCCATGGGGATGGCTATGACGAAATCACCACCACCGGCGAAACGCAGGTGGCGGAACTGGCCGGCGGCGAGATCCGCCATTTCACGCTCACCCCGGAAGCCGTCGGCCTGCAGCGCCACACCAAGGACGAGTTGCGCGGCGGCGACGCCGCCTACAATGCCACGGCGTTGCGCGACATGCTGAGAGGTGCTGCCGGGGCCTATCGCGATACGGTGCTGATGAACGCCGGCGCCGGCATGGTGGTGGCCGGCAAGGCGACGACGCTTGCCGACGGCATGGCCGCGGCCACACAGGCCATCGACAGCGGCCGGGCGCTGGGCGTGCTCGACAGGCTGGTCGAGATTTCGAACGGATGAGCCGTGGCTGACATTCTGCGCAAGATCGAGGCCTACAAGCGCGACGAGATCGCGGCGGCGAAGGCGCGGATACCGTTGGCCGAGATCAAGGCGCGAGCCAAGGATGCCGACGCACCGCGTGGCTTTCGGAGGGCGCTTGAGGCGAAGCGCAGATCGGGCAGCTTCGGCCTGATCGCCGAGATCAAAAAGGCAAGCCCATCCAAAGGCTTGATCCGTGCCGATTTCGACCCGCCCGCACTGGCGCAGGCCTATGAGAAAGGCGGTGCCGCCTGTCTTTCGGTGCTGACCGATGCGCCATCCTTCCAGGGCGCGCCGGAATTTCTCACCAATGCACGGAAGGCAGTGTCCCTGCCCGCGCTGCGCAAGGATTTCCTGTTCGACCCTTACCAGGTCTACGAGGCTCGCGCATGGGGCGCCGATGCCATCCTGATCATCATGGCCAGCGTCGATGATGCCTTGGCGAGCGAATTGGAAGCGACCGCGTTCGAACTCGGCATGGACGCGCTGATCGAGGTGCATGACGAGGCCGAGACGCAGCGCGCGGTAAAACTCTCGTCGCAGCTGATCGGCATCAACAACCGCAATCTCAGAACATTCGAGACCAGCCTCGAGACCTCGGAACGGCTGGCATCGATGGTGCCGGGCGGCCGATTGCTGGTCAGCGAGAGCGGAATTTTCACCCACGACGATTGCTTCAGGATGCAAAAGACCGGCATCAGCACCTTCCTCGTCGGCGAGAGCCTGATGCGGCAAGAGGATGTCGCTGCGGCAACGCGGCTGCTTTTGACAGGCAAGGCGAAAGCAGAGGCCATCTGAGGATGGCAGCCGCCCTCACCCATCTCGGCGCCAAGGGCGAGGCCAACATGGTCGATGTCGGCGAGAAGGCGGAGACGACGCGCACGGCGGTCGCCGAGGGCTTTGTCTCGATGCGGGCCGAAACCCTGAAGATGATCCTCGACGGCGACGCCAAGAAGGGCGATGTGCTGGGTACCGCGCGCATTGCCGGCATCATGGCGGCCAAGAAGACGCATGAGCTGATTCCGCTCTGCCATCCGCTGCTTTTGACCAAGGTGTCGGTCGACATCGAACCGGACACCACGCTGCCCGGCCTTAGGGTCACCGCGCTCGCCCGCGTCACCGGCAAGACCGGGGTCGAGATGGAGGCGCTGACCGCGGCATCTGTCGCGTGCCTGACCATTTACGACATGGCCAAGGCGGTCGACCGCGCCATGGTGATTTCCGGTATACAGCTGGTGGAAAAGACCGGCGGCAAGTCCGGCGACTACAAGGCGGGTTCGTAAATGGCGCTGGTTCCGGTCGCCGAGGCGCTTCAACGCCTACTCGACGGCGCTGTGGCGTTGCCCGGTGAAAGGGTCGCGCTGGCGGATGCGGCCGGCCGGGTGCTGGCGGAGCCGGTCGTGGCGCTGCGTACCCAGCCGCCTTTCAATGCATCTGCCATGGACGGCTATGCCGCACGGGCGCAGGATGTGGCGTCGGCCCCGGCGCGGCTTTCGGTGATCGGAATGGCGCCCGCAGGGCGAGGCTTTGACGGCACAGTGGGTAAATCCGAGGCCGTGCGCGTCTTCACCGGCGCGCCGCTGCCTGAAGGCGCAGACACGATCGTCATCCAGGAAAATGTTCGCGATCTCGGCGGTGGCCGGATCGAGGTCACCGAACCGACGGCGAAGAACCGCAACATCCGCCGCCTTGGACTGGATTTTGCCCAAGGCGACGTGCTGCTGGAGAAAGGCCGCGTGCTCGATCCGGCTGCATTGTCGCTGGCGGCGTCGGCCAATCATCCCCGGTTGAACGTGGTGCAACGGCCGCTGGTCGCCATCATCGCCACCGGCGACGAATTGCTGCCACCGGGCAGCGAACCTGGCCCCGCCCAGATCATCTCGTCCAACGCCTATGGCGTCGCTGCTGTGGCGCAGTCGGTCGGCGCTCGCGCGCTCGATCTCGGTATAGCGGCCGATCGCAAGGAAGCGATCGCGGCGCTGGTGAAAAAGGCGGTCGATGCGAAAGCCGACGTCATCGTCACGCTCGGCGGCGCCTCGGTCGGCGACCATGATCTCGTTCATGACGTGCTGACCGGCGAAGGCATGAACCTCGACTTCTGGAAGCTCGCCATGCGCCCGGGCAAGCCGCTGATGTTCGGGCGGCTGGGCGATATCAGGTGCATCGGCCTGCCCGGCAATCCGGTGGCGAGCCTGGTCTGCTCGCAATTGTTCCTGAAGCCGCTATTGGCGCAGCTCGGCGGCCGTCCCCACCGGCAGGACATCCGCCAGGCTCAGCTTGGCGCCGCGATGCCGGCCAATGATCTAAGGCAAGACTATGTGCGCGCCGTGGTCCGGGAAGAAGCCGGCGCATTGGTGGCGACACCATTCGGCATCCAGGATTCCTCGATGCTGAGAATGCTGGCCGACGCCAACGGCCTGATCGTGCGCGAGCCCTTCGCTCCGGCGGCAGAAGCAGGCGCTGCTTGCAGCGTTCTGATGTTGCGCTGAAGGTCGCGGATCCAAGCCGTTAATTCCAAGAGATAAGACTGGTTGTTACTCCGCCAGCAATGTCCGCGTCAGCGGATGTGTCGGATCGGCAAGCCCGTCGACGATGCTGAAATGATGCCGGTCCGGCTCGACCACTGTGCTGGTCGTGGCGCCGAGGCCGATCCAGATGTTGGCAAGCAGCGCATTCTGGCGCAGGAACTCCGCCCGCTCGCCGCCGCCGGCCCAGCAGGTGATGCGCGCGCCCTGCATGGGGCGCAGCAGAACCGGGCTTTCGGCCAGTGCTTCCGCTTCATCGATGGCCAGTGTCGCGTTCATCCCCGTCCGCATGATTGGCCGCAGGTCATGGACGCCGGAGATCGAGACGACATTGCGCACGCGGCCCGCCACATCGGCGGCCAGGGGTGTCGTTGTCGTCACCATCCTGGAGGCGAGATGGCCGCCGGCGGAATGCCCGGTCAGGATCACCGGCCCGCCGACCATCGTCGCCGCCTTGCCGATCGCCGCCGCGATTTCCCTAACGATGCCGGAAATGCGTATGTCGGGACAAAGCGTGTAAGTCGGCATTGCCACGGCAAAGCCATTGGCAACCGCGCCGTTGGCCAGATGCGACCATGGCTTGTTGTCGAACGCCTTCCAGTAACCGCCATGGATGAAGACGACGAGCCCTTTGGGCATGACATCGGGAAGGAACAGATCGAGCCTGTTGCGCGGGCTGTCGCCATAGGCGATGTCGAGCTTGGCCCGACCGGACGCCGACATTGTGTCGCGAAAAGCCTGTGCCGGTGTGTCCCACGCGGCCGGCCAGCGATTGCTGCCGGCAATGTTGTCGCCGTTGGCGTAGGCATTGTCCCAATCGGCAACACGATGTTGGAGCATCTGCATCCCTCCCGGATGGCTTCAGTTCAGTCGACAGGAATGGCCGCCGAACAGGGCGGCGTCAATGCTGCGACCTAAAAACATTTTAGGCTTGAAACAAATTTCGACTGGTGCGATCCGGCGCCTTGTTCAGCCATGGGCGCGAGGCAGACAGGGGCAGCCGAAAATGCTTGGGCCATCAGCGCATATCGACACATTCACGCGCGACAACCTGCCGCCGCCGGAGCAATGGCCGGAGTTTTTGCTCGACGGCTTCGACTATCCCGACCACATAAATGCCGGCGTCGAATTGACCGACAGGCTGGTCGAAAAAGGGTTCGGCGACCACACCGCGCTGATCGGCAATGGCCGCCGCCGCACCTACAAGGAACTGTCCGACTGGACCAACAGGCTCGCCCATGCCCTGGTCGAGAATTATGGCGTCAAGCCGGGCAACCGGGTGCTGATCCGCTCGGCCAACAACCCGGCCATGGTCGCCTGTTGGCTGGCCGCCACCAAGGTTGGCGCGGTGGTCGTCAACACCATGCCGATGCTGCGCGCCGGCGAACTCGCCAAGATCGTCGACAAGGCGGAAATCACGGTTGCGCTTTGCGATACAAGGCTGATGGACGAGATGACCGCCTGCGCCAAGGGCAGTGCGTATCTCAAGCAGGTCATTGGCTTCGACGGCACGGCCAACCATGACGCGGAACTCGACCGCGCCGCCCTCGACAAGCCGGTCACCTTCACTGCCGTCAACACCGGCCGCGACGATGTCGCCCTGCTCGGCTTCACCTCCGGCACCACCGGCGTGCCGAAGGCGACGATGCATTTCCACCGCGACCTGCTGATCGTCGCCGACGCCTATGCCCGCGAAATCCTGGAGGTGACGCCCGACGACATCTTCGTCGGCTCCCCGCCCCTTGCCTTTACCTTCGGTCTTGGCGGGCTCGCCATCTTCCCGCTGCGTTTCGGCGCCGCGGCGACGTTGCTGGAACAGGCGACGCCACCCAACATGATCCACATCATCGAGACCTACAAAGCGACCATTTCCTTCACCGCTCCAACCGCCTATCGGGCCATGCTCAAGGCCATGGATCAAGGCGCTGACCTGTCCTCGCTGCGCGTCGCGGTTTCGGCGGGCGAGACGCTGCCGGCGCCTGTCTTCGAGGAATGGACTGAGAAGACCGGCAAGCCGATCCTCGATGGGATCGGCGCCACCGAGATGCTGCATATCTTCATCTCCAACCGCTTCGACGACATGAAGCCGGCCTCCACAGGCAAACCCGTCGGCGGCTATCAGGCACGCATCGTCGATGACGAGATGCGGGAGTTGCCGCGCGGCTCTACTGGCCGGCTGGCGGTGCGCGGCCCGACCGGCTGCCGCTACATGGCCGATGCCAGGCAAAAGGACTATGTCCGCGACGGCTGGAATCTCACCGGCGATACGTTCACGCAGGACGAGGATGGCTTCTTCCACTTCGCCGCGCGTTCCGACGACATGATCGTCAGCGCCGGCTACAACATCGCCGGCCCCGAGGTCGAAGCGGCGCTGCTCTCGCATCCCGACGTCGCCGAATGCGCGGTGACCGGCGCCGAGGACGGTGAACGCGGCCAGATCGTCGAGGCGCATATCGTGCTTGTGCAAGGTGTTTCGCCGGACGCATTGACCGTCAAACGCCTGCAGGACCACGTCAAGGCAACGATCGCGCCCTACAAATATCCGCGTTCGGTGAAGTTCATCGACGCCTTGCCCAAAACCCAGACCGGCAAGATCCAGCGCTTCCGGTTGCGCGCGGAGAAGAGCAATTGATTAAGCCGCACGATCCGGCGTCCGATGGCGCGCAGATGTCGTTCAAGGAGCGGATGTCCTACAGCGACTATCTGCAGCTGGACAAGGTGCTCGATGCGCAGGCGCCGCTGTCTTCGGCCCATGACGAGATGCTGTTCATCATCCAGCATCAGACATCGGAATTGTGGATGAAGCTCGCTTTACACGAGATCGGCGCCGCGATCCGCTCTATCCGCGCCGACCGCCTCGAACCGAGCTTCAAGATGCTGTCTCGCGTCGCGCGCATCTTCGAGCAGCTCAACAATGCCTGGGACGTGCTGCGCACGATGACGCCAAGCGAATACACCGAGTTTCGCGACGCGCTCGGCCAATCCTCGGGCTTCCAGTCGTGGCAGTACCGCGCTATCGAGTTCATGGCCGGCAACCGCAACCTTGCCATGCTCGGGCCGCACAAGCACCGGCCCGACCTTACGGACAGGCTGGAAGCCATCCTGGCCACGCCGTCGCTCTATGATGAGGCGCTTCTGCTTTTGGCGCGCAATGGCTTCGACATCGGCGCCGACGCCAGTCGCACGGACTGGCGCGAGACGCGCGTCGAGAACGAAGAAGTGCTGGCTGCCTGGCAAACCGTCTACCGCGACCCGCAGCGCTACTGGATGCTCTACGAACTGGCCGAGAAGCTGGTCGACTTCGAGGATTATTTCCGCCGCTGGCGCTTCAACCACGTCACCACGGTCGAGCGCATCATCGGCTTGAAGCGCGGCACGGGCGGCACCTCAGGCGCCTCCTATCTGAAGAAGATGCTGGAGGTCGTGCTGTTTCCGGAGCTCTGGACGGTCCGCACCCGGCTCTAGAGCATTTCACCGTTTAACGGAAACGGCGAAATGCTCTAGCTCTTTGATTGACGCAATTTCGGACGGAAAACCGCTTCACACTTTTCCTGAAATTGCTCTAGTTTCTCACGTAACCGCGGTCTTCACCGCGAAGCGGGCGTCCTGCCAGGCGCCGGTGCGCAAAATATCCTCCAGCGCTTCGACCGCCTGCCAGACATCGCCATAACCGACATAGAGCGGCGTGAAGCCGAAACGGATGGTCGACGGCGCCCGAAAATCGCCGATCACGCCGCGCTCGATCAGCGCCCGCATCACCTGGTAGCCATGCGGGTGGAGGAACGACACCTGGCTGCCGCGCTGGCTGCCGTCGCGCGGGCTTTCGAGTTCAAGGCCGTAGGCGCCGCATCTGGCTTCGACGAGCTGGATAAACAGGTCGGTCAGTGCGATGCTTTTTCTGCGCACCGCCGCCATGTCGACGTCGTTCCAGATATCGAGCGCGCCCTTGAGCGCCCGCATCGACAGCACCGGCTGCGTTCCGCACAGGAAGCGGCGGATGCCGCTGCCGACGGCAAAGCCCTGCTCGAAGGCAAAGGGCCGCGCATGGCCCCACCAGCCGCTGAGCGGCTGCCTGATATCACCATGGTGGCGCTCGGCCGCGTAGATGAAGGCCGGCGAGCCCGGGCCGCCATTGAGGTATTTGTAGGTGCAGCCGACAGCGAAATCGGCATTGGCACGGTCGAGTTCGACCGGCAAGGCGCCGGCGGTGTGGCAGAGATCCCAGATGATCAGCGCGCCGGCGTCATGTGCCTTGCGCGTCAGCGCCGGCATGTCGCGCAACTGGCCGGATTTGTAGTTGACGTGGTTGACCAGGATGACGGCAACGCTGTCGTCGATCAGCTCCTCGATTGCGGCCGCGTCGACGCCCTCCAGCCGCAGCCGCGTTCTCGGCCGGGTGGAGGCGACGCCTTCGGCCATGTAGAGGTCGGTCGGGAAACTGTCGCCCTCGGCAACGATGACCGACCGATCCGGCCGCATGCCGAGCGCTGCGTGCAGCAGCTTGTAGATGTTGATCGAGGTTGTGTCGCAGACCACCGTCTGCCCGTCAGCCGCGCCGATCAGTCGTCCGAGCTGATCTCCCAGTTCCACTGGCATGTTGAACCAGCCAGCCGTGTTCCAGGCGCGAATGAGGTCGTGCGCCCATTCCTGCGTGGCGGCCTGCTGCAATTCGCTGAAGACGGCTGGTGACGCGGCACCCAGGGAATTGCCGTCGAGATAAATCACGCCTTGCGGCAAGACAAAGCGTTCGCGCATGGAGCGCAGCGGATCGGCGGCATCCATTGCTTCGATTGCAGCGAGATCGGGTGTCATCATGATTCGGCGCCCCTCCATGGACAAACGCGCGCGGCGGAGCCTGCCCGCCCAAACATGCCGGCGATCTTGAGGGGTCGCCCTTGAACTGTCAAACATTATATATAATTCACCCATTGAAAGGCTTTGATATATAATGCTCAGCCGAGCGTTTATGTCTGATGGATCACGATGCTGGATGACGAGCAGACCTCGAAGACGGAAGTGGCCTATCGCCTGCTCAGGCGCGATATTCTTGCGACCCGGCTGGCGCCTGCCGCGCCGTTGAAGCTGAGCACGCTGCGCAACACCTACGGCATCGGCTGGACGCCGTTGCGCGAGGCGCTGTCGCGGCTGGAGGCGGAACGGCTTGTGACCGCCATCAGCAACCGCGGGTTTGCGGTCGCTCCCGCCTCTCGGGCGGAGCTCGAGGATTTGGCGCGTGCGCGGCTGGTGGTCGAACTGCCCCTGCTGGTGGAATCGATCGAGAAGGGCGACCGTGAGTGGGAAGACGCGGTCGTTGCCGCCCACTATCGTCTCTCACGGTGCGGGTCTGTTCTCGACGATCCATCGGATGATGCGGTCGACGCGTGGTACGAAAAACACGATGCCTTCCATGCGGCGCTGCTCAGTGCCGCGACATCCAGCTGGCTGCTGCGCTTCAATGCGACGATTTCCGACCAATTGCATCGCCATCACCGCTTTCTGGGTCTGGTCCCGACGCTGCGCGCCGCCGCCGGCCGCACGGATGGACACCGGAAGGCCGTGGCGGCCCTGCGCGACGCCGTGGCGATCGAACACCATACCGCCCTGATGGAAGCGGCCCTCGATCGCGACGTCGAACGTGCGAAAACTCTGATGACCGCTCACATCGGCTACACGCTGCAGGTCTATGCCCAGAGCGAACCCGGCGCGGATGCTGCGCAGCCCCGTCCGAAAAGGAAGCGGCGGTCGTAGCCGACGCGCAGGGCACTTTGGCTTCGTTTCACCCGTTGCCGGCAAATGGGCGCAGGCGGCGCCCGCAGCGCCGAACGTTACGCTGAACAAAACGTCAACACATTCATTAAACTTTAAAAGGTTGCGGAACACAACTGGAACAGATAGTGTTTGTTCTGGGTTTGTTTTTTCTGATTCTGATTTCAGAACCCTTGGGGGCCGCGATGCTGACGCGCAAACAACATGAGCTTCTGATGTTCATCCATGAACGCCTGAAGGAGAGCGGAATCCCGCCGTCCTTCGACGAGATGAAGGAAGCGCTCGACCTCGCCTCCAAGTCCGGCATCCACCGCCTGATCACGGCGCTTGAGGAGCGCGGTTTCATTCGCCGGCTGCCGAACCGGGCGCGCGCGCTGGAAGTGCTGCGGCTGCCCGACTCGATCGCACCAGGCCTCAATGCGGCGAGGAAGTTTTCGCCGAGCGTGATTCAGGGCAGTCTTGGTCAAACCGGCCAAGGGCAAGGCGGCCAAGGACAAGGCGCGATGGGCCAAGGCGGTCTCGGCCGCCAGATCAAGCCGGGCTCGCCGTCGCGTTCGATGTCGGCCGGCAATGACGATGCCGTTTCCGCGATTTCAATCCCGGTTATGGGACGCATCGCCGCCGGCGTGCCGATCGACGCCATCCAGCATCAGACCCATTCGATCTCGGTGCCGCCCGATATGATCATGGGCGGCGAACACTACGCGCTCGAGGTCAAGGGCGATTCGATGATCGAGGCCGGCATTTTCGATGGCGACACGGTCATCATCCGCAATGCCGACACAGCCAGCCCCGGCGAGATCGTGGTGGCGTTGGTCGACGATGAGGAAGCGACCCTGAAACGCTTCCGCCGCAAGGGCGCCTCGATCGCCCTGGAAGCCGCCAACCCGGCCTACGAGACCCGCATTTTTGGACCGGACAGGGTGAAGGTGCAGGGCAAGCTTGTCGGATTGATCCGGCGCTACTGAGCCGGCTTGGGTTTGTACTTTTCACGCTGGTTGTAAGGCGGCAGGCCGCGCGCTTCGCGGGAGAAGCGGCGTTGCTCGTGCCAGGGGCGATACGGCTTGTCGACGGCGAAGCGGATGGTTGGCGCTGCAGCTGCCGATTGCGGATCGAAGAAGACGGCGGCGCTGCCGTCGCGGGCCAGCTGTTTCTTCGTCACGACCAGCACCAGCGGGTCGCGGCACGGATTGTAGGCGGTGGCGTCATCGATGACGATCAGGCTCGCGAAGGCACAGGCCGGCCGCGCCGTCTTGCGGTCTTTCGCAAGCGCCACAATGGCTCCGGAAGGGTGCCGGGCGATACAGAGATCGCCGGTGCAATAGAAGGGCGAGCCGGGCGGCAGATCGAGCGGATCGAGATCGAACCGCGTATCTGTTGCCTCGAAAATCTCAGGTGGGATAATGGTTTCGGCCCGCAGCGCCCGTTTCCAATTGTCCGTGGTGAATTCGTTGGAGCGTTCGCGGTTGAGGGCGAGTTCGCCGCCACCGATCGGCATGGCCACCAGATGCGCATCCTCGGATATGAGCACGTCGGGCGTAAGCACCTGCGGCACCGTCAACAGGCCGGCCAGCGCGAAAGGCACGGCCGCCAACCTGAGCCAGGTGGTGGCCATGGTGGCGATGACGAGGGCGACCGCCACCAACAGCACCGAGCGGATGGAGATCAGCCCGACGGCGTCGACCGGCGAGCGCTCGGAAATCCAGGCCGATATAGCGATCATCGCCATCAGACCCTTGCCCATCACATAGAGGAACGGCCCGTCGGCGCCGAACGGCATCGCCAGTGCGCTGAGCACGGCAAAAGGCATGACGATCAACGAAACAATCGGCATCACGGCCAGATTGGCGATCAGGCTGAGCGGCGACACACGCTGAAAATGCCAGATGGCGAACAGCAAGGTTGCACTGCCGGCGATGATCGAGGTCATGGCGAGGCTGCCCATGGCCAGCGCGAATTTTCGCGACAGGAAGCCGACGAAGGAGCGCTTTGCCGGCGGCGTTCTCACCTTGTCGGCGCGGTAATCGGCCCAGCCGGCATAGGCGCCGACAAGGGCGGCGGTGGCAGCAAACGACATCTGGAAGCTGGGACCGACCACCTCGTGCGGCGACACCAGGATGACGGCAATGGCGGAGATCGCCAGATTGCGCATGGTGAGTGCGGCGCGATCAAACAGCACGGCGACAAGCATGACCGCCAGCATGATGAAGCTGCGCTCGGCGGCAACCACGACGCCTGAAATGACGAGATAGGCGGCGATGGAGACGAGTGCTGCCACTGCTGCATATTTCTTGACTGGGCGGCGCGAAGAGAAATCGGGAAACAGCGCAAAGGCGCCACGCAGCAACACCATGATGGTGCCGGCAACCAGCGCCATGTGCAGGCCGGAGATGGAGATGATGTGGTAGATGCCGGTGCGCCGCATCGCTTCGTTGACCTCGTCCGGGATGCCGGCGCGCACCCCGACAATCAACGCCGCGGCAATCTCGCCTTCGGCGCCGCCGATTTTGCCCCTGATATGGTCGGCAATGTTTTCGCGCGCGTTCTCGATTGCCGAGGAGAGCCGCGCGGTCAGCGGCGGCGGTCCCTGCGTAGCAATGGTTTTCGGATTGCCGAGAAAGAAGCCGCTGCCGCCGATACCGGTGAAATAGCTGTCGAAGGAGAAATCGTAGCTCTCCGGCCGCACCGGACCGGTCGGCGGCAACAGCCTGGCATAGCCGGTGATCAGGGAGCCGGCGGTCATATCGGCGGGAACGGTCCGCGCCGAGAGCCTGACCCGCTCCGGGGCGTAGCGCAGCTCGGGGTAAGCGGTCGAAACCACATCGAGCGTCAGCCTGATGCGGCCGCTTTCCATCTGTTCGAGACTGACGACGCGGCCGGTCAGCCGTGTCTGAATCTCGGAGCCGAGCATCTGCGTTCCGGCGCGCCAAGTCTCGACTTTGGCGGCGACGACGCCGAGCGCGCACAGCATCGCGGCCATGCAGAACAGATGCGTCCTCGGCCGCGATCGCGTGGCGAGGGCGCAACATGTCGCCAGCACCACAATGGCGATTGGCTGCGCAAAGCCGGGCTCGCCGGCCAGCGAGAAATAAATGATGACGCCGGCCGCCAGGAAAACCGGCACCAGCAGGAAGGCGACGCCCCGGTCGAGCTCCGTGTTGGCGGCCACGGCAAGGCTGCGGCGGAGCGCGGGCCATGACGGACGGCGAAGCCGTCTGCGCAGACGGGCGATAGATCCGGGCGCTGTGACTTGCGCCGGCAACGCGTGACCGGGCAGCGCAGGCGCGACGCCGGGATGCGGCTCAGGCAGCGCGAGGGGCAGCGGCTCGGCATAGGGACTATCGGCAAACAGCGAGCGTTCGCTGACGCTTGCCTCGGCGCCTTCGCCTTCCTTCGTGCCCCGGCCACGTCCAGCCATCGGGTCTGCCCCTTGCGCCCCAGACCCCTATGCTACATGAACGCGCAAAGCGCGAAAGTCCGCGTGATCACGTCCACCGCGCCGGAATCGACCATCACCTGGCAAGGACGCTCAATCCTCAATCATATCCTGGCCCTCCGCTCTCACGCGAGCAAGCCCATCGTGCATTGCCTTCAATTGTTCCGGTGTATGACCCTGCCATTCACCGAGTTCACCCTGGATGAGCAACGGATCACGGGAGCGGTAGGATTTCGTCGGATTACCGGGAAATTTTTTGTCGGTCAGGTTAGGGTCATCCATAAAAAACCCCGTCGGCTTTACGATGTAAATCCTTTGACGACCGTCACCCGTTGCAAGCTCTGCTCCCCAGATGGCGGCTTCCAGTGTCTGGGTGAAATAGATCCATGACAGTGGTTTACCTCTGAAATTGGAAGGGTGGCCGACGCTCAGCAGATCCCCGGGTTTCAAATCCGCCCGGGTACCATGGTAGAACGGATCACCCTCCGTATGGTCGGCGTTTTCGGTCATCGGTAGTCCTTCTTTCAATCATGCCTCCTTCGTGGCGAGACCGGCCTGCACACAGTTGCGGTGTTCACGATAATGATTGCAGAAAGGTCAATATGCGTGACCAAGCCAACGCTGTCACGGCGGCGTTGTAGTCGGGCAGTGCCGCATCCGTGAAGAAATGTCCGCTCGTCAGAGGGGGCTACCACCGTCGCAGCGATGTTCCAGGCACTGTGACGGACGCTGCAGCCGAATGAAACCCAGACATTGACGCTGCTGCCAAACGAGGTTGCGCGGAGGGTGCGAACAGATTTTGTGCTACAAGGCTCCAGCGCCAGTTGACGCAACCGATAATTGCCGACGTGCCCCGGCCACGTCCAGCCATCGGGTCTGCCCCTTGCGCCCCAGACCCCCTATGCTACATGAACGCGCAAAGCGCGAAAGTCCGCGCGATCACGCTCGCTTTCCAAGGTTCCGAGAGTTCCATGTCCGACACGGTCGTCACCCGTTTTGCCCCCTCGCCCACCGGCTATCTGCATATCGGCGGCGCGCGCACGGCGCTGTTCAACTGGCTGTACGCCAAGCACACCGGCGGCACGATGGTGCTGCGCATCGAGGACACCGACCGCGAACGCTTCAACGAGGCGGCGACACAGGCCATTCTGGATGGGCTGACCTGGCTCGGCCTTTCCTGGGACGGTGAGGCCATATCGCAGTTCGAGCGCGCGCCGCGCCACCGTGAGGTGGCCGAGGAGCTGGTGCGCCTGGGCAAGGCCTATTACAGCTACGAGACGCCTGCCGAGCTCGAGGCGATGCGCGAGGCCGCACGCGCCAAGGATCTGCCGCCGCGCTACAACGGCCAGTGGCGCGATCGTGCCCCCTCGGAGGCGCCTCCCGGCGTCAAGGGCGCCATCCGCATCAAGGCGCCGACCGAGGGCGAAACCGTGGTGCACGACCGTGTGCAGGGCGAGGTGCGCTTCCCCAACAAGGACCTCGACGATTTCATCATTCTGCGCTCGGACGGCAATCCGACCTACATGCATGCCGTCGTCGTCGACGACCATGACATGGGCGTCACCCACATCATCCGTGGCGACGACCATCTGACCAACGCCGCGCGCCAGACGGTGATCTACAACGCCATGGGCTGGGACGTCCCGTCGATGTCGCATATCCCGCTGATCCACGGCGCCGACGGCGCCAAGCTGTCGAAGCGGCACGGCGCACTGGGTGTCGAGGCTTATCGCGCCATGGGCTATCTGCCCGAGGCACTGCTCAACTATCTGGCAAGGCTCGGCTGGAGCCATGGCGACGACGAGATCATGTCGATCAAGGACATGATTTCGTGGTTCGACATCGGCGATGTCAACAAGGGTGCGGCGCGCTTCGACTTCGCCAAGCTCGAGTCGATCAACGGCGCGCATATGCGCAAGATGGCCGATGCCGAGCTGTTCGACATTTTCGTCGCCACTCTGCCATACCTCGAAGGCGGATCTGCTATCGCCGCCCGTCTCGACGACACCAGGAAGGCGCAGTTGCTGGCCGCCTTGCCGGGCCTGAAAGAGCGCGCCAAGACGCTGGTGGAACTGGCCAATGGCGCGGCCTTCCTGTTCGTCGAGCGGCCGCTGCCGATCGACGAGAAGGCGGCAGCACTGCTCAGTGCCGACGCGCGCGCGATCCTGCGCGGCGCACATGCCGCTTTGCAGACTGTTTCGGGCGATTGGTCGGCTGCCGCGGCTGAAGCCGCGGTGCGCGAGTTCGCAGCGGCCGGCGGCCACAAGCTCGGCGCCGTGGCCCAACCGCTCCGGGCGGCCCTTACCGGCCGTAGCACCTCGCCCGGCGTGTTCGACGTGCTTGCCGTGCTTGGCCGCGAGGAAAGCCTGGCGCGGATTGCGGATCAAATCGATTAGGAGCGAGCTGGCCCAAAAAGATTGGCATTGAAAGGCGGGTTTCGCAGTGCAACATTAGGCCTTGGCCCAATCTGGCACGCACCTCCTAAAATGCGGTGGCGAGTTCGCGCATTCCGGTGATTTCGACGTGTCGTTTGCAGGAATTGCCTTGCCGGCATGAGGAACATGAAGGAGTTTGAGAATGAGCGAAGCTGCGACAAGACTGGAAACCGGCAGCAAGACGACGCACCCGTCGACTGCCACGCTCGAACTGGCCGGCAAGACGCATGAATTCAAGGTGCGAAGCGGCTCGGTCGGGCCCGACGTCATCGACATCGGTGCGCTCTACAACACCACCGGCGCCTTCACCTACGATCCCGGCTTCACCTCGACGGCGAGCTGCGAGTCGGCGATAACCTTCATCGACGGCGATGCCGGCATCCTGCTTCACCGCGGCTACCCCATCGACCAGCTGGCCGAGCATGGCGACTTCCTCGAAGTCTGCTACCTCCTGCTCTACGGCGAACTGCCGACCAAGGCGCAGAAGGACGATTTCGACTACCGGGTAACGCGCCACACCATGGTGCACGAGCAGATGTCGCGCTTCTTCACCGGCTTTCGCCGCGACGCGCATCCGATGGCTGTGATGTGCGGCGTGGTCGGCGCGCTGTCGGCCTTCTATCACGACTCCACCGACATTTCGGACCCGTATCAGCGCATGGTCGCCTCGATGCGGCTGATTGCCAAGATGCCGACGATTGCGGCCATGGCCTACAAATACCATATCGGCCAGCCCTTCATTTACCCGAAGAACGAGCTGAACTTCGCCGCCAACTTCCTGCATATGTGCTTTGCGGTGCCGTGCGAGGAATACAAGATCAATCCGGTGCTGGCGCGCGCCATGGAGCGCATCTTCATCCTGCATGCCGACCACGAGCAGAACGCCTCGACCTCGACCGTGCGGCTTGCAGGCTCGTCGGGCGCCAATCCGTTCGCCTGCATCGCCGCCGGCATCGCTTGCCTGTGGGGCCCGGCGCATGGCGGCGCCAACGAGGCCGCGCTCAACATGCTGGGAGAAATCGGCCATGTCGACCACATCCCGGAATTCATCGCCCGCGCCAAGGACAAGAACGATCCGTTCCGGCTGATGGGCTTCGGCCATCGCGTCTACAAGAACTACGATCCTCGTGCGAAAATCATGCAGAAGACGGCGCATGAGGTGCTCGGCGAACTCGGCATCAAGGACGATCCGCTGCTCGACATCGCCATGGAGCTGGAAAAGATCGCGCTGACCGATTCCTACTTCATCGAAAAGAAGCTCTATCCGAACGTCGATTTCTATTCCGGCATCACGCTGAAGGCGCTGGGCTTCCCCACCACCATGTTCACCGTGCTGTTCGCGGTCGCGCGCACCGTCGGCTGGATCGCGCAGTGGAAGGAAATGATCGAGGACCCGCACCAGAAGATCGGCCGCCCGCGCCAGCTCTATACCGGCGCCCCGGAACGCGACTACGTGCCGATTGCGAAAAGGTGAAAGAGAGTGAATGGTGAATGGTAAGTAGTGAATAGCAAGTAGTAAGTAGCAGGTAGTAAGTAGCAGGTAGTAAGTAGCAGCTTGATTATAGTCGAGAGTGCGTTAATCCTATTCACTATTCACTATTCACTCGCTAAGCCCTATTCGCTCTCCCGATGTGGCGAAGAACGACATCGGCGGCGATGTCGCCGGAGGGCCTGTCGGTGGCCATGCGTCTGGCAACCTCGCCAAAGCCGTCCTTTTGCCAGGCGCGGTAGGCGGTGTCTGAGAACAGTGCCTCGAGCTGCCGCGCCAGATAGTGCGGCCGCACATACTGGTTGTAGCTTTCCGGCACGACCGGCCGGTCGGCAATAAGGTTGGGCAAGGCAGCGCTCCACACCGTGATCAGGCTCTGCGCCATCAGCATGATCGGATCGAACTTGTAGCAAGAGATCATCGGGACACCCGACATCGCCAGTTCCAGTGACACCGTTCCAGACGCGATCAGCGCCGCATCGGCCTTGCCGAAGGCCTGCCACTTGCGCTCGGGATCGAGGATGACTTCCGGCTCCTGATCCCAGCGCGCCACCGATGTTTTGACCAGTTCGGCGACATGCGGCACCGTCGGCAGCAACAGCCGCAGCCGGTGGCCACGCGCGCGCAGCGCCGACACCGTCTCGCCGAACGGACCGATAAGCCGGCTCACCTCGCCGCGCCGCGACCCTGGCAGGACGAGCAGCGTCTTGATGTGATCGGCAGAGAGATCGCGCGGCTGGGCTTGCGCCCTGGCCGCGCCCAGCACGCCTGGATCATGCGTGAGGCGATGTCCGACGTAAGTGCCGGGCGGGCCGCCGAGACGGCTGAGCTCCTTTACCTCGAAAGGCAGGATGCACAGTATGTGGTCGACATAGGGCTTCATCGCGGCCGCCCTACCCGGCCGCCACGCCCAGACGCTCGGGCAGACATAATGGACGGTCGGGATTGACGGATCGGCGGCGCGGACCTTTTTGGCGACGCGCAGCGAGAAATCAGGGCTGTCGATGGTGATCAGACAGTCGGGTTTTTCGGCGGCGACAGCACTTGCCGTCTGGCTGATCCGCCGCATCAGGCGCGGCAAGTCACGCAGGATGGCGCTGAGCCCCATCAGCGCGATCTCGGCGCCATCGAACAGCGGCGCCAGTCCGAGCGCCTGCAGATGCCGCCCGCCAATGCCGACGAGTTGCACCTCGCGCCCGGTCATGCGCTTCAGCGCCTGCACGATGTCGGCGCCCAGCAGGTCGCCGGATTCTTCGCCGGCGACGATGGCAATCTTCAGCGGCTTCTCAGCTGCCATGGACAGCCCCCGCAGCCGGCAGGCCGAACACGAACAGGCCGAGCGCATTGGCGTGCGCGACAACGGCGGGGCCTTCGAGGATGAGCGAACGGCCGGCTTCGACGGCAATGCCGGCGAGCCCCGCGGCATGCGCCGCCTCGACGGTCTGGGGGCCAATAGATGGCAGATCGGCACGCAATTCCTGGCCAGGCTTGGCGCATTTGACCAGGACACCGCGCGTCTTGCCGGCCAGCCTGCCATGGCCGCGCAACTGCTGCGTCCGCTCGAGCAGTCCGTGGGTGCCCTCGACGCCTTCCAGGGCAACAGTGCGGCCACCGATGGCAATTGCCGCCTGGCCAATGTCGAGCGCGCCGATGGCCTTTGCCGCCGCGTGTGCCGCCTCGATATCGCGCCAGTCGGACTTTCGCGGCACTGCTTTGGTCAGCGGCCCTTCGGCCGCGACGAGCCGGGGCACGACTTCATGCGCACCGACGACCTTGACGCCCCGTGCCTCCAGGCCGCGGGTCAATATCTTCAACAGCCCGTCATCGCCGCGGGCAAGCGCCATGGCGAGCGAGGGTATAAGTGCCAGTAGCCCAAGGTTCGGACGCATGTCGACCAACCGCGGCCTGCGCCTGATCTCGCCGGCAAGCACAAGATGGGTGATCCGCCGGCGCCTCAGCAACGCAACCAGCGAGCCGATGTCTTCCAGCGCAAGGCTTTCACGCTCATAGATTGTGAGGTCGGACTGACGGTCGGCCTGACCTTCGACCAGGATGATGACAGGCCGATGTCCGGCCTCCGCCAGGCCGGCGGCAACTTCGACCGGCAAGCTACCGCCGCCGGCAATGATGCCGACCCTGGCGTCCGGCGCAAGTTCGAGGCCCGCTGAAGTGGCCTCAGCCTTCGTCATCGGCATCGTCGCCGTCGCCACCCTTAAGCGACGGGACGGCAAAATGCCGCTTGCCGCGACTGGTGATGAAATCGATGATTTTCATGGCCGTCGGCGACGACGCAAACTCGGCCTTGGCGAATTCGATGTTCTCGCCGACAGTGCGGGAGCGGTCGAAGATGGTCTTGTAAGCCTTGCGCAGCAGGTAGATTTCTGCGCGCGGCAACCCGGCGCGCTTCAGGCCAATGATGTTGAGTCCACGCAGGCTGGCGCGATTGCCCACCGCAATGGCGTAGGGAATGACATCGCCGACAAAAGCCGAGCAGCCGCCGAGAAAGGCGTTGTCACCAACACGCACGAACTGATGAACGGCGCTGAGGCCGCCGATATAAACGCTGTCACCGACCTCGCAATGGCCGCCCAGGGTCGCGCCATTGGCGAAGGTGGCGTTTTTACCGACGACGCAATCATGGGCAATGTGGGCATAGGCAAGGAAATTGCCGTTGTCGCCGACGGTCGTCTCGCCGCGGCTGGAATCGGTGCCGAGATGCATGGTCACGCCTTCGCGGATCGTGCAGTTCTGGCCGATGACCAAAGTGGTGCGGCCGCCCTTGTGCTTGGTGTTCTGCGGCGGTCCGCCCAGTGTCGCCATTGGATAGACCTTGGTCGCGGCGCCAATGGTTGTCGCGCCCAGCACCGAGACATGGCTGACCAGTTCGACGCGGTCACCGATCACGGCGTCAGCGCCGACATAGCAGAAAGGTCCTATTGCGGCGCCTTCGCCGATCTGCGCGCCGGCCTCGATGACGGCCGAGGGGTGGATTGAAGTCTGTATTTTCATGAGCATTTCGAACCGTCAGCCGGTAACCATCGTTGCCGAGATCTCGGCTTCGGCGGCCTTTGTGCCCTCCACCATGGCCTCGCAGGCGAATTTGAGCAGGTTGCCGCGCATCTTGATTTTCTTGACGTGGATTTTCAACTGGTCGCCCGGGACGACCGGTTTGCGGAATTTCGCATTATCGATGGTCAGGAAATAGACCAGCGACGGCTTTTCCGTGTTGAGGTTACGGATGCAGATCGCGCCGGCGGTCTGCGCCATGGCCTCGACGATGAGCACGCCCGGCATCACCGGCTGATCCGGGAAATGGCCCTGGAAATGCGGCTCATTGATGGTCACGTTCTTGATGCCGATGGCAGAATCATTGCCGTCGATTTCGATGATGCGATCGATCATCAGGAAGGGATAGCGATGCGGTAAAAGCTTCATCAACCCCAATATATCGACCGCTTCGAGCGTCGCCGGCACCATCTCAGCTACTTCCCCCTTCGCCCTGCTTGCGCGTCCTGGCGAGCTTCCTCAGCATGGCGATCTCGCGCATGGCTTCCGCCATCGGCTGCGCCGGATAGCCTCCCCAGATCTCGCCCGCCGGCACGTTGCTCATGAACCCGCTTCTTGCAGCAAGCTTGGCCCCTGATCCGATGGTCAAATGATCGGCAAGGCCAACGCCGCCGCCCATGGTGACACCATCACCGACGGTGACGGAGCCGGAAATACCAGAGAGCCCGGCAATAATGCAATTGCGGCCGATGCGAACGTTATGGGCGATCTGCACCAGATTGTCGATCTTGGTGCCCTGACCGATGACCGTATCCGACATGGCGCCGCGATCGACGGTCGTGTTCGAGCCGATTTCGACATCGTCCTGGATGATGACGCGGCCGACCTGCGGCACACGCTCAGGGCCTTTGGCGCCGCCGACAAAGCCGAAGCCGTCCTGGCCTATCCTGGCGCCGCCATGAATGATGACGCGGTTGCCGATCAGCGCATACTGAACACTGACACCCGGCCCAATGTAGCCGTCACGGCCGATCTGGCAGGAGGGACCGATTACGGCGTGGGGGGCAATGACTGTTCCGCTGCCTATGGAAGCACGGGGGCCGATGACCGCTCCGGCTTCGATGATCGCGCCTGCCTCGATACGCGCCGTGGCATCGACATGAGCTTGCGGCGAGACCCCGGTTTCGCTGGTCATCGGCCCCGGCGTAGCCGCTGTCGGGAACAGCAGCCGGCCGATCATGGCGAAGGCCTGCTGCGGGCGCGGATGCACCAGAACCGCGATGCCGGCCGGCGCCTTGCCCGCGAACTCGGCGGGACAAAACACGGCCGCCGCCTTCAGCGACTGCATCAGCGCGAAATTGCGCTTGCCGTCGACGAAGACGAGCGCACCCTCGCCGCCTTCGTTGGCTGGCGCCAACGCATCGATCGATATGTGGGCAAGATCGGAATCGACAAGCGATGCGCCGGTCAGATTCGCGACTTCGCCGGCCGTATACCGGCGTGATGGCGCGAAGAACACCGGATCGGTCATTCCAGAAGCAATATCCAGCTAGGTCGGATCAATTCTCTTCCGGACCCCAACGGCCCGGAAGCATCGTTACCGCAAGATCAGAAGCGGCTCGACATGCCGAAGTTGAATTCCTGCACGTCGTCGGTCTTTTCCTTCTTGACGGGCATCGCGTAGTCAATGCGGATCGGGCCGAAAGGCGATGACCACAACAAGCCGACACCAACCGAGGCGCGCAGTTCCAAGTCGACTGACCCCTGATTGACCAAAGGAGTGTTAATCTTGCTGCCATACAGCGTTGCGGCATCGGCAAACACGGCGCCGCGCACACCAAAGCTTTCCGGAATGACCGGTATCGGGAACTGAGCTTCCGCCGACGCATTGAAATAGGTGGTTCCGCCGAGGTGGTCACCTGTGTTGAGGTCCACAGGGCCAATGCCACCATACTCGAAGCCGCGGATCATGCGGTCGCTGCTCTGGAACTGATCGAAGATTCGCAAGCCGTCATTGCCGTAGCTCGCAATATGACCAGCACCGCCCGAAATCAGGCCGACCAGATCCAGCTGTTCTGACAGCGTCTGGTAGACAGTGCCACGACCGGTAACCTTGACGAACTTGGCATCGCCACCAAGGCCCGCCACTTCCACAGTCGTGGTGGCGTAGATGCCTTCATGCGGGCTCTTCATATCGTCGATGGTGTTGTAGACCAGTCCCAAGCTGACCGAAGACTTGATCCACGGGCTATCCTCAATCCCCTCCAGGATCGCATTGGAGACGTCACATTTTGCCGGGTCATAAACGCCGGCAGTCAAGCAACCGTCGTCGAGCTTGTACTTCTCCTGGGCGATATTGTACGCCAACTGCGTCGAGATGTTGTCGGTGATCGGCAGGCCGAAGCGCACCGTCGCACCCAGCGTCTCGCTGTCATAGTGGTCGTAGTTGCGGGTCTGCTGGAAGATATCGAAGCCGGCGGCGATACGGCGCCCCAGGAAATAGGGTTCGGTGAAGGACAGGCTGTAGTCCCGCGAATTCTTGCCGCCACCCGCCGAAACCTTGATGTACTGGCCGCGACCGAGGAAGTTGCGCTCCGCGACCGAACCTTCGACAGACGGACCGGCAGTGTCGCCACCTGTCGAATAACCTGCGCCAACCGAGAACTCGCCGGTCGATTTCTCGACCACGTCGACCACGAGCACGACCTGGTCTGGCTCAGAACCCGGGACAGTCGAAACGTCGACTTTCTCAAAGTAATCTAGCTTTTCCAGCCGCTTCTTCGCGCGCTGGATGAGTACCTGGTTGAAGGCGTCGCCTTCGCTGACATCGAACTCACGACGAATGACATAGTCGCGTGTGCGGTCGTTGCCGCGGATTTCGATGCGCTCGATATACGCCTTGGTGCCCTGGTCGATCGTATACACGACCGAAATGGTGTGGTTCTCGAAGTTGCGATCGCCGCGCGGCGTCACCTGGGCGAAGGCATAGCCCGAACCCGCGACCTTTTCGGTCAGCGCGATGATGGTGTCCTCGACATTCTTGGCGTTGTAGACGTCGCCCTTGTGGGTCTGAACCACCGATTCCAGCGCCTTCGAGTCGACTTCGGGAATGGTGCTCTCGACGCTGACGTCGCCGAACGTATAGCGGTCGCCTTCCTGGACGGTGATGGTAACGGTGTACTGGTTGGTCGTGTCGTCGAGCTCGCCGACGGCTGAGACCACCTGGAAGTCGGCATAGCCGTGATTGTAATAGAAGCGGCGCAGCGATTCCTGGTCGGCGCGGAGCTTGTCCTCGTCATAGACGTCGTCACGCAGCACGAAGGACAAGAAGCTCGAGCGCTTGGTTGCGATGACGTCGGACAGGCGGCGGCTCGAATAGGCGCTGTTGCCGACGAAATTGACAGCGGCGATCTTGGTGCGGCCGCCTTCGTTGATGTTGAAGACCACGTTCACGCGGTTGTCGCCGAGATCCATGATCTGCGTCGTGACAGCGGCGTCATCCCGGCCAATTCGCCTGTAGGCAGCCTTTACCGCCTCGACATCGGAGTCCAGCGTTGCCTGCGAGAACGTCCCGCGCGGCTTCAACTGCACGGCGACTGCCAGCGCGTTGTCCTTGAGCTTCTTGTTGCCCTGGAACAGAACCTGGTTGACGACCTGGTATTCGGCAACCTTGACTACCAGCGTCGAACCGACCTGATTGATCTGCACGTCCGAGAACAGCCCGGTGCCGAACAGCGCCTTGACCGCATCGTCGATATCGGCGCTGGAAAACGCCTTGCCCGGCTTGATCGTGATGTAGTTGCGGATGGTGTCGGCGTCGACACGCTGGTTGCCGCTGACCTCGACTCTCGAGACAACGGCTGCCTGCGCCGCAGATGTGGCAACGAACTGCACGGCGAGCGCACCTGGTACAACCAGAGCGGCGGACATAGCCACCGCGGACGCGGCGCTCAAAAATTTGGATGCTGCCTTCATCGGGCTTTTGTACCTTTTCTCGAAGTCCCCACGGCGAGAAAACCGGACGTGCGGTAATTTCTCCTACCGTATTAACCGGATTTTCCCTACACGCAAGGCTTCTGGTTAATTTGTAATTACTTAACCCTGATGCGTGGCTTTCGCGTCACGCATACCCCCGTGCATGGTAAACGGCGTCTCAACATTGCCGGTGCTGAAGCCAAATTTCTTCATGATTTCAGCACCCAAACAGATCGTTCCAGAAGACGAAGCCCATAAATCCCAGCACCAGAAAGAGGCCGGCCCGGTATCCCATTTCCATCATCCGCTCCGATACCGGACGCCGGAAAACGGCTTCGAGTGCGTAGAACAGGAGATGGCCGCCGTCGAGGGGGGGAATCGGCAAAAGGTTCAGAATTCCGATCCCGACCGACAGGCCGGCGACGAGTTGCACCAGCCATAGGAAGCCCAGCTTTGCCGCCTGCCCCGACATCTTGGCGATCTTGATCGGGCCGCCCAGCTGGCATTTGTCTTCGCGGCCGACAACGAATCGCTGCAGGAACTGGCCGGTGCGCTGAATGACGTGCCCCGTCTCCTCGACCGCGGCGCCGACTGCTCCGACAGGGCTGTAGGTGATCAGCCTGGGCTGGCCGACATCCTTGTTGTTGACGACGCCGATGACGGCCACCTTGACCTTGTTGCCCAGTGCGTCCAGCTGCTCCATTGGCTCCGGCGTCGCGACGACCGTGACCTCCTTGCCGTCGCGCAACATGGTGAAGGTGATGGCGTCGCCGCCGCGGCCCGAAACTAGGCGCTGGACGTCGGCGAAGGTCTCAACCTTGCTGCCGTCGACGGCGACGAATCGGTCGCCTGGCAAAATGCCGGCCCTTGCGGCTGGACTGCCGGCGGTGACCGCCGCCACCATCGGCTCAAACACAGGGCGGCCATAGAGGGAAAACAGCACGGCAAAGACGGCAATGGTCAAAAGGAAGTTGAACAGCGGTCCGGCCACCACCGTGGCGGCGCGTTTCCAGATGGGTTGCGTGTGGAAGGCGACCTTGCGTTCAGCGTCAGTCAGCGTTTCCAGATCTTCCGAACTCGGCTGGCTCGACGTGGCGCTCATGTCGCCGACGAATTTGACATAACCGCCGAGCGGTATGGCGCAGAGCTTCCAGCGCGTGCCGTGGCTGTCGTTGAAGCCGAGAAGTTCGGGGCCGAAGCCGATCGAAAAGGCCTTCACGCCAATGCCGCACCAGCGGCCGACCAGGTAATGGCCCATTTCGTGAATGAAGACGACCACGGTCAGCACGAACAGAAACGGCACCAGCGTGCCGAGGACAAAGCCTTCCGTGCTGAAAAACGCGTGAAGAATTTCGTTCAAGTCATGCCCTCAAATTCACCCGCGGCGAAAGGTGTCGCCGCGACTGTGACATCAATCCAGGCGAATCCGTGGCGTGCGCCATTTCTTCGCCGTGAAATATCACTCAAGCCGGAAACAGCCCCTGCGCCGGATGATCGGCGCCCGCCGAAATCCAGCCGATCACGTATAGGGCAAAAGCCGCCGCGACAAGCCCGTCCACCCTGTCCATGACACCGCCATGCCCGGGTATCAACGCGCTTGAATCCTTGCGGCCGTGGCGGCGCTTGACCCAGGATTCGAAGAGATCGCCAGCCTGGGCAACAATCGACAGCACCAGCGCAACCAAGGCGAGGACGCCAAGATTGCCGGCCCCGGCGGCGGCAGCCAGAAGCACGCCGGCGGCCACGCCGCCGACAGCGCCGCCAAGCGCGCCGCTCTGCGTCTTGCCGGGGGATATAGATGGCGCGAGCTTGGGCCCACCGACGGAGCGGCCGACGAAATAGGCGAAGATGTCGGTCGCCCAGACCACGGCGAACAGAAACAGGATTGCGACCAGGCCGGGATGGTCGCCGCCGCGCAGCAGCGCCAGCGATAAGCCGGACAAAGCCGCGTAGGCAAGACCGGCTGCATCCCATTGCGCCGCTCCACGCATACGGGCGCCGACAGCAGCGACCACAACCATGGCCAGGACAAGAGACAGAAGCCACGATGCCGGCACGCCTGCAACCAGGGCGACGACGAAAACCAGAAGCAGTGCTTCGGGAATGAAGCCGAGGGTCGCACCGGCCAAGGGGCGCGACATGCGCGCCCATTCATAGAAGATGACCGCCGATATCCCGGCGCAAAGCAGGCGGAACCACAGCCCTCCCAACCAGGTCAGGCCAAGCGCTATTGCGGCCAGCACCAGCGCCGAGACGATGCGAAGCTGAAGATTGTTCATCCCGCCGCCGATCACGAGGCAGCGACATCTTGAGCGGCAAGCCCGCCAAAACGGCGCTCGCGGCCAGCAAAATCGCGCAATGCGTCGGCCAGGTGTTCGCGGCTGAAGTCAGGCCAGTAGCAAGGCAGAAAAACCAGTTCGCTGTAGGCTGCCTGCCACAGAAGGAAGTTCGACAGCCGAAGCTCGCCACTGGTGCGGATGACCAGCTCCGGATCGGGAATGCCTGCGGTGTCGAGGGCGCCGGCAAAAGTGTCTGCCGTGATCGCCTCTGCGTCGATCTCGCCGCGCGCCACTGCGGCTGCGAGCTTGCGTGCCGTGCGCACGATCTCGTCGCGCCCGCCATAGTTGAAGGCGATGACCAAGGTCAGCGATTCATTGCGCGCAGTCAGCGATTCGGCCTCTTCGAGCAGGCCCCTGATGTCCGGCTGCAGCCCCGCCCTGTCACCGATGATCCTGACGCGCACGCCGTTCTGGTGCAGTTCGGCCAGATCGCGGCGGATGAACAGCTTCAAAAGCCCCATCAGGTCGCTGACTTCGGCCTTGGGCCGCGACCAGTTTTCCGACGAAAAGGCGTAGACGGTCAGGAAGGAAATGCCGAGACCGGGCGCGGCGCGCACCGTCTTGCGCAGCGCTTCGACGCCGGCGCGATGGCCGGCAAGCCGCGGCATGCCGCGCGCCTTGGCCCAGCGTCCGTTTCCATCCATGATGATCGCGACATGCGCGGGCGTTGCCATTGTCTCGCTTTCGGGCCGGTGTGGGCCGACCCTAGACCTGCATGATTTCAGCTTCCTTATCGGAAAGCAGGTGATCGATGGTGCTGATCGTTTCGTCGGTCAGCTTCTGGACCTGATCGGAGCGCTTGCGCTGATCGTCCTCGCTGATGTCGCCGTCCTTTTCCGCCTTCTTCAAGAAGTCCATGCCGTCGCGACGGACATGGCGCACCGCAACGCGGGCGTTCTCGGCGTAGCCATGCGAAATCTTGACCAGTTCCTTGCGGCGCTGCTCGTTGAGTTCGGGCAGCGGAATTCTGAGATTGGTGCCGTCGACGATCGGATTGAAGCCGAGATTGGATTCTCTGATGGCACGGTCGACCGCGCCGACCATCGACTTGTCCCATACCGAAACCGAGATCATGCGCGGCTCCGGCACCGACACGTTCGCCACCTGGTTGATGGGCATGGTGGTGCCGTAGGCCTGGACCTGGATGGCGTCGAGCAGATTGCTGGAGGCACGGCCGGTGCGCAGCGAAGCCAGATCGTGCTTGAAGGCGGCGATCGCGCCATCCATGCGCCGCTTGAGGTCGTCGAACTCACCACTCATCTTAGTCTCCTCGACCCGTTTGATCCGGGTTCACTGCTTAGGGCCTATATTCGGACCCGCTTTCGAAAACTGATCCCCTTTTTAGGAGAGTATACTCCGGGTCACTCGTCGGCGACGATCGTGCAACGGCCGCCGCCCCGCAGAATATCGCCGAAACCACCTTTTTCGTGGATCGAATAGACGATTATCGGGATGTTGTTTTCGCGCGCAAGTGCAATTGCGGCGGTATCCATGATCGAAAGGCCCTTGTTGATGACTTCGGCATGGCTGATGCGCTCGAAGCGGGTCGCATTCGGATCCTTCTTGGGATCGGCCGAATAGACGCCGTCGACCTGGGTGCCCTTGAACAACGCGTCGGCGCCGATCTCGGCGGCGCGCAAGGCCGCGGCCGAATCGGTGGTGAAGAACGGATTGCCGGTGCCGCCGGCGAAAATGACGACCTTGCCCTGGTTCATATAGGCGGTGGCCTGGCGCTGGGAAAAACTCTCGCAAAGTTCGGGCATGGCGATGGCCGACAGCACGACGGCATCGACGCCGATTTTGTTCAGCGAGGTGCGCAGCGCCAGCGAGTTGATGACGGTGGCCAGCATGCCCATGTGGTCGCCGGTGACGCGGTCGCCGCCCTTGGATGCCACCGCCACGCCGCGAAAGATATTGCCGCCGCCAATGACGACGCCGACCTCGATGCCAAGTGCGCGGGCTTCGGCGATGTCGGCGGCGATTCGGTCGACCACCGAGACATCGATGCCGAAATGCTGCTCGCCCATCAACGCTTCGCCCGACGCTTTCAGCAGGACACGTCGATAGAGGGGCTTTGCCGTCATCTGGACCTCGTCATTGTTGCGTGTGGCAGCCTGGGCAGGCCGCCCTCGCGCGGGCGCCGCCGCTGGCGCGATGCCGAGTTCCGATACACGAAGGGCGCCGCGATGTCACGCGGCGCCCCTCGCCCAATTCCGCCTTCCGTCGCGGCCCGTCAGTTGCTGGTGATGCTGACGGCGTCGCCCTCGACCAGCAGCGGCGGCGCATAACCCAACGGCTTGTCGCCGGTCACGGCGCCGCCGGTAACCCGGGCTTGTATGTCGGAACCGAAATAGGCGTACGGGAATGGCGGCGGTGTCTTGCTGACCGTATCCAGCCGCGCGCGAAGCTCGGCGGGTAAAGTGAAATCCAACGCCGCCAGATTGTCCTGCAACTGCGCCAGCTTGGTGGCGCCAAGAATCACGGTGGCGATGCCCGGTTGCGTTGCCACCCAGTTGAGCGCGACCTGCGCCATGCTGCGTCCGAGTTCGGCGGCAACTTTTTCGAGCTCCGCCACGATCGCCCAGTTGCGCTCGGTGAACTTCTGGAACCCCGGATGAGTGGTGTTGCGAAAGCCGTCGAGCCGGCCGGCATGGCCTTCCTGCGTCGGCCGGTACTTGCCGCTGAGCAGCCCGCTGGCCAGCGGGCTCCACACCATGATTCCTGCGCCATGGCGGGTGCCGAAGGGCACGAACTCATTTTCGATCGAACGCTCCGCCAGCGAATATTCAAGCTGCAGGGCCGACACCGGCTCGTAGCCGCGCCACTCGGCGATCGTCTGCGCGCGGGCAGCATACCAGGCCGGCACATCGGACAGGCCGACATGGCGAATTTTGCCCGCACGCACGAGATCATCCATCGTGCGCATGACCTCCTCGGCCGGCGTCAGCCCGTCCCAGACATGGAGGAGGTAGAGGTCGATATAGTCAGTGCCCAACCGCTTCAGCGAGGCATCCACGGCGCGCAAGATGTTCTTGCGGCCATTGCCACCGGCGTTCGGATTGCCGGGCTCCGCGTTGAAGGTGAATTTCGTGGCGATCACCGCTCTGTCGCGCAAGCCTCGCTCGGCGATGAATTCGCCGAGCCAGGTTTCGGCTGTGCCGCCGGTGTAGAGGTCGGCGGTGTCGAAGAAATTGCCGCCGGCCTCGACATAGGCGTCGGCCATGGCGCGCGCGGTTTCCCTGTCCGCGCCCCAGCCCCATTCGGTGCCAAAGGTCATGGTGCCCAGTGCCAGCCGGCTGACGCGCAGGCCGCTGTTGCCCAGTGTGTAATAGCTCATGGTCATGGTGTTTTTCCTATCCTGATTTCTTGACGCCGGCTCACTGGCCAGGCGTCATCTTGACCCAGGGATTGCCGCGCTCATGCGTGGCGCGGAAAACGAAGCCGTCGACTTTCCAGCCGGTCCCGGAGCGAACCAGATGGTGCTCGTAGGTGCCCCAGACTTCCCACAGCGGGTCGCCATTGCCTTCCATCCGGTTCCAGGCATAGCCGTTCGAAGAGACGGTCGCCGCGTCCGCCTCAAAGATCACCTGGTGATTGGTGCGCAGATGCAGGCTGGTCTTGCTGCCCCTGAGGTTGCCGGCCCAGGTACCGATCAGATTGTCGGAGGGGATGGTGGCGGCAGGCTGTACTGACAGGCTGCTGAAGTCGACGGTGACACGGTCGGCGAAATAGGAGCGGGCAAGCTTCCAGTCCTGCGCATCGACGGCACGGTCGATGGCATCGGCGATGCGGATGACGGCGCGTTCGTCGGCGAGCGCGCGCCAACCGGACGGCTCGGCGCCGCCGGCATCGACCGGCGCTAGGGCAAGGCCTGCGGCGAAGGTAGCGTGTTTCAAGGCATCCATCTCTCTTCTCCTTTGTGCATCGGTGATGGCAATATGGGTCAGCCTGTCGGCATCGAGAAGATTGAAGTGTTCGCAAGGACTATGCGATATCATGCATGAATGGATCGGGATCTGCTCAGTCATTTGCCTGTCATCGTCGCCGTTGCCCGACGCGGCGGCTTTGCGCTAGCTGCGGCAGAACTGGGCATGTCCCCATCCGCCGTCAGCCATGCGGTGCGCCTCGTGGAGGAGCGGATCGGCCAGCCGCTGTTTGCGCGCACCACGCGCAGCGTCTCGCTGACGGAAGCCGGCAAGGCGCTGGTGGACACGGCAGCCCCTGCCCTCCAGGATATCGCCGACCGGATGGACCGCATCCGAGCCATCAAGGGCCGGCCCTCCGGCTTGCTCAGGTTGAACGTTCCCAACATCGCCGTTCCACTTGCCGTCACTCCCGTGGCCGCCGCGATGGCTGAACGCTATCCTGATGTGACCATCGAATTGCTCACCGACCAGGGGCTGGTGGACATTGTCGGCGAGGGTTTTGATGCCGGCATCCGGCTGGGCGAGATGATCGCACAGGACATGGTCACGGTCCGGCTGACGCCGCCATTCAACGCCGTGATCGTCGCCTCCCCCGCCTATGTCGGCCGGCATGGCCGTCCGCGCGGTGTGGCGGATCTTTCGGACCACAATTGCATCGGCTACCGGCTTGTGCGCTCCGGCGCACTCTATCGCTGGGACCTGACTGAGGACGGCAAGGATGTCGTGGCCGAGACGAAGGGTACGGTCATCGTCACCGATTCGCTGGCCGCGATCGACCTTGCGCTTGCCGGCGTCGGGCTGACCTATGTGTTCGAGCCGCTGGTGCGCGCGGAATTGGCCGCCGGCCGCCTCGTTCAGATCCTGCCGCAAACGGCGATCGAGGAGCCCGGCCTCTTCCTCTACTTCCCGCGCAGGGCGTCGATGGCGCCAAAGCTCAGGGCCTTCATCGACACCGCACAAGAAATTGGCCGAGCATCCTTGCGGACACCCGGCCGAGTTGCCTGAGCTGAGAAGCCCTTTTCGGGGCTATTTTTAAAACTACTTCTTCACCGCCGCCGCGACTTCCGCCGCGAAATCGGTCTCTTCCTTTTCGATGCCTTCGCCCAGCGCAAAGCGCAGATAGGCGGAGATCTTGGCCGGAGCGCCGATGTCCTTCTCGGCATCCTTCAGCGCCTGCTCGACAGTGATGTCGGGATTGAGCACGAAGGCCTGCTTGAGGAGCACGACTTCCTCGTAGAACTTGCGCAGGCGGCCTTCGACCATCTTTTCGATGATCGCTTCCGGCTTGCCGGACTGGCGCGCCTGGTCGGCGAAGATCGCCTTCTCGCGCTCGACCGCTGCCGGATCGATCTGCTCGGCGGTCAACGCCAGCGGGTTGGTGGCGGCGACATGCATGGCGACCTGGCGGCCAAAGGCGTTGGCGGCATGCTCATTGCCCGTGGTCTCGATCGCGACCAGAACGCCGAGCTTGCCAAGACCATCGGCAACCGCATTGTGGACGTAGGTTGCGACAGCACCGTGCGGGACGGTGAGCTTGGCCGAACGGCGGAAGCTCATGTTCTCGCCAATGGTGCCAACGGCGTCCTTGATGGTGTCAGTGACCGACTTGTCCGAACCCGGATACTTTGCGGCAGAGACAGCCTCCGTCGTGCCATAAGCAAGCGCGACCTTGGCGACATTGCGAACGATCTCCTGGAACTGCTCGTTGCGGGCCACGAAATCGGTCTCGGAGTTAACCTCGACGATGGCGGCCTCGCGGACGCCGGAGTCGACGCCGATCAGGCCTTCGGCGGCAGTACGGCCAGCCTTCTTGTCGGCCTTGGAAATGCCCTTCTTGCGCAGCCAGTCGACGGCCTCTTCGATGTTGCCGTTGGTCTCCGTCAACGCCGCCTTGCAGTCCATCATGCCCGCGCCGGTCAAGTCGCGGAGTTCTTTGACCTGTGCAGCCGAAATGCTCATTGTCGCCTCTTTGTTTTAAATGCACCGACGCACCACCGGTACTCGATGATGCGTCCGTCTAGCGTGCCAAATATGAGAATGATGAAGGCCGCAACCGGCCTTCGATTGTCAAGCTTCCGGAGCGTCCGCAGCCGGGGCCGGAGCCGGATCAAGCGCCGGTTCGACCGGAGCTTCGACCGAGGCGCCGATGTCGACGCCGAGCGCGCCCTGCTGGCGGGCGATGCCGTCGATGGCAGCCTTGGCGATCAGGTCGCAATAGAGCTGGATGGCGCGCGCCGCGTCGTCATTACCGGGGATCGGGAAGTCGATCTTGTCCGGATCGCAGTTCGAATCGATGATGGCAACGACCGGAATGCCGAGGCGCTTGGCCTCGAGAATGGCGATCGCTTCCTTGTTGGTGTCGATGACGAACATCAGGTCGGGGGTCGAGCCCATGTCCTTGATACCGCCGAGCGCCTTGTCGAGCTTCTCGCGCTCGCGGTCGAGGTTCAGGCGTTCCTTCTTGGTCAGGCCCTGGGCCTCACCGGCCAGCATCTCGTCGAGCTTGCGCAGGCGCTGGATCGAATTCGAGATCGTCTTCCAGTTGGTCAGCATGCCGCCGAGCCAACGCGAGTTGACATAGTATTGGGCCGAACGCTGTGCGGCGTCGGCGACGATGTCGGACGCCTGGCGCTTGGTGCCGACGAACAGCACGCGGCCGCCCTTGGCAACGGTGTCGGAAACCTGCTTCAGAGCCTGGTGCAGCAAAGGCACCGTCTGCGACAGGTCGATGATGTGGATGTTGTTGCGGGCGCCGTAGATGTAAGGCGCCATCTTCGGGTTCCAGCGGTGGGTCTGGTGGCCGAAGTGAATGCCAGCTTCCAAAAGCTGGCGCATGCTGAAATCAGGCAGTGCCATTCTTAGTTCCTTTTCCGGTTAGCCTCCACGGACACAGGCATTTTTGGACTTTGTCCTCGAACGCCACCGGAGGTTTCAGCCGGATTTCTCCCGGGCAGACACCAAAGTCCGTGTGTGGAATGAGCGCGCATATAGAGGGGAAGCGCTGCAAACGCAAGCGGTGAGGTGCTTCATCGCTCAGCGTGCGGCAATCAGCGCTCCGGTGCCGATCATGGCGCTGCCGGCGAACCGGTTAATCAGCCGCATGCGTTCGGGCGTCCTGAACCAGCCGGATGCCCTGCCCGCCAGCGCGGCGTAGATGCCCATGGTGAGAATATTGGCGCCGACGACGACTGCCACCACCAGCAGGCCGTCGGCAAACGTCATGGTGTCGAGGTTGAGGATCAGCGGCATGATCGAGGCGTGGAACAGGATCGCCTTCGGGTTGCCGAGCGCCACGGAGGCGCCAAGCAGGAACGAACGCGACAATCCGGTTTGGGGGATTCCTTGCGCGGCCGATTGCGCGGCCGCGGCCCGCCACATCTTGATGCCGAGGAAAATCAGGTAGGCCGCACCGGCGTATTTCAACAGGAGAAACACCCATTCGAAGGTCTGGGCCAGCGCCACCAGCCCGAGCAGTGCCAGGGTGACCAGCACGGCATCGCCGGCGGCAATGCCCATTCCGGCGACGAACGCACGCAGGAAGCCGCGTGCCACGCCGTTGGTGATCACCGTGAACATCGCCGGTCCCGGCGTGGCGGCGGCAAGTGTGATGGCAAGGCAATAAGCCAGGAATGCCGTTAGCGTCACGATCGGCCCTTTCCGTTGGGTACCCGTACGCGCCTGAAGATCGCAACGATCTCCTCGCGGCTGCATTCGATGGCGCCGAGCCGCACCGCCCGGTCGCGCTCGAAGCCGGTTATGTCATAGTGCGGCGCCGATGTCCTGGGCGGCCCCTGGTAGGACGAACGCTTGACGCCAAGCTCGGCGGCGAAACGATGCAGTTCGTCCGTATCGTCGGCCATCAGGTGGCACCAGCGATGGCCGGCCCATTTCCAGATCGCCGCATCGACATAGACCGCCATCGGGAACTGCCATCAAGCCTGCCGTGGCCAGCGCCGCATTGTTGCTATCTCGAGACCGGGCAAGGCTTGGTCTGATCGAACAGCGACAGGTTGACCAGCTTTCCGGTCATCGAGAACTCGCCATAGTCCATTGTGAGGTCGCGGGTGATGCCGTTCTCGTGCAGCTTGAAGCTGATGCGGTATTCCGGCACCTCTTCGCCCGATTTGTCGGTCTCGTCGAAATAGGCGATGTCGACCGGCCAGTATTTGTCGCCGGCAAGTCTGGCCAGCGCCGGCGCTTCGGGGTCGGCCTTGTCGCCCTCGGCCTTCTTGCCGACGATGACGGTGGTGGTCATCACCTTGTTGGCATCCTCCGAACCGTCGAACAGGCTGGTTTCGTAGAAATTCTCGCCCTTCTCGGCCTTGCCGATCAGTTCGACCAGATGCTGGGTCGGGAACTGGGTGGCGGCGAGTTCGAGGCTGTTCTTCTCGGGCTTGTCGATATCGACCTTGAGGCCCTTGGTCTCTTTTGTGGCGGTGCCTTTGACCTCCTTGTCTAGGTTCTGGTCGACGAAGGATTTGGTCACGAACGAGAAGGTCTTGCCTTCGGCGTCCTCGAACGTGGTCGTCTGCTGGTCGGTCAGCCTGGTGTTGTCGCCGGTGGCGATCTGGGTGACGAAACGGAATTTTACCGTATAGCCCTCGCAGGGCGAGCCGTTGAACTCATAGACCATGCGGCCGGAAATCCCGGTGATGCCCGAGCGGTCCGACGCCTTGTCGAGGGTAAGATCGTAGACGGCGCGATGCGCCTGCAGCGCCGGCACGGCAAAGGCTGGAGCCATCGAGAACAGCACCGGAAAGAGAACGGCGTGGAAGGCAAGGCGCGTTGCGCGCATAAGGGGCTCCGATCGTCGCAGCTGATGGCAGGCAGCAGGTAAAGATGGTCCAGCTTAAAAAAAGTCGTGGCGGAAGCGAGGCAAAAATAGCAATTTCGGCCCGGCCAGCGCGGCGTCTCCAAGCAATAGGGAAATACGATGAGTGAAACAATCGAAAAGCGGCTAAGCGATCTCGGCGTGACGATACCTGCCGCCGCAGCGCCCGCCGCGAACTATGTGCCCTATTGCAGGTCCGGCAATCTTTTGTTCACCGCCGGGCAGTTGCCGCTCAAGGACGGCAAGCTGCAGGCAAGCGGCCTGCTCGGCCGCGACGTCGACACGGCAACCGGCAAGGAAGGCGCAAAGTACTGTGCAATCAACATCTTGGCCCAGGCAAAAGCAGCACTTGGCGATCTCGAAAAAATCCAGCGTTTGGTCAAGATTACCGTGTTTGTTGCATCAGTGCCGGATTTCGTCGAGCAGCATCTGGTCGCCAATGGCGCCTCCGATTTCCTGGTCGCGGCCCTTGGCGAGCGCGGCAAGCATGCCCGCTCCGCCGTCGGCACCGCCTGTCTGCCGCTTAATGCCGCAGTGGAAATCGAAGCCGTCTTCGAGGTCGCATGAGCAGGACCAAGACAATGACCGACCTTTCCTGGCTGACCGCCCGCCCGGTGGCGCATCGCGGCTTTCACGACATGAACAAGACGCGCTGGGAAAACACGCTGTCGGCCTTCGCTGCTGCCGCCGAGCGCGGCTATGCGATCGAATGCGACGTGCATTTGTCGTCCGACCGCGTCCCCGTCATCATTCATGACGGCGATCTCAGGCGGTTGACCGGCCAGGACGGCTTCGTCTGGCAGCGCACGGCAGCGGAACTGGCGGCGCTCAGCATCGGCGGCACCAAGGACCATGTGCCGACACTTCAGGAGGTGCTCGACCTGGTCGACGGCCGCGTGCCTCTGGTGGTCGAATTGAAGGGCGTGCCCGGCTACGACGAGGGCCTGGTGGCGAGCGTCGGCAAGATGCTGGAGCGCTACAAGGGCAAGGCGGCGATCATGTCGTTCGACCACTGGCTGGTCCGCGATTTCCCCAGGGATGCGCCAGGAATTCCGGGCGGGCTCACGGCCTATGGCAAGGACAACCAGTTGATCGAGGCGCATTTCGCCATGCTGGCGCATGACCTCGCCTTCACCTCCTATGCCGCGGGCGATCTGCCGAACCCGTTCGTCAGCTTCGTGCGCGAAAGGCTTAAAATGCCTGTCATCACCTGGACGGTGCATGACCAGCCGGCGGTGGATCTCACCTTCAAATACGCCGACCAGATGACGTTCGAAGGGTTCGAACCCGATCTGGTCAAAGTCGCCTGATGGGAGTGCCTGAAACGTGACTTGTAGCGGCCCCGACAGAGCTTAAATAAGCCTCATGGATCAGGGTGACGAAGGCGATGGGCAAACGGCGAATGCGGAGTTCTCCATCCGCGTCGCCGCCGGCATCAATGCCTTCACATGCGACGAGTGGAACGGCTTTACCGGCACAACCCGCAGCGACACAGAAAACGGCTATAACCCTCTCGTTTCATATGCTTTTCTGAGCGCGCTTGAAGATTCCGGCTGCGCCGTGCGGCGCACCGGCTGGCAAGGTCATCATCTCAGACTGGAAAATGCCCAAGGCAGATTGCTGGGCGCCGTGCCCTGCTATCTCAAATCGCACAGCCAGGGCGAATATGTCTTCGACCACGGCTGGTCCGATGCGTTCGAACGCGCCGGCGGCAACTACTATCCGAAACTGCAATGCGCCGTGCCGTTCTCTCCGGTCACCGGCCCTCGCCTGCTGGTCAGCAAGGGCGAGGACAGCGCCATTGTGAAGGCCGGTCTCGCAGCGGGCCTGAAGGCGGTGACGGAAAAGCTCGGCGTGTCCTCCGCGCATGTCACCTTCGCCAATGAAAGCGACGTTGCAACGCTGGAAGCAGCCGGCTTCCTGCACCGCACCGACCAGCAGTTCCATTTCTTCAACGAAGGCTTTTCGACCTATGACGACTTTCTCGCCACGCTGGCATCGCGCAAGCGCAAGGCGATGAAGAAGGAGCGCCGCGAGGCGCTCGCCAACGGTATCTCGATCGACCGGCTGACCGGCAAGGACCTGACCGAAAAGGCGTGGGACGATTTCTTCGCCTTCTATATGGATACCGGCAGCCGCAAATGGGGCCGGCCCTATCTCAACCGCAAGTTCTTCTCGCTGATCGGCGAGCGCATGTCCCAGGACATCCTGTTGATCATGGCCAAGCGCAATGGCCGCTATGTCGCCGGCGCCATCAACTTCATCGGCTCCGATGCGCTCTACGGCCGCAATTGGGGCTGCATCGAGGACCACCCGTTCCTGCATTTCGAAGTCTGCTACCATCAGGCCATCGACTTCGCCATCGAGCGCAAGCTGAAGGTGATCGAGGCCGGCGCGCAGGGTGAGCACAAACTGGCGCGCGGCTATCGTCCCGTGACCATGCATTCGGCGCACTACATCGCACATCCCGGCCTGCGCAATGCTGTGGCCGATTATCTCCGGCGTGAGCGGCGCGAGGTCGAGCGGATGGGCGAAATTCTGGAAGAGCATACGCCGTTCCGCAAGGATCTTGAGGAATAGCGATCCGCGCCTGCCCTCGCCTGACCATCTTACCTGACCATCTTGCCGGTCCGGGACAGCTTCGCTACACCGGGAGCATACTCCCGGAGCGCCGCCATGACCGAGGCCTACGACCCCAGCAATATCTTCGCAAAGATCCTGCGCGGCGAAATCCCCTCGCACCGCATCTACGAGGATGATGCCGTGGTCGCCTTCATGGATGTGATGCCGCAAGGCCCCGGTCACACGCTGGTGGTGCCCAAAGCACCGTCGCGCAATCTGCTCGATGCCGATCCCGCGACGCTCGGCCGGCTGTTCACCACGGTCCAAACGGTCGCGCTGGCGGTCAAAAAGGCTTTCGGCGCTGACGGGGTCACCATCCTGCAGTTCAACGAACCGGCGTCCGGCCAGACCGTCTACCACCTACATGTCCATGTCATCCCGCGGTTCGAAGGCATCGCGCTCAAGCCGCATACGGGGCAGATGGAGAAGCCCGAAGTGCTGACGGAGAACGCGGCCAGGATCCGAGCAGCGCTGAACGGTTGAGGTGGCGCGCGCCTCAGGGAGATGCGCTCAGCCACAATCCACCACGTCGGTTAGGAAAATATCAAACCACGCCGTGATAACGTGCTCCGTACCGGGATGCGTTTGGGTTTTCAAAATCGTGGAACATTCGGTTGCGACATCAGAGCCGTTGGTAAAAGCAGCTGCCGGGCGGGCCTTTCTGCGCACCTTGGCGGACGCGTACCGGCGACACCGCCTGCTGCACGCGATGGCCATCGCTGCCCTGCTTTTGGCAGCCGCGGTCGGCCTGCGCACCGGAAACATGCCGGATTTCGGCGTGCTGGAAGACTATTCCCAATACCTTCTTTTCGCTTTCTGGATCGGTGGCTGCGCCTTCGCACTCGGCAGCTTTTTTCACCTTGCACTCATCAAGCGGGATCCTGAGCCGCTCGGCACTTTTCTGCGATCGATCGGCGGCGTCTTCGGCGACGCCGAGCGCAACGCCAACAGCCTGAATGGTCTGGCCGCGTGCATTGCGCTCATATCCGCTTTCGGTGTGTTGAAAGGCGCGGTCGCGATCCTTTCGCCATTCGCATGGGATCACGCATTGGCTCAGGCCGACCGGGTGCTGCATTTCGGCCGAGCGCCCCATGAATGGCTATGGTTTATCGTCCAGTCGCCGCTCGCCGTAAGATCGTTCAACCTGGCTTACAATTCCTGGTTCGTCGTCCTTATCGCCTCGGTCTTCATCGCTTGCATCACGCGCAGGGACACGAAGCTGCGTCACCAGTTCCTGATGAGCTTCATGCTCGTGTGGATACTGGCGGGTTTTTTCCTGGCGATGGGCCTGTCTTCGGCAGGGCCGTGCTTTTACGAGCGACTGGGGCTGGGCAGCGACTATCATTCCCTGATGCAAGCACTCGCCGCCGCCGATCGCATCTATCCGATCTGGGCGCTCAGCACGCAGGACATTGTGTGGAGCGGCTATATCGGGGCGACGCCAGGCAGTCTCGGCATATCCGCCTTCCCGTCCATGCATGTAGCGATGGCGGTGCTTTTCGCGCTTTATGCAACACGCCGCTCACGGTTGGCCGGCCTTTTGATGTGGGCATTCGCCGCAATCATCATGGTCGGCTCGGTCGTCCTTGGCTGGCATTATGCCGTGGATGGCTATGCGAGCGTTCTGATTTCGATCGCCATCTGGAAGGCGTGCGGGTTCTTCCTGGGCAAGTTTGCACCCGAGGGCGTCGCCGCCTGACCTAACAACATCTGACCTGAAAAGCAGGGGCGCTGTGTCGGCAAACCGGCCAGCCAATGAAAAAAGGGCCCGTCACCGGGGCCTTTTTCATTGGCGAACTTTTTAGCTCTTGCGCGGCAGTTGCGGCACCAGGCTGCGCTTGCCGCCATCCTTGCCCTTCGGCTCGGGCTCGTCCTTGCCCTTGGGCTGAGGCTTCTGCGCCACCGCCTTCTTGGCGACGGGCTTCTTGGCCACCGCCTTGCGGGCTTTCGGCGCCTCTTCCGGCTCCTGCTTCGGCTGCACCGGGGCTTCGTCGGCCAGTGATTCGAGCTTCAGGCCGGTTTCGCCGGTTTCCTTCTTCTCGACTGTGACGCGCACCGTGCCGCCCTTCTTGAGCTTGCCGAACAGCACCTCGTCGGCCAACGGCTTCTTGATGTGCTCCTGGATGACCCGGCCGAGCGGCCGCGCACCCATGCGCTCATCATAGCCCTTGTCGGCCAGCCAGGCGATCGCGTCGGACGACAGGTCGAAGGTGACGCCCCGCTCGGAGAGCTGGGCCTCGAGTTGCATGACGAACTTCTGCACCACCTGATGGATGACCGGCACCGGCAGCGAGCCGAACGGGATGATCGCATCGAGACGGTTGCGGAACTCCGGCGTGAACAACCGGTTGATGGCCTCGACATCGTCGCCTTCGCGCTTGGTCGATCCGAAACCGATCGCCGCGCGCTGCGCATCGGATGCGCCCGCATTGGTGGTCATGATAAGGATGACATTGCGGAAGTCGATCTGCTTGCCGTTGTGGTCGGTCAGCTTGCCGTGGTCCATGACCTGCAACAGGATGTTGAACAGGTCTGGATGCGCCTTCTCGACTTCATCCAGCAAGAGCACGCAGTGCGGATGCTGGTCGACCCCGTCGGTAAGCAGACCGCCCTGGTCGAAGCCGACATAGCCGGGAGGCGCGCCGATCAACCGCGAGACGGTGTGGCGTTCCATATATTCCGACATGTCGAAGCGGATCAGCTCGACGCCGAGCGAGGCAGCCAACTGCTTGGCGACTTCGGTCTTGCCGACGCCGGTCGGGCCTGAGAACAGGTAGGAGCCGATCGGCTTTTCCGGTTCGCGCAGGCCGGCACGCGCCAGCTTGATCGCCGAGGTCAGCGCGGTGATGGCGGTGTCCTGGCCATAGACGACGCGCTTCAGCTCGATGTCGAGGCCTTGCAGCACCTTCTCGTCGTCTGCCGAAACCGTCTTCGGCGGGATGCGGGCCATCGTGGCGATCGTGGCTTCGATCTCCTTGATGCCGATCGTCTTCTTGCGCTTGGCTTCCGGCACCAGCATCTGCGAGGCGCCGGTCTCGTCGATCACGTCGATCGCCTTGTCCGGCAGCTTGCGGTCGTTGATGTAGCGGGCCGACAGTTCCACCGAAGCCTTGATCGCCTCGTTGGTGAACTTCACCTTGTGGAATTCCTCATAATAGGGCTTGAGGCCCTTCATGATCTCGATGGCGTCCTCGATGGTCGGCTCGTTGACGTCGATCTTCTGGAAGCGCCGCACCAGAGCGCGGTCCTTCTCGAAGAACTGGCGGAACTCCTTGTAAGTGGTCGAGCCGATGCAGCGGATGGCTCCCGAAGACAGCGCCGGCTTCAACAGGTTCGACGCATCCATCGCGCCGCCTGACGTGGCGCCGGCCCCGATCACGGTGTGGATCTCGTCGATGAACAGCACGGCGCCCGGATAATCCTCGAGCTCCTTGACGACCTGCTTCAGCCGCTCTTCGAAATCGCCGCGATAGCGCGTGCCGGCCAACAGCGTGCCCATGTCGAGCGCGAAGATGGTGGCGTCCTGCAGCACTTCGGGCACATCGCCCTCGACGATGCGCTTGGCCAGGCCTTCGGCAATCGCCGTCTTGCCGACGCCGGGATCGCCGACATAGAGCGGGTTGTTCTTGGAGCGGCGGCACAGCACCTGGATGGTGCGGTTGATTTCGCTCTCGCGGCCGATCAGCGGATCGATCTTGCCGGCCTTGGCCTTGTTGTTGAGGTTGACGCAATAAGCCGTCAGCGCATCCTGCTGCTGCTTCTTCTTGCCGCCTTCCTCCTGCGGCTCGGCGCCGTTCTGGCCGCCCTGCTCGTCATCGGCGCCGCGCGGCGAGCGCGTCTCCGATGCGCCGGGGCGCTTGGCGATGCCGTGCGAGATGTAGTTGACCGCGTCGTAGCGGGTCATCTGCTGTTCCTGCAGGAAATAAGCGGCATGGCTCTCGCGCTCGGCAAAGATGGCGACGAGCACGTTGGCGCCGGACACTTCCTCGCGGCCGGATGACTGTACATGGATCACGGCGCGCTGGATGACGCGCTGGAAGCCGGCGGTCGGCTTGGAATCCTCATCGTAACCGGTGACCAGATTGTCGAGTTCGGTGTCGATATAGGTCAGAACGGTGTGCTTCAGCTCGTCCAGATCGACGTTGCAGGCGCGCATAACGGCGGCCGCCTCGGTGTCGTCGATGAGGGCGAGCAGCAGATGTTCTAGGGTTGCATATTCATGGTGCCGCTCATTGGCGAGCGTCAGCGCCTGGTGAAGCGCCTTTTCCAGGCCTTGGGAGAAAGCCGGCATGTTACCTCACTTCTTCTCCATCACGCATTGCAGCGGATGCTGATTCTGTCGGGCGAAATCCATGACCTGAGACACTTTGGTCTCGGCCACCTCGAATGTATAGACCCCGCACTCGCCCACCCCATGATTGTGAACATGAAGCATGATGCGTGTGGCGGCTTCGCGGTCCTTTTGAAAAAAACGCTCCAGGACGTGAACCACGAACTCCATGGGCGTATAGTCGTCGTTGAGGATGAGGACCCTGTAAAGGCTGGGCTTCTTGGTCTTGGTCTTCGTGCGCGTAATGACGGCTGTGCCGCGACCAGCCTCATTGCCGTCGCCGTCACTTTGCATCCGCACCACGCTTGTCGTGGCAGTCAAACCTGAAGTCACGTAATCCTGCCTCTTTCGAATCCCCATGGCGAGTTCGATATGTAGGTGTTCGATGGACGATTTTAAGCCCTTCTTGTTAGCTGACAATATGGCTAGGTGGGCAAACCGAGGCGATTTTCAAAATCGTGAACCGCCAAAGCCCCGGAATTGAAACCGGCATGAAAAAACCCGGCCGCGCATCCGCGACCGGGTCTGTTTTGCAAGCCCGAAAGGCCGTGCCTGGTATTCTCGAGCGAAATTACTTCGCCTTGGCGACAATCGATTCGAAGGGCTTGTAAGCCTCCTTGGCGAGATCGGCATAGAGATCGCCGAACTTGGTCGCCTCGGCAACGAAGCTCTCATAGCTCTGCTTGGCGAAGTCGGACTGGATCTCGACCGCCTTTTCCAGCGACTTGGCGGAGAACAGCTTTTCGACCGCGGCGCTGCCGGCTTCGAAGCTCTTCTTGGTGTATTCGCCAGCTTCAGTGGCGATCGCCTGCGCGCCCTTGGAGAGCGAGGTGAAGCTCTTCAATCCGGTATCGGCAAACTCCTTGCCGTATTTCGAGAAGTCCTCGTAGGTCTGGGTCATTTGACGTTTCCCTTGGCGTTTTGAAGCGCCCTTGCCTGAGCGCGGTTGTGCAATGCACGAGAACATATTGTGCGCTGCACAAAAGTCAAGATTTCAGCGGCATCAGGCCGCGCTGCGCCGGCATCAGCTAAAATTCGAATAAAGAAAGGCTCAAGCCCGAGGAAAATGGTGAACGCGCCGGTTACCATAAACGGATTGGTAACGCTGGCTGCGATAGTTTGACAACAAGTGAGGTCGGATCCCTTTGCCGCCTCCAGGGCAATGAGTTTCAAAGGAACTATCAGTGCGTCAGGCGTTGTCGGTCTTCGGTTCAAAATCCGCATCTTCCCTCAAAACGATCATGATCCTCGCTTTGGCGATGTCATTTGTCGTTGCGGATGCCGCGTCCTCGATGGCCGCCAGGTCTTCGGCGATCGTCGTCGACGCCAAGACCGGCAAGGTGCTTTATTCGTCCGATGCCAACGGCCGGCGCTACCCGGCGTCGCTGACCAAGATGATGACGCTCTATCTGACCTTCGAGGCCATGGCGAAGGGCCGGATCAGCAGGAACACGCCCGTGCCGTTCTCGGCCAAAGCGGCGGCCGAACCGCCGACCAAGCTCGGCGTCAAGGCGGGCGGAGCGGTTTCGGTCGAGACCGCCATCCTGTCGATGGTGACCAAGTCGGCCAATGATTCGGCGACCGCGCTCGGCGAACTGCTCGGCGGCAGCGAAAGCAATTTCGCCCGCATGATGACCGCTAAGGCGCGCGCGCTCGGCATGGACGGCACCGTGTTTCGCAATGCCAACGGCCTGCCCGATCCCGGCCAGTTCACAACCGCCCACGACATGGCGATGCTTGGCATAGCGCTCAGGGAACATTATCCGCAGTATTACGGCTATTTCTCGCAGCGCTCCTTCCTTTACGGCCGCCAGCGCATCAATGGCCACAACCGTCTGCTCGGCCGCATCAAGGGCGTCGACGGCATCAAGACCGGCTATACCCGCGCCTCCGGCTTCAACCTCGTCTCGTCGGTTTCGGATGGCAACCGCCGCCTCGTCGCCGTCGTCATGGGCGGCACTTCGGGGCGCAGCCGCGACAACCAGATGGCCGGCCTGATCAACGCCTACATGCCGCGCGCATCGACCCGCGGCGGCGGCGCCCTGGTCGCCAACGCCGGCGGCGACAATCCGGTCAAGGCGCTGGCCAAGGTCTTCCTGCCCAAGCATGACGCGCCGACGCCGGATGGCAAGCCGATCGTTGAAGACGATGCCGTGGCGTCCAATGACGATCCGACATCCGCTGACGAGCAGTCTGCTGAAGGCCAGTCTGCCGACGAACAGACGGTGGCCGCGGTCGAAGAGCCCGCCCCCGTCGTCAAGACCAGGAAGGTCAAGACCGTCATCGTGACGGCGCCGAAGGTCGAAACTGCGCAGATTGTGGCTGCCTATGCCGAACCCACGCCTGTATCCCCACAGGCGGTCGACCCGGTCAACACGGCCTCGGTGCCGGCTGGTTGGGCGGTGCAGGTGGCGTCGTCGCCCAAGCAGTCCGAAGCCCAGGCTTTCCTCGACAAGACCGCCAAGCTGGCGCCCAAAGTTCTTGGGGCTGCTTCCGGTTTCACCGTCGCCTTCGAAAAGGATGGCGAGACCTATTACCGTGCCCGGTTCGGCGGCTTCCGCTCGAAGGATGCGGCCTGGAATGCCTGCAATGCCCTGAAGAAAAAGAAAATCGCCTGCTACGCCGTCCAACAGTAGGGCGGCGTCGGAACCATCTCCCGGAAATTTACTGCGTCGAAGGAGACTAGTTGTGATTGGAGAGCAAGACGTCCTTGGCTTCGTTGATCCGCGCCGCCAGGAAAGACGTGCCGCCGATGTCGGGGTGCAGGCGCTGCATCAGGCGGCGGTGCGCCTTGCGGACATCCGCCGCGGCGGCCCCCGCTTCAAGACCAAGGATCTTGTAGGCCTCCTCCTTAGTCATGGCGCCCGCACCTGGCGCAACACCCAGCCCTTCGCCACCGTTCGCCTCAGCGTCTTTGCGCCAAACGGGAAAACGGCCGTCAAGATACGTCTCTAGGAGCTGGCGGCTCTCCGGGTCGCCAGGGAGTTCGCGGTAAAGCTGCTGCAGCTCGGCCAGGCCCATCGCGCCCAGCATCTTGCCTTCATGGCGGCCGGCCAGAACCAGGCCTTCAAGCCCGCCCGTATCGTGATCAAGCTCCATTTCCAGTGCGGCGGTCCGCACCGTCGAGCGCTTGCCGGGCGCCGGCCCGACCGACGGCCGCTTCATCCGCATCGAACCGTACCAGGCAAGGGCCGCGGCCAGAATGAGGCCGGCAATGCCTTCGCGCCCGACCACCAGCACGGCAAGGCCAACCAGCGCCAGAAGCACCGGCCCGAGCGTGCGCATGCCGCTTGCCAGTTTTTGCGCATCGGCACGGACAAAGATCGTCGCCGCGCCGAGCAGCACCAGAAACAGTGCAACAAGTGCAATGATAGCGCCCATCAATTCCTGCCGCCCCTGAGATGCTCGATCAGCAGCCGATCTCCCGGCCTGTCCCTTGCCTCGAGCGCCTTCAATCCACCCGTCGCATAGACGGCAACCGCCGAAAGCAGCCCGGCCAAGGTCGCGGCAGCCCGCCGATCAAATCGGAACCAAGCCCCTTTGGACAGCCGCGCAATCTCCTGGAACGCCTTTTCTGCGCCGGGATCATGGCCTTCCTGGAAGACGAAGACGGGAACGCCGTGCAGACCGAGGCTGCCGGCCTTCTGCGCCAGGTCGTCGATATCCTCTTCCATGGCGTCGCCGATATAGACCAGAGCATTGACCTTGGCCGCCGCCGTTTCCTTCAGCGCATGCGCCAGCACCTTGCCGATCTGGGTGTGGCCGGCACGGCAGTCGATCCGCGTCATCAGCTGCTTCAGGGCATTGGTGTCGGCGACAAAAGCCGACGAGCGGCACTCGCCCAACCCGCGAAAATAGGCCAATTGGACACTGAGGGTGCCGGCCTTGCCAACGGCGTCGAACATTTCGCCCTGCAGCTTGATGGCGAGATCCCAGGTCGGCTGGCGGCTCATCGTTGCGTCGAGGGCAAGGATCAGCCGGCCCGTGCCGGTCGCGACAAGCGTCCGGGCCTGACGGATAAAGGCGTCGATCTCGCCGGCATTGGATTGAGGCTTGACCGGCGCAGGATCGGCCCTTGCGGGCACACGCTGCTTCTTGTCGCTCATAAGAAGCAAGATGTGGCGTTGTCGAGCCCCTTGCAAGTCCAGCCTTGGACAAGATGAAGGGCCAGCGCTCGACGCTCTGGGAGAAGCGGCCGCGCCCTTGGCTCTACAGCAAGCCCAGATCGGCGAGCTCGCGCTTCAGTTTCGGCGGCATCTCGACCATTCCGGCCTTGCCCTTGCCGAAATCTGCGGGCGCATCCGACGGTTTGAGATAACGCCAGCCCTGGAAGGCGCGGCGCGGCTGCCAGTCGGTGCGCACGACGTCGAGGTCGAGCATCAGGCGGCAACGGCCGATGCCTTCGTCGTCGGTGAAGGGCCTGATATCAGTGATCAGCTGGCGGCATTGCACGCTGCCCTTGATCACCCAATAAAGCGAACCGCCATCGGTGACCTCGGCGCCGCGCGCCGGCACCATGCGGGTGGTGTGCCAGTGCTCGGCGGGTTCGCCGGCGCGGCGGCGCTCATCGACGCGAAAGGCGATCCATTCTTCGAGGTCCTCGACGCTGTCGCAACCGACGCACAGTTTTAGGAGATTGAGTGCCATCGCTTAAGGTTTAGTCCGGCGCGCGATTGCGTCAACGGCCCTGCCCGACTTCTCCACAGTGCCAGTGGCGTTGCGCGGTCAGCATTCCACGACATTGACGGCGAGCCCACCAAGGCTGGTTTCCTTGTACTTCTCGTTCATGTCGAGGCCCGTCTGGCGCATTGTTTCGATCGCGGCGTCGAGCGGCACGAAATGGACGCCGTCGCCTTTGATCGCCAGAGAGGCGGCGGTGACCGCCTTGACGGCGCCGAGCGCATTGCGCTCGATGCAAGGCACCTGGACCAGACCGCCGACCGGATCGCAAGTCATGCCGAGATGATGTTCGAGCGCGATTTCGGCGGCGTTCTCGACCTGCTCGGGCGTGCCGCCCATGACGGCGCAGAGACCCGCGGCAGCCATCGCCGAGGCCGAGCCGACCTCGCCCTGGCAGCCGACCTCGGCGCCGGAGATCGAGGCATTGGTCTTGATGATGCCGCCGACGGCGGCCGCCGTGAGCAGGAAGTCGCGGATGCTCGGCTGGTCGGCCTCGGGGTGGAAATGCAGCCAGTAACGCAGCACCGCCGGCAATGTGCCGGCCGCGCCATTGGTCGGCGCGGTGACGACGCGTCCACCGGCGGCGTTCTCTTCGTTCACCGCCATGGCGTAGATCGACAGCCAGTCATTGGCCAGCAAAGGGTTGGGCTTGTTCTGCTGCCATTGCTCCTGCAGCTTGTCGTGCAGCATGCGGGCACGACGGCGCACTTTCAGCCCGCCCGGCATGATGCCGTCCTGCGACAGGCCGCGGTCGATGCAGCCCTTCATGGCGCCCCAGATCGCATCAAGGCCGTTGTCGAGCTCCTCGCGCGACATATGTGTCTCTTCATTGACGCGCTTCATGTCGGCGATAGACAGGCCGCTTTTGCCTGCCATCTTCAGCATCTCGACGGCATTCTTGAAGGGATAGGGCACCTTCTTGCCTTCTGTGGTCACCGAGCCCTTCACCTTCATCCGCTGCAGCTCTTCCTCGGACACCACGAAGCCGCCGCCGATGGAATAGTAGATGCGCTTGAGCAGCAGCCGGTCGCCGGCATCGTAAGCGTAGAAGGCCATGCCGTTGGCGTGGCCGGTGAGCGGCGTCTTGCGGTCGAGCACCAGATCCGTCGCCGGATCGAAGCGATAGGAGGGATGGCCGCGTGGCGATATCCGCTTCTCGGCGGCGATGCGCGTGGCGATTCCCTCGGCCTGATCGGGATCGACCGTCTGCGGTGTCAGGCCAGCAAGTCCGAGGACAACGGCGCGATCCGAGCCATGGCCGATACCGGTATAGGCGAGCGAGCCGTGCAGGCTGGCGCCAATGCGATCGACCTTGACGCCGGCCGGGCGCGGCCAGTCATCGCCGGCGATCTCGTCGAGAAACCGCCGCGCCGCTGTCATCGGTCCCATCGTGTGCGAACTCGACGGTCCGATGCCGATCTTGAACAGGTCGAAAACCGAAAGAAACACGCTGCGCCGTCTCCGGGAATGGGATCAAGACCTACATATAGGACTTTCCATGATGTTTGTGCTGTTTTGCGGATTGCGGCGCTGCACCTGCCGACCTTGTTTGCTCCGGCAGCGACATCACCGGCTGAAAGCGCGTCGCGCTGAAACGGATTCATGCGACGCGCTTTAAGTTCTTGTTTCAATGCATGTCGTTGTCCCAGAACCGCAGCTCACCTCTGGGCGGCATGCATTGGAGCATCGAACTGACCGCTTTGCCTGTGGTAAAAGGGGGCATGGGCGATTCCTTCCATCTGTCGACGGCTGATCTGGCGGCGCTGGCTTTCTTCCTGCTCGCATGGTTGCTGCATACGCTGGCGTCCGACGGCAGACTGGTCAGCCGGGTGTCGTTGACGATGGCCATGAACGTGCAGCGCGAGGCCTGGATGCGCACCATGGCCGAGCGCGAAATCCGCATCGTCGACACCGCCATCATGAGCGGCCTGCAGCAAGGCACCGCCTTTTTCGCCTCCAGTTCGCTGATTGCGCTCGGTGGCTGTTTCGCGCTGCTTGGCGCCTCGGATCAGGTCCTTGCCGTGCTGAACGACCTGCCGTTGAACGCGACCTCATCGCGCTCCGCCTTTCAGATCAAGGTCTTTGGCCTGGTGCTGATCCTGGCCTTCGCCTTCTTCAAGTTCGGCTGGGCCTACCGTCTCTTCAACTACTGCACGATCCTGATCGGCGCGGTGCCGATCCCCTATGGCGAGGCGTCACGCAACCCGGTCAGCGAAACGGCGGTGTGGCGCGCGGCGCGCATGAACATGCTGGCCGGCAAGCATTTCAATTCAGGCCTGCGCGCGGTGTTCTTCTCGATCGGCTATCTCGGCTGGTTCGTCGACCCGATCGTGTTCGTGCTGTCGACGCTGCTGCTTCTGGCGGTGCTGGTGCGGCGCCAGTTCTTTTCAGCGGCGCGACAAGCGGTGATCGGTCAGCCGCCCGGGCCGGGGAAAAGCTGGTCGATCCGGCCCGATAGCCAATAGGCGGCGAGGCCGATCCATTCGCGGATCGCAATGGTGGTGGTCTGCAGCGAATCGGGTGCGTTGTCGCGAAACAGGCCAAAGCCTTCCTTGCCCGAGGTGCGATAGTCGACCGGCCACGGGACCGTCTGAAAGCCGGCCTTGTCGAACAGCGCCTTGGCGCGCGGCATGTGGAAGGCGGAGGTGACAAGCAGCCAGGTCTCGCCCGGTTTCGGTGTTACCAGTTCCTTGGTGAAGACCGCATTCTCATAGGTGTTGCGGGATTTGCTCTCGAGCATCAGGCGATCGGCGTCGACGCCAAGCGCACCGAGCAGCCGCGGCGCGGTGGCCGCATCCCCCTCGCCATCGATGAACAGTTCACCGGTGCCGCCCGAGATAACCACTTTCGCCTCGGGAAAGCGCCGGGCAAGGATCGCCGCCTCCACCATGCGGTCGCCGCCGGAATTCAGCTCATAGCCGCCGCGCGCCAAGTTGATGGCGCCCTCGAAGCCGCCGCCGAGCACGACAATGCCGTCGACCTTCCGCGGCAGCGGCGGCTTTGGGAAGCGCTCTTCGAGCGGATTGAGCATCATGGCGCCAAGCGACGTCCAGGCCGACAGCGCCAGAATCAGGAAGGCGAACACACTGCCCGTCGCCGCCAATCGCCGGCGGCCGATCAGCGCCGCGAGCAAGCCGGCAAGCAGCAGGAAGATCGCCAGGTTGAGTGGTTGGACGAAGAACCAGAATACCTTGGAGAGATAGAAGAACATTGCCTGCCTATCTCCAGCTCAAATTGTGACGGCCGGTGAAGTGCTCGACCGCACTCGCTACCGCTTCCGCTTCGAGGCGGCTTAACTCCCTGCCGAATACAAGGACGCCGTTCGCGTTGGTTAAGCTGATGACTTCCGACAGTCCCACTTCGTCCGTGGGATAGGTATGGTCGAGGATTTCGACCCTAAGATGCCCTTTCAAAGGCAGTGACCACCGATTTCGCAAAGAACCCCTCACCGAGCGCACGGCTGCGGTGTCGGTCAGCCGCAGGGTTTCCCTGCCGAACACCCGCCAGATGAAATCCTTGCCCAGAAAATAGGTGAAGAGGGCAATGACCGCCACGAAGGACAGCAGGCCGAGCGTGCCGCTGGTGAGCGTTGCGGACGACATATCTGTCAATCCCATGTAGCCGGTGTAGGCGACGATCGCGGCCCCGATCAGGACAAAGACTGTCCTGAAATCCGAGGTGCGTGGCGGGTTCGTGATCAGCAGTTCGTTTCCCGTCTCGACGATGGAAATGCGAGACGGAGGCGGCATGCTACCACCACTTCTCCGGCTGGAAGGTTCCCGCCGCCTGCTCGATGACGGCGGCTGTCTGGAACAGGGTTTCCTCGTCGAAGGGACGGCCAATCAGCTGCAGGCCGAGCGGCAGGCCCTTGGCATCGAGGCCGGCAGGCACGGCAATGCCCGGCAGTCCGGCCATGTTCACGGTCACCGTGAAAATGTCGTTGAGGTACATTTTGACCGGATCGGCGGCCATGTCCTCGTCAGCGATGCCGAAGGCGGCCGACGGCGTCGCCGGCGTCAGGATGACGTCGACGCCGTCGGCAAAAACCGTCTCGAAGTCGCGCTTGATCAAATTGCGCACCTTCTGCGCCTGCAGATAGTAGGCATCGTAATAGCCTGCCGACAGCACATAGGTGCCGATCATGATGCGACGCTTGACCTCCCGACCGAACCCGGCGGCTCGGGTCTTTTCGTACATGTCGACAATGTCCTGGCCCGGCACGCGCAGGCCGTAGCGGACGCCGTCATAGCGCGCCAGATTGGATGACGCTTCGGCGGGCGCAACGATATAATAAGCCGGCAAAGCGTATTTGGTGTGCGGCAGCGAGATGTCGACGATCTCGGCGCCGGCATCCCTGAGCCAGGCAATGCCCTTCTGCCACAGCGCCTCGATCTCTTCCGGCATGCCGTCGACGCGGTATTCCCGGGGAATGCCGACCTTCATGCCCCTGATCGGTTTGCCGATCGCCGCCTCGTAATCCGGCACCGGCCGGTCGACGGAAGTGGTGTCCTTGGCGTCGACCGAGGCCATGGACTTCAGCATGATCGCGGCATCGCGCACGTCCCGGGCGATCGGGCCGGCCTGATCGAGCGACGAAGCGAAGGCGACGATGCCCCAGCGCGAGCAGCGGCCATAGGTCGGCTTGATGCCGACGGTGCCGGTGAAGGCGGCTGGCTGGCGGATCGAGCCGCCGGTGTCGGTGGCGGTGGCGCCGGCGCACAGGAAAGCCGAGACGGCGGAAGCCGAGCCCCCCGACGAGCCCCCCGGCACCAGTTGGGCATTGTCCAGCGTGCGCGCGGTCTTGGTGCCGCCGGCCGAAACGAAACCGCCATCGCCCTGATGCGTGGTCGGCATCACCACCGTGTCGAGGCGCGAACGCCGCCACGGATTGACGACAGGGCCGTAATAGGAGGTCTCGTTGGACGAGCCCATGGCGAACTCGTCCATGTTAAGCTTGCCCAGCATGACGGCGCCGTCTGCCCACAGATTGGCGGTGACGGTCGATTCGTAGCGCGGCTTGAAGCCGTCCAGCACATGGCTGCAGGCCTGGGTGTGGATACCTTCGGTGCCGAACAGGTCCTTGATGCCGAGCGGGATGCCTTCCAGCGCACCGCCCTGGCCCTTGGCGAGCCTGGCGTCGGAAGCTTTGGCCATATCGCGCGCCTTGTCGCCGGTGACGACGATGTAGGCATTGAGCACCGGATTGGCGCGCTCGATGGCACCGAGATAGGCCTCGGTGATTTCGACGGCCGAAATCTCCTTGGCGCGCAGCTTGGCGCGCGCCTGCGAAATTGTCAGATGGGTCAGTTCGCTCATCAAAGGCTCTTTTCGTAAAACACCGACCACTCGGAATCGGGATAATCCAGCACCGGCCCGCAGCGCGAGAAGCCGGCGCGTTCGTAGACGGTCCAGGCGGCGGGATGGCGGTCGCCGGTTTCAAGCACCAGGCGCTTCAGCCCTTCGCTGCGCGCCAGCGTTTCGACATGTTCGACGATCTTGGCGCCGATCTTCCTGCCCCGATGCGAAGGCCGCGTGTACATACGCTTGACCTCACCGACGCGGGCATCATGGCGCTTCAGCGCGCCGCAGCCGATGGCTTGCCCGTCGTCGCGGGCGATAAAGACGGTGGTGTCGTCGCCAGCCATCTGCTCGACCGTCAGATGGTAGCAATGCTCCGGCGGCGTCAGTTCGAGCAGAGCCGCGTTGAGCTCCTCGACCAAAGCGCGGACATCGTCCTGCAGCGGCGTTTCGATCGCGATCTCGATTGCCATCGGCCGCCTACTCCACGACCTTCGGCACGAGGAAGAAATTCTCGTCAGTGGCCGGCGCATTGGCGACGATATCGGCGGCCTTGTTGCCGTCCGTGACGATGTCTTGGCGCTTCTTCATCTCCATCGGCGTCACCGATGTCATCGGTTCGACGCCGGAGACATCGACCTCGTTCAGCTGCTCGACAAAGCCCAGAATGGCGTTCAGCTCGCCGGTCATGCGCTCGGCATCCTCCTCGCTCACCGCAATGCGGGCGAGACGCGCGACGCGCTTCACAGTTTGCAGATCAACGGACATGTCTTTAGCCTTTGGGAAAACCAGATGGCGCTATAGCGGCGTGGCGCGTGCCGCGCAACATCGATCGTGCTTGGGGATAGAGCCCGTTCATGCCAGGGCGGCATTTCAGCCTAGGGCAGCGATACACCCTCGCACAGATAATAGCTGCCGCCATTGCCGGCCTGCTCGCCTTCGTCGGCGGTCGGGCGCACCGAGACGATGTCGATTTGGGTCGCGTTCATCTGCGTGATCGACAGTATATCGGGAAAGAGAAAGCCCGGCTCCTGGCAGATGGCAGTGACCGCCCAACTCGGCGAGCGCGTCGCCTTGGTGACCTGGACGAACTCGCAATTATACTCGACGCTTTGCAGGCCGTCCGCCGACAAGATGACATTGCCGGTGTCGATCAGCGTCTGCAGCGTGTCCTTTTTGGCTTGCGCGCAAAGCTCCTGGGTCTGGAGGTAAACGCCCTTGATGAAGTCCTCGGCGGCGGATGCGGGCGACGCAGCGACCAGCATCGAAACGCAAAGAGTCTCTCTCAAACCCATGGTTTAATTCCCCTTTGCGACAAGGGATCGTTTCAACGATCGCTCTATAGTGTGATCGTTTGGCCGATGGCTGGCAAGGCTACGTCGACACCTGATCCTTCGAGGCCGGCCACGAACTTCTCCGCCGTCGCGTCGATGATCGGGAAGGTGCCGAAGTGGCATGGCACGACGGTGTCGAAGTGGAAGAAGCGCCGGCAGGCCAGGGCCGCCACCGCGCCGCCCATGGTGAAGCGGTCGCCGACCGGCACGAGGCCGATCTTCGGCTCATGCAATTCCTCGATCAGCGCCATATCGGAGAAGATGTCGGTGTCGCCCATATGGTAGAGCGTCTTGTCCTCCGGGAAATGCAGGACCAGCCCGTTGGGATTGCCGAGGTAGACGTTCTGGCCGCCATCGAGCCCAAACGACGAGGAATGCAGTGCCTGCACGAATGTGGTGGTGAAGGCACCGCAATCGACGGTGCCGCCATGATTGCCGGGATTGATCTTCTTGCCGTCGACGCCCTTGCCGACCAGGTACATGCAGATCTCGTAATTGGCGACCAGCTGGGCGCCGCTCTTCTTCAGCACCTCCACCGCGCCGCTGACATGATCACTGTGGCCGTGGGTCAGAAGCACATGGGTGACGCCTTCCGCCGGCCCCTCCCAGCCGCTCGTCCATGATGGGTTGCCGACGAGATAGGGGTCGATCAGGATGTTCGCGCCTGATGTCTCGACGCGGAAGGCGGAATGTCCGTACCAGGTCAATTTCATCGATCGTGTTCCTCGATTTTGGTTGCGCCGGAAGATAGAACGCCGGCAGCAAAATTAAAGTGACATAGTGTGCTCGCGGTTCAAAAGAACGTGTCGCGCTCTTTGTGACGGCAAGTCTGGGTCACGGTAAGTCTGGGTCACGGTTAAGACTGGGTCACGGTAAAACTGGTTGGGGAAAGCCGTTGGGCATCATAGCAATCGAGGATCTGCCGGCACGGCTGGAGGGCGGCAGGACGCTGGCCGGGCTCGACCTCGGCGACAAGACGATCGGTGTCGCCGTTTCCGACCGCGGCCTGTCCTTCGCCCATCCGCGCGCGGTCATCCTGCGCAAAAAGTTTTCGCTGGATGCGGCAGCGCTGCTCGCCCAGCTGCAGAAGGACAATGTCGGCGCGTTTGTACTCGGTCTCCCCATCAACATGGACGGTTCGGAAGGTCCCCGCGCCCAGAAGTCGCGCGCCTTCGTGCGCAACATGGCAGGTATAACCGACCTGCCCTTCGTGCTGTGGGACGAGCGGCTGTCGACGGTGGCGGCGGAGCGGACGCTGATCGAGATGGATTTCTCGCGCCGAAAGCGCGCCGGCAAGATCGATTCGGCGGCTGCGGCCTTTATTCTGCAGGGAGTTCTGGACCGGCTCCAGTCGCTTGACCCACGCGATCGGACGGAACCGGATTCCCCGCCTGCCGCCTGACCCAGGCCATGATGTTGCGGCGGCGGCGAAACGCCCACAATGCCATCAGCAGGAAGCCGTCGAAGATGCAGGCCCTTGCCACCATGCCCGGAATGATCGCCGGATCGATGCCCAGCATCTGCCCGTAGAGCTGAAACACGAAATCATGCAGCTGCCGGCTGAGCATGACGTAGCCGAAATTGATGTCGTTGAGCGACAGGAAGAACCAGCCCCAGAACAGAGCGAGTGGCGCGGCCCACAATGCGAACAGCGTGCGCATCAGTGACCGTCCCTGCGGCTGGAGCCGCCTCTGCGACCGCTGGGACCAATGTCCGGACGGCCGGAAATGCGCGACAGCAAGGAGCCGTGCGCGGCACCCTTGGCCATGGCATGGGCGGTGGCGCGGCTCTCTGCCTCCCGCGAAACCATGACGGCGAAGACCGACCTCCGCTCGGCCAGCATGGCGACATAGGAGGCCAGAAGTGCCGCCAATTGCACGGCGACAACCAAAAACAGGCCGTTGATGCCTCGCGCCGCGCCGCCGACCAGGATGAGCGACAACACCGCGGATGCCGAAATGAAGGCGGTCCGCGCCACACTGTCGGCTCCGTCCGGGCTCGCTGCGGCGTTAACCAGGCTCTCGACGAAGACCCAGCAAAACAGCACCGCCACGACCAGCAAGGCGATGGCCAGCGGCGCCACGACGGCAGCATTGTCGAGATCGGCCAGACGAGTGTTTTCCACGACGACGCCGAGCACGCCCAGAGCGCCCGCAACGCCGCGGTTTCCATCGACACAGATGAACGCCAGCAGGGCGAAAACCAGCGCCCAGTGCAAGGCCAGAAAGGACGTCAAAATGTGCCGCATGGCATTCCTGCTTTGGTGACAAAGACAGTGGGGTCTGCGGCCTGCGGCTGCAACGGAAACCATTCGTTAAGGTTAACGGCTGTCCACAGGCAGGCAAATTCGTTCACGGACTGGCGGAAGGCCCTCAATTCACCGGCGGATAGAGCGTGTCGACGATCATGCGCGCATCGTGGCGCGAATCGAGCATGCCATAGGTGTTGCGCCACTGGCCGGCGAGCCGCGTCTCGACGAAGGCGTCCGCAATCCGCCCTGCCCCCAGCCGGCGCAATTCCGCAGCTGCCGCCGACAGCGCCAGCTGTTCGGTCAGCAGGCGGGCCGACCCCTCATCGGTGCCGGCGACCTGCATGGCCGCCTTGAGCACGCCAATGGTTCCGCGTCCGCCGGCGCCGAGATCGCGGTCGATGCCGGCCAGCACCTCCTCGAACAGGCCGGGCGCGCGGCCGAGCACGCGCAGCACGTCGAGCGCCATGACATTGCCTGAGCCCTCCCAGATCGCATTGACCGGGGCTTCGCGGTAGTAGCGGGCGAGCGGCGCTTCCTCGACATAGCCATTGCCGCCGAGGCACTCCATCGCCTCATAGAGCAGTGGCGGCGCGATCTTGCAGACCCAGTATTTGACCACCGGGGTCATGGCGCGGGCAAAAGCAGCCTCGCCGCGGTCGCCGGCAGCCTCGTCGAAGGAGCGCGCCAGTCGGAACGAGAGTGCCGTGGCGGCGGCGACATCGAGCGCCATGTCCGCCAGCACGCGCTGCATCAGCGGCTGTTCGATCAGCGTCGAGCCGGCCACCTGGCGGTGACGGGCGTGATGCACGGCCTCAGCCAGCCCCGCTCGCATGATTGCCGACGAGGCGACGGCGCAGTCGAGCCGGGTCAGCGTGACCATGTCCATGATCGTCTTTATGCCGGCGCCGGGCTCGCCGACCATCTCGCCGATGGCGTTGACGAACTCTACCTCCGATGAGGCGTTGGAGCGGTTGCCGAGCTTGTCCTTCAGCCGCTGAAAGCGGAAGCCGTTGCCGGAACCGTCGCCGAGGATGCGCGGGACGAGAAAGCAGGAAAGCCCTTCAGGCGCCTGTCCAAGCACGAGAAAAGCGTCCGACATCGGCGCCGACATGAACCATTTGTGGCCGGTGAGGCGATAAAAGCCGCTGCCGGCGCGTTCGGCCCGTGTGGTGTTGACGCGCACGTCGGTGCCGCCCTGCTTTTCGGTCATGCCCATGCCGAGCGTCAGCCCGGTCTTGTCGACCGGCGGCTTCTGACTCTGGTCGTATTTGCGCGTCGTCACGCGCGGCGCCCATTCGCGAAACAGCTTTGGGCTGGCCATCAGGGCGGCCAGCGAAGCGCTGGTCATGGTGATGGGGCAGAGATGCCCGGTCTCGAGTTCGGCGGTCAGGTAGAAACGCGCGGCGCGCACCTGATGGCGACGGCCGATCTCGCTATCGCCGTTTTCCCAGATCGAGGAATGCAGGCCGCCGGCAACCGAGCGGCGCATCAGCGCATGATAGGCCGGATGGAATTCGACGAGGTCGATGCGCCGGCCCTGACGGTCATGCGTGCGGAGCTTCGGCGTCTCGACATTAGCGAGGCGCGCCAGCTCCTGCGCCTCCTGCGTCAGGACGAACCGGCCAAGCCCGTCGAGGTCCTTGCGCACCGGATCGGAAAAACGCTCCGCAAGCTGGATCAGCAACGGATCGCCCCGCCAGGCGTTGCCGCCCGTCAGCGGCGGCGGCTGGTTGGTCACGTCGTCGGTCACGCCCAATCCTTCTGAAAGTAGAAGGGCCTTCTAACGCTAGAAAGGCACTTATCATCACAAGGCTTCGAATCCGAAGCAATCGGCTAGATATAGCCCAAGGCAGGCGGCGCGCGCGACGAAAATACCGGGGAGAAAGGCCGCAATGCCAAGCTGACGCTTGCGGCAAGGAATTCTCCCCCCTATAGCAGCGCCTTGAGATGACCGACGCTTCGTCCCTGCCGCTTTATCCTCACCGCCATCTTCTGGGCATCCGCGATCTTTCCCCCGGTGACATCGAGCTTCTGCTCGACCGGGCCGATCGCGCCGTCGCCATTTCGCGGCAGTCCGAAAAGAAGACCTCAACGCTGCGCGGCCGCACCCAGATCAACCTCTTCTACGAAGCCTCGACGCGCACGCAGTCGTCGTTCGAACTGGCCGGGAAACGGCTCGGCGCCGACGTCATGAACATGTCGGTGGCGAGCTCTTCGGTGAAGAAGGGCGAGACGCTGATCGACACGGCGATGACGCTGAACGCCATGCGGCCCGACATCCTGATCATCCGCCACCAATCGGCGGGCGCCGCCGCCCTTTTGGCGCAGAAGGTCGGCTGCTCGGTGGTCAATGCCGGCGACGGCGCGCATGAACACCCGACGCAGGCGCTGCTCGACGCGCTGACCATCCGCCGTGCCAAGGGGCCGCTGTCGAAACTGATCGTAGCGATCTGCGGCGACATCCTGCATTCGCGCGTCGCGCGTTCCAACATCATGCTGTTGAACGCGCTTGGCGCGCAGGTGCGGGTCGTGGCGCCGTCGACGCTGCTTCCGTCCGGCATCGAGAAAATGGGCGTCATCGTCTCGCGCTCGATGGCCGAGGGCCTCAAGGGCGCCGACGTGGTGATGATGCTGCGCCTGCAGCGCGAGCGGATGGAAGGCGCCTTCGTGCCTTCGGTGCGCGAATATTTCCGCTATTTCGGCCTCGATGCCGAAAAACTGAAGGCCGCCAAGGACGGCGCGCTGGTCATGCATCCCGGGCCGATGAACCGCGGCGTCGAGATTGCGTCCGAAATCGCCGACGGGCCGCAAAGCGTCATCCAGGAACAGGTCGAGATGGGTGTCGCCGTGCGTATGGCGGTGATGGAAGCGCTGCTCGACCCGCGCCGCAACGAGGGCCGGAGCGCATGAGCACGACGGTCTTTGAACGCGCCCGCATCGTCGACCCGTCACGCGGCTTCGACGAGGTCGGCACCGTGATCGTCGAGGGGAAAAAGATCGTTGCCGCCGGCAAGGCTGCCCTGAACCAGGGCCTGCCGGCGGGAGCCACCGTGGTCGACTGCGCCGGCAAGGCAATCATTCCCGGCCTGATCGACGCGCGCGTCTTCATCGGCGAACCGGGCGGCGAACATCGCGAGACCATCGCTTCGGCCAGCGTTGCGGCGGCGGCCGGCGGCGTCACCTCCGTCGTTATGATGCCCGACACGGACCCGGTGATCGACAATGTCGCGCTGGTCGAATTCGTGCTGCGCACCGCCAAGGACACGGCAAGCGTCAACATCTTTCCGGCGGCGGCGATCACCAAGGGGCTGGCCGGCCGCGAGATGACAGAGTTCGGCCTGCTGCGCGAAGCCGGCGCGGTCGCCTTCACAGATGGGCGGCACACAATATCCAGCGCGCTGGTGATGCGCCGGGCGCTGACCTATGCCCGCGATTTCGGCGGCGTCATCGCACATGAGACACAGGATGGCGACCTCGCTTCGGCAGGCGTGATGAATGAAGGCCTGTATGCCAGCTGGCTCGGCCTTGCCGGCATTCCGCGCGAGGCCGAGTCCATCCCGCTGGAGCGCGACCTGGCGCTGGCACGGCTGACGCGCGGCGCCTACCACGCGGCCAAGATCTCGACGGCGATGGCAGCGCAAGCGATGACACGCGCGAAAGCCGACAAGGCCAATGTCACGGCGGGCGTGGCGATCCACAATCTGTCGCTGAACGAGAACGATGTCGGGGAATACCGCACCTTCTTCCGGCTGACGCCGCCTTTGCGCGCGGAGGAAGACCGGCTGGCCATGATCGAGGCGGTCAAGGACGGGACGATCGACATCATCGTCTCCTCGCACGACCCGCAGGATGTCGACACCAAGCGCCTTCCCTTCGCCGATGCAGCTGCCGGCGCGATCGGGTTGGAGACGCTGCTTGGAGCAGCGCTTCGGCTCTACCACAATGGCGACGTGCCGCTACTTCGGCTGGTCGAAACACTGTCCACCGCACCAGCAAGGCTGTTCGGCCTGCCGGGCGGCACGCTGAAGCCGGGAGCGCCGGCCGATCTTGCGCTGATCGACCTTGAAGAACCCTGGATCGTGAGTGAAAGCGGCATCCGCTCGCGCTCGAAAAACACCTGCTTCGAAGGTGCGCGGCTGCAAGGCATGGTCTTGCAAACGCTGGTGGCGGGCCGCACAGTGTTTTCGAGCTAGAGCGATCGCGCCACGTCGCAGACCGATATGTTGCTGGGGAAATGCGGGGGCAAACAATGAGTTATAACGTTATCCTGGCATTGCTGTTCGGCTATCTCCTCGGCTCGATTCCCTTCGGCCTCTTGATCACCCGCGCGGCCGGCCTCGGCGATGTGCGCAAAATCGGCTCCGGCAATATCGGCGCCACCAACGTTCTGCGCACCGGCAACAAGGGCCTCGCCGCCGCGACGCTGGTGCTCGACGCGTTGAAGGGTACGGCGGCGGTGATGATCGCGCGCCATTTTGGACACGACTACGGACTGTGGGCCGGCCTTGGACTCTGGGCGGGCCTTGGCGCCTTCCTTGGCCATCTGTTTCCGGTCTGGCTCGGTTTCAAGGGCGGCAAGGGCGTGGCGACCTATCTCGGCGTGCTGATCGCGCTCGGCTGGCATGTGGCGCTGATCTTTATCGTCGTCTGGCTGGCGATGGCTTTTCTGTTTCGCTATTCCTCGCTGGCAGCGCTGACGGCGGCGGTCATCGTGCCGATCGCGCTTTATTTCTGGAGCACACCTGAGACCGCCGGGCTGTTCCTGGTGATGAGCCTGATCGTCATCTTCAAACATCGCGCCAACATTTCGCGCCTTCTTGCCGGCACCGAAGGCAAGATCGGAGCCAAGGGTTGAGCAAGCCCGCCGCCGGGCCGCGCCTCAGCGACCGGCAGCGGCTGAGCTGGCTGCGGCTGATCCGCACACAAAATGTCGGCCCGGCCTCGTTTCGCGAATTGATCAACCGCTTTGGTTCGGCGGAGGCGGCGTTGGAGATGCTGCCCGAGCTGATGATTTCGGGCGGAGCCAAAAGGATCATGCGCATTCCTTCCGTGGAGGAAGCCGAAGCGGAACTCGACGCAGCCAGTGAAAACGGCGCCCGCTTCGTCGGCATCGGCGAGGCCGACTACCCGCCGATGCTGAAAAACATGGACAATCCGCCGCCACTGATTGCCGTGAAGGGCGAGGCAGCCGTCTTTCGCCTGCCGGCGGTGGCCATCGTCGGCGCCCGCAACGCGTCGCTCGCCGGCATCAAGATGGCGCGCATGCTGGCGGCGGATCTTGGCCGCGACGGCTACGTCATCGTTTCCGGCCTGGCGCGCGGCATCGACACGGCAGCACACCAGGGCAGTCTCTCGACTGGTACAGTGGGTGTGCTGGCCGGTGGGCTCGATGTCCCCTACCCGCCCGAAAATATCGGCTTGTGCGACGACATTGCCGAGCGTGGCGGCGCCGTTATTTCGGAAATGCCGTTCGGCTGGCAGCCGCGGGCGCAGGATTTTCCGCGCCGCAACCGGCTTGTCGCGGGCGCCGCCCTCGGACTGGTGGTGATCGAAGCTGCGCAACGCTCCGGCTCGCTGATCAGCGCGCGCCTGGCCGGCGAGATGGGCCGGCTGGTCTTTGCCGTACCGGGTTCGCCGCTCGATCCGCGCTGCGCCGGCTCCAACGGGCTGCTCAAAGATGGCGCCACCCTGGTCACCGAGGCGGCCGATGTTTCCGGTGCGATCGCACCCTTGGCGGGCACGCGAACGCGAAGCATTGCGCCGCCAGAAAAGGCACCCGATTTTTCGGCAACACCCCCGCCCGGTGAGGACGAACGCAGCGGCGTGCTCGAGGCGCTGGGCCCAACGCCGGTGGGCGTGGACGAGATCATCCGCCACACCGGCCTCAACGCCGCGCAAGTCTCCATGGTGCTGCTGGAACTCGACCTTGCCGGCCGCATCGAGCGCCATGCCGGCGGCAATGTCTCACTGGTTTCGTGACGTTCCAGCCGATCCCGCCGCACGTCGGCCGCAACTCACGCGTCGAGGGTCACGCCGGCGGCGCCAACGCCGGTACAGATGCCACCGCAGGGTATTTTCCAGGCGGCTCTCGGAAAAGCACTCCGCCATTCCAGGGCTCTCCGTTGCACTGACGATCACGCTCGCGATGGCATACTCGACAGCTGACGAAAACCGGGCTCGACAGTCTGCGCATCAGTCAGCGGAACAGATACTTCGATACCTCCGGATTGCCACGGCGCCACATCACATTGTCCAGAAAATAATGGTGCACATTGATGAAGATGAGCACGATGAAGAAGAACAGCGATGACCCCAGCACTTGCCTGTCATAGGGAATCAAAGCCGTCAGCGCGGATGGGATCAGCCAGAAGCCGAGATAGCCAAGGGCCGTGCCGCCGACGATGAAGCCGAGGAGCCGAAACCTGTAGAGGGGGCCGAGAAAGGACAGGATTTTCGGCTGCGGATCGCGTTCGGCATCGGAGCTGTCACGCTCAACATTGGTCTGATAGCGCCAGACCACGGCGAGGTACTGCAGCGAGTGGAGCGCCGGCACGATCAGCAGCCAGAGCGGATTTATTCTCACAATCAGGATCCAGAGATAGAGCGACGCGACGTAGGCCACGATGCCGTTATAGGGCAGCTTGCCACCGTTCTTTCGCCAGCGATTGACCAGCATCAAAAGCGTAGCCGCCGTCGAAGCAATGGCTGCCAGCAAGGCGATGTCGGTGATCCAGGAAGGGACCGCGAAGGTGTAATAGTCGAGGCCGTAATATTTGCCCTGGGTGACCGCCGTATTCGTCTGCAGCCACGAAAGGATCCACACGGCATAGGAGTTTACCAGCAGCACCTTCTTGTCGCGATCGTCGAAGAATTTGCGCTTCAGCACCGCGTCCACCATCAGCATGCCGTAGCCCTGCTTGACGTAGTGCCAGCCGACGAAAAAGAACATGGCGTTGGTGGCAAAGCCGAGCAGCCGCGTGTTCGCCGCCACCGCGCCATAGGCAAAGAACCCGGCCATGACCAGGGGCACGACAATGCCCGCGAAGATGTAGCGGAGTTGCAGGCTCCTGTCGTAGCCGTCGCCCGTCACCTTGCGCCCGAAATTGCGATAGAAAAGCTGGTAGGAGTGGGCGAAGTGGGGATAGTTCACGAGATAGGCGACGACGACCATCGTTGCGGCCACCGGCCCCTCATATTCGAGCGGAACGAGAAACAGCACCGGCAGGATGAGAAAGGCGCTGCCGCCCAGCATGAGGAAATCGGCGACCGGGCCGAAGAGGTACTTTTGAGGCGCCGCCGCCTTAGGAGCGACAGCATCCGCCGAAAGCTGAAGTGTCATGTCAGAACCCTCCCCTGGGAAAGGCTGAGTTTAGCCATCGACTGGGATGGGGACAAGGTTGGAGCTGCCGCTCCGCGCCCTAACACTGGGCCATCCTGCTGTTTCGCCAATGGTCTCGATCCGCCATGGGCTTCGAACCCGTGAAGGCCCTCCGCTGTTAATAAAGCGCACCACCCCAATTTACGACTAACATGTTAGTGTGCTAGCACGGCATACACACCTACTTCGGAGACCTTCCGGTGACATCACGCTTTGGCCTTTCGGCCGCTCTCGCCACGCCTTTCGATGCCCGCGGGCAGATCGCCACCGATCCCATGATCGCTCAGGCCAAAAGTTGCCTGGCGCAGGGTTGCGGCAGCGTGACGCTTTTCGGCACCACAGGGGAAGGCGCGTCGGTGGGCACGACGGAGCGGCGGTCGGTGACCGAAGCCATGCTGGCTGCTGGAATCTTGCCGCATCAACTCGTTGCCGGCGTGCTGGTCGACGCCGCCGAAGACGCCGCCGAACAGGCACAGCATGCCTTGCAGCGAGGCGCCCGAAACATTCTGCTGGCCCCGCCGAGCTACTTCAAGAATGTCGGCGAGGAGGGCCTTTTCGGCTGGTTCTCCGCCGTCTTTGCCGCGCTTGGCCCCCTCGCCCGTGACGTGCTGCTCTACAACATCCCTTCGGTTACCATGGTGCAGCTTTCGCTTGGCCTGATCGGCCGATTGCGCACTGCTTTTCCCGACGTGGTCGCCGGGGTGAAGGATTCCGGTGGAAACTGGAGCTACAGCGAGGCGCTGCTTGCCGCCTATGGCGATCTGGTGATCCTGATCGGCGATGAAAGGCATCTGGCGCGTGCGGTGCGACTGGGTGCTCAAGGTGCAATCTCGGGCATGGCCAATTTCGTCCCGGGCGAAATCCGCGCCATGGCCGAGGACGGGCGCGACGATCCTCGCGTCGAAAGTTTTGTGCTCGAATTGCTGAAATATCCGGTCACCCCCGCGGTAAAGGTCATGGTGGCGCGCAAGACCGGCGACGAGCGCTGGCTGGCGGTCCGTCCGCCGCTGGAGCCGATTGCGTTGCAAGGGCAGCAGCAGCTTGCCGCAGCCTATGACAGCCTGTTTGCCAGGGAACCGGCCTGACCGGCAAAGGGAAGCGCGCCGAAATGGAAGACGGCAACGAACCGACCACCCTCAGGGAGAAGGCCTATGCCAGCTTCACGCGGCATTTGCTGGCGCGCGACTTCAAGCCGGGCCAGTTCGTGTCGCAACGTGAGCTGGTTGCCTTCACCGGACTGCCGCTCGGCGCCATTCGCGAGATCGTGCCGCGTCTCGAGGCGGAAGGACTGCTGACGACCATCCCGCAGCGCGGCATGCAGATCGCCCATATAGACATCAGCCTGATCCGCGAGGCCTTTCAGTTCCGCCTGTTCATGGAGCGTGAAGCGGTGGCGCTGTTTACGGTAAGCGCCTCCGATGCCGAGCTTGCCCGCTTGCGGCGCGAGCATGAGGACATGCTTGCCCAGGCGCTGGCGCAAACCCCGACGCCGGAGATGGAGGCCAAGGCGCAGACCATCGACTGGGCCATGCACGACACGTTCATCGATGCGCTGGGCAACGAGATCATCGCCAAGGCCTATCTGGTCAATTCGGTGAAGATCCGCCTGATCCACCAGGAGCGGTTCCGTATCGACGGGCGCGTCGTGCCGGTGATGCGCGAGCACCTGGCGGTGATCGAAGCCATGGAGAGCCGCGATCCAGAGAAGGCGGTCGAGGCGATCAGTCTGCATATCGACAAGGCGCGCCGGCTGGCGCTGCAGATCTGAGGAAACCTGAGCCGCACCGCGGTCCGCGATGCAATCGACAACGACAACAACCGGGAGGAAGAAATGTCGTCCAATCTGTTCAACCCAACCAGGAGGCAACTGCTTCAGGGAACCGCAGCGCTTGCCGCCGCCGGCTTTGCGGGCGTTCGCCCAAGCTTTGCCGCCGGCGTCGACTGGAAGCGCTTTGCGGGAACGACGCTTGACGTCAATCTGGTGAAAAGCCCGCGCAGCGACACGCTGATAAAATACATCGCCGAGTTCGAGGAACTGACCGGCATCAAGGTCAATGCCGAGGCGACGCCCGAACAGCAGCAGCGCCAGAAGACGGTGATCGAACTGAGCTCCGGCAAACCGAGCTTCGACGTCGTGCATCTGAGCTACCACGTGCAGAAGCGCCAGTTCGAAAAGGGCGGCTGGCTGGCCGACATATCAGGCTATCTCGCCGACCCGACCCTGACCGATCCTACGCTGGTGGAAACCGATTTCGCCGATGCCGGCATGCTGTTTGCCAAGGACGGCCAGGGCGTGTTGCGCTCGCTGCCGTTCTCAGTCGACTACTGGATCGTCTACTGGAACAAGGAATTGTTCGAGGCCAAGGGCCTCAAATACCCTGAAACCTTCGAGCAACTGGTGGCGGCCGCCGAAGCGCTGACCGACCCGTCGACCAACACCTACGGCTTTGTCGCCCGCGGCCTGAAAAACGCCAACACGCCGGTATGGACGTCGCTGATGCTCGGCTACGACATGACGCCGCTCGATGACAAGGGCAAGCTGCGCACGACCTCGCCCGAGGCGATCGAGGCCGCCAGCCTCTACCAGCGGCTGATGACCAAGTCGGCGCCTCCAGGCGTCACCGGATTCAACTGGGCCGAAGCCCAGTCCGCCTTCCTGCAAGGCAAGATCGGCATGTGGTTCGATGGCGTCGGCTTTGCCCCGCCGATGGAAAATCCGGAAAAGTCGCGTGTGGTCGGCAAGGTTGGCTACGGCGTCATGCCCAAAGGGCCCAAGGCGCATGCCGCCGGCACCTTTGGCGACGGCCTCGGCGTGACGGCCGCCAGCGAGAAGAAGGAGGCCGCCTATCTCTTCTGCCAGTGGGCGATTTCGCCCGCCATGGGCACGCGCCTGCTGCAGGCGGGTGCCGGCGTGCCGTTCCGCAAGTCGGTGCTGGAAGATCCCAAGGTGCGCGAAGGCGTCACCATGCCGGCGAGCTGGCTCGATGCCGTGGTCGGCTCGGGCAATGTCAGCCGGCTGTCGCTGCCGGTCATCATTCCGGTCACCGAGTTCCGCGATATCTATGGCGTGGCGCTGACCAATCTGATCGCCGGCGCCGATCCGGCGGAGGAACTGAAGAAGGCCACCGAGCAGTTCCAGCCGGTGCTCGACCGGAGCGAGCAAGGCTGATGTCCGCCATCACCCCAGAACGCACCGGGGTGACGACGCAAGCCATCGAAGGGGGCCAGACCATCCGTCTGGCTCCCAACTACTGGCCTTTCGTCGTCCCGGCGCTCGTCGTCGTCGGCGCCGTGATCGTCTTTCCCTGGGCCTTCACACTGTGGATGAGCGTCAACCGCTGGACCCTCGGCCAGGCGCGAAGCTTTGCCGGGATGGAAAACTATCTGCGGCTGGCCGTCGACCAACGCTTCTGGGAATCGCTTTTCCATACGCTGACCTACACGGCGCTTTCGGTCGCGGCGCCGATGTTCCTTGGCACTGTCGCGGCGCTGATCTTCGACGCCAAATTTCCGCTGCGCGGCCTGTTGCGCGGCGTCTTCGTCATGCCGATGATGGCAACGCCAGTCGCCGTGGCGCTGGTCTGGACGATGATGTTCCATCCCCAGCTTGGCGTGCTCAACTATCTGTTGTCGCTGGTCGGCATCCCGGCGCAGGAATGGATCTTTAATGCCAGGACGGTCATCCCGTCCCTGGTTGCGGTCGAGACCTGGCAGTGGACGCCGCTGGTGATGCTGATCGTGCTGGGCGGCTTGGCCTCCGTGCCGCGCGAGCCCTTCGAGAGCGCCGAGATCGATGGCGCCAACGCCTGGCAGCAATTCCGCTATCTCACCTTGCCGATGATCGCGCCGTTCCTGATGATCGCGATGATCATCCGCACCATCGATGCGTTGAAGAGTTTTGACATCATCTACGCCATGACCCAGGGCGGACCGGGCACGGCCTCGGAAACCATCAACATCTATCTCTACAACACCGCCTTCTCCTACTACGACATCGGCTATGGCTCGGCCATGGCCGTGGTGTTCTTCATCGTCATCGTCGCGCTGTCCTTCATCCTGCTGATGCTGCGCCAGCGCTCCCAATGGATCGGGGTGGAGGGCAAATAGATGAGTTCACGGCTGCTCAACCGGATCGGGCTGTTTTTCGCGGCTCTGGTCTTCGTCTCGCCGGCGATCCTGTTCTTCCTCTGGATGGTCTCGCTGTCGCTGAAGTTCGAGATCGACAACGGTGCATACCCGCCGATCCTGATCCCGGAACATCTCGCCTGGTCGAACTATGTGAAGGTATTCGAGGAGAACAATTTCCTGCTCTATTTCTGGAATTCGGTTCTGGTGACGGGCACGGCAACGTTGCTGGCGCTGCTGATCGGCGTGCCGGCCGGCTATGGCATCGCGCGGCTCAAGGCCGAACGCTCGGCGGTGGTCATCATGATCGCCCGCATGACGCCGGGGCTTTCCTATCTCATTCCGCTGTTCCTGCTGTTCCAGTGGGTCGGCATTCTCGGCACGCTGTGGCCGCAGATCATCATCCATCTGGTGGTGACGGTGCCGATCGTGGTCTGGGTGATGATCGGCTATTTCGAGACCACGCCGATGGAGCTGGAAGAAGCGGCCAACATCGATGGCGCCAGTTCCTGGCAGGTGTTCCGGCTGGTCGCCTTGCCCATCGCCAAGCCGGGCATTGTCGTCGCCTTCATCCTGTCGATCATCTTCTCATGGAACAATTTCGTCTTCGGCATTGTGCTCGCCAGCCGCGAGACTCGCACGCTGCCGGTCGCCGTCTACAACATGCTTTCCTACGAGCAGGTGAGCTGGGGTCCGCTCGCCGCCGCGGCACTTGTGGTGACGCTGCCGGTGCTGGTGCTGACCCTGTTCGCGCAAAGGCAGATCGTCGCCGGGCTGACCGCAGGCGCCGTCAAGGGCGGCTGAGGCACGGCCCCGACATCACTCATTCCGGGAGAAATCCAATGGCATCGGTAACAATCAACAACGTTCAGAAGGCTTTCGGAGCCGCCAAGATCATCCACGATGTCAGCGTCGACATCGCCGATGGCGAATTCGTCATCCTGGTCGGGCCGTCGGGCTGCGGAAAGTCGACGCTGCTGCGCATGATTGCCGGACTGGAAACGATCTCGGGCGGCAGGATCGCCATTGGCGATCGCGTCGTCAACAATCTCAGGGCGCGCGACCGAAACATCGCCATGGTGTTCCAGAACTACGCGCTCTATCCGCATATGACGGTGGCCGACAATATGGGCTTTGCCCTGAAGATCAAGAAAGCCGATCCGGCCGACACCGCCGGCCGCGTCGGCAGGGCCGCCAGCATTCTCGGCCTGGACAAGCTGCTCGACCGCTATCCGCGTCAGCTTTCCGGCGGCCAGCGCCAGCGCGTCGCCATGGGCCGGGCCATCGTGCGCGACCCGCAGGTGTTCCTGTTCGACGAGCCGCTGTCCAATCTCGACGCCAAATTGCGCGTGCAGATGCGCGGCGAGATCAAGGCGCTGCACCAGCGGCTGGGAACCACCACCATCTACGTCACCCACGACCAGATCGAGGCCATGACCATGGCCGACAAGATCGTCGTGCTGCATGACGGCCTCGTCGAGCAGATCGGCGCGCCGCTCGATCTCTACGATCGCCCGGCCAACCTCTTCGTTGCCGGCTTCATCGGCTCGCCGGCGATGAATTTCATTCGCGGCCATGTCGAGGAAGGCGTTTTCCGCAGCGCAGGTGGACTGATCTTGCCGTTGCCGGAAGGCAGCGACCTGGCAAACATACCCGGCCGCGACCTCATCTACGGCATTCGCCCCGAACATATCCGTGCGACGACCGCCAAAGGAATCCCCGGCACGATCGTGCTTCTGGAAGCAACGGGTTCGGAAATCTTTGCCAGGGTCGACTGCGCCGGAGAAGAAATCTCCTGCCTTTTCCGCGAGCGGCTGGCACTGAAACAGGGCGAGCAGATGCGCATCGAGATCGACCGCGCCTGTGCTCATCTGTTCGACGTCAAGACCGGGCGGCGATTGTAGGCGGCGATGGGGGCTGCTGACAGGGAGCAACTTCCGCACGAAATATTTCTGGTGAGCGCGTCGGGGTTCGAACCCGAGACCTACTGATTAAAAGAGCCTTTTTGCTTTACAGCGGTAAACGCTATGAACACCATGAGACACCGGAAATCCAGGCACACTATGGGTTTCCGGTGTCATTTTCGTTCAACGTTGTTTCATGCTGTTGCGTCGTGCTAGAACCCCGATAGAACCCAAGGCGATTCTTGGGCCATTTTTATCAGTAGGTTTATGCCGCGCAAACTTCTCACCACTCGTTTCGTAGACACCGCGGCCGTGAAGACCCGGACTGACTTCTGGGATGACAAGGTTCGCGGCCTCGTGCTGCGCGTCACGCCAGCGGGCATAAAGACATGGACGGTCGTCTACACCCGGGCCAGCGACAGCGCCAAGCAGCGTGTCACACTGGGCCGCTATGATGCGATCGACCTCGAGCGCGCAAGGGCGAAGGCGCTGAAGACGATGAGCGCCGTTGCCGAGGGTGAGGATCCTTCCGAAAAGAAGCGCACCGCCAAAGCCGCCATGACCGTAGAGGAGCTCGGCGGCATCTACATCGAACGGTATGCCAAGCGCGAAAAGAAGACCTGGCAGGAAGACGAGCGGCTGCTGAAGCGCGACGTCTACCCGGCGGTCGGCAAGATGAAGGCGCTGGCGGTCAAGCGGGGCGACATCATCGACATCATTGAGGCCAAGGCCGATGCTGGCAAGGGCGCCGCGTCCACCAACGTGCTTGCGGTGGTCAGGAAGATGTTCGGCTGGGCCGTCGACACCGACCGACTTCCCACCTCGCCTGTCATCGGCATCAAGCCGCGCAGCAAGCCAGCCAGACGTGATCGCGTCCTGAGCGATGTCGAGATCCGCTTGATCTGGAACGCGCTGCCGACGGCCGGCGTGAGCCCGGCCGTTGCTGATATCACTCGCCTACTTTTCCTGACCGGCCAGCGCTCCGGCGAGGTCGCAGGGTTGATGCGATCGGAGGTCGACATCGGCGCGAAGGCCTGGAAAATCCCGGCCGGCCGCACCAAGAACGGGCTCGAGCATCTTGTGCCGCTGGCACCCCCTGCCCTGGCCTTGATTGAGGCAGCAGTCGAGCGGACCGATATGGAGCTCGATGACGCCGCGCTGTTCTCGAAGACCGGCGAGCCGATCGCCAGCAATGCCATCGCCCAGGCGGCGCGTCTTAAGCTTCAGAAGTCGAACAAGGCCTGGACGCCGCACGACATCCGGCGAACGGTCGCCACGGGCATGGCCGGTTTGGGCGTGGCGCCGCACATCATCGAGGCAGTGCTCAACCATATCTCTGGGTTCCGCGGCGGTGTCGCCGGCGTCTATAACCGGCAGGCTTACGAGCCAGAAAAGCGTGCTGCGCTCGATCTCTGGGCTTCTCATCTTATAAAAGTCGTCGATCACAAAAAAATTCACTTCGGTACTAACTGACTCTGAAGCATTGAGTTTTCCGCGCGTCTGTCAGGATGCGCCCGCCAGCCCTGTTTACAGCCGTCAAATCTTGCGATCCGCTGTGTTTGCATGATTTGCACGTTCGTTTCTTGCCAGAAGCGACGTCTCAGACAAAAGGCGAGTAGACCCATGAAAACTCCCGCTATCACCCCTGCCATGCGGTTCGTATCAATCCGCGAAGTCTGCACCATGACTTGTATGTCGCGGACCTCGCTTTGGAAGAGAGTGAAAGAGGACGATTTTCCGAAGCCTCTCACGCTCGGCCATGGTGTGCGGAAAGCGTTCCTGCTTTCCGAGGTCGAATCCTGGATGAGGTCTCGCCTGGAGGCCCGCGACAAGGTCGCGGCGTGACCACGTCTCTCACGCCGGCCGACCACGCCCGCGCCGTCGACTGGTTGCGCGCCAACTGGTCAACAGCCGAGCGGCCGCTGATCCCGATGATCCGGAGGCGCTTCGACGCCGGTCCGATCGAGGCCGTTGCGATCTTGCGCGAGGCTTCGCCGCACAGGCGCGAGGTGCCGGCATGACGCGGCGCCGACGGATTGGCTGATCGTGAGCGCAGCGGCACGAAAATGGCTGGATCGACAGCACGTCGCCGACGGCACGCTGCTCCTGGTGCTGCGAGCCATGGCTGACCTCGCTGATAAAAACGGCCGCTGCAATAAGTCCCAGACAGGAATCGCGCACCACGCCGGCCTCGGAGAGCGAGCAGTTCGCAACTCGATCAGGCTGCTCGATCATATAGGCATGATCACCCGGGACCGACGCAGTAGCGGCGGCAAGGCCGGTCGAATGACCGACCTTGTACATCTCGCAATCGACCATTCCTTCGACCTTTCTCGGGAGCGCGTGTCGTCGCTTAGAAGCGTGGGTGCAACCGGCACGAAAGACCGGTTACACGACGTGGGTGCAACCGGCACGGAAACGTGGGTGCAAGCGGCATTGTTACCGGCACGAAAAGCAGTTGCTCCCAAGCCCTCGCGCGTGGATGTAGAATCTATACCCTCGAAAGTCGGCTTAAATCACCACGTCTCCGGTCGCGTCTGGCTGGATCGAAAACGTTCAGCGTGGCGTGCAGCGGTTCGACTTGACGGCGTCGATTTTACTCTCGGTCGGTTCGCGACTGAAGCCGAGGCGGCGCGCGCCCTCCGGGGCGCGCTCACCGACATCGAGCACGCAGCGAGTAATCGCTCTGGCTCGCCGAGAGATCCACACACCAAGACCTCTGCCGGCCCCGCCAACGGTGAATCGTTGGGGCAATGGCTTTTCGGAAATGCGCCACGCCCACCGGCAACGCCGCGCCCTTCAAGCCAGTCTCCAGCTGACTCGCACTACATCCGCGCGATCAGGACAGACACGCGTCGATTAACGAAAGAACCTCCACAATGACCATAGGTCGGGAGCAAATCGCCAAGCTCGGAAAGCTAATCCCGCGCCTTGCAAGTGATCACGATGGAGAGGTCGTCGCTACAGCGCGCGCCATTATCAGAACGCTCGACGCTGCCGGCGCCGATCTGCACGACCTAGTTGCTGCGCTCGACAGGCCAGCGCTCGACCGCATCGTCTATCGAGATCGACCTGTCCAGCAAAGCCCAAAGTGCGCTGATCAACTGGAGCCGCTCTGTCGCGGTGACGCGCTGAAGTTCGCGCGCTTCCTCCTGCACAAGTGCAGACTGCCGGAAAAGGAAGCCGGCTTCGTAGCCTTCGTAATTCGAACGGCTCTAGCCGGCGGCGATGATGACCGCATTTGGCTTACGGAGAAACAGCAGAAGTGGTTTCAGGACCTGGTGCATAAGCACAACGCGATGGAGAGAGCCGCGTGACCGCAGCCGCTCTCTCCGCCTCATCGACCACGCGGTGGCCGAGCTCGCCGAGCACCGAAAGAATGGCCCTCGACCAACACCAGGCAGAACTTGCGCAGATCGCCGGGTCCGGTCGATCGGCAGGCGGGTCACCATCGTCGCCGCCGTGCTCGATCGAGAACTGCAGCGTCGCATTAAAGAAAGGTCCCAGTGAAATGGGCCAAGCAAATCAAACCCCAAATTCGGCAGCTCGACATGCGCGTTGCCGAGCCTGCCAAGCGTCCGATGGGAAGGCCGGGCTCGCCAGTTTGGCAAGCCCGGCGACTGATTCGACCGTGGATTTGCCTCCTCAGCGCGCGTCAGGGAAAGCTAACACCGACACCGGCGGTGCTCGTGCTGTTGGTGGTGTTGTGCGGATTGGTGTCGCCAATCGGTTCGGGCTGGAACTTCGTGTTCTGTCCATAGCCATAGATCCGACCGCCCGTGCTGACCCTGGTGGTGTCGGTCGTCGGGGTTTGCATCTTGTCGACCCACACCTGACCCCAATCGCCTTCCGTGTATTTCGAAGTGTCAGCGAACGCCGTGCCACTGGCAAGCACCAGAAGGGCGATCGAAGAGATGATGACTTTCATGACTTTTGCTCCCATTTGTTTGTTCCCGTTGCGGGTTTCTCCCATCAACTGAACAAACACTACCTCGCTCCGCCGGGGGGTGTCGAATGTCTGGAGGGTCCTGGGGGACCAACCGCTCGGGGCTCATGTTCACGAAAAATTTGCGCAGCCCGGAAATATCGGAAGTGGGTTTTTTCCCGACCCGCCGAGCGACACGTTTTTCGGCCAGTTTTTGCAACTTTTCGAGCTTTTTGAGGTGATGCGATGACTGAAGACACCGCCGAAACCCAGCAACTGCCGGCGCCGCGGTGGTTGAGCCGAGTCGAGAAAGCCGATTTTCGACGCATCGAGGACCAGCGCGAGGCAGCCGGAAAGCCACTTTCGCCTACAGAAATCGACACTGTCGCTGACCTGGTCAGCGCCAGGTCGCGGGTCGCGGATCTCCGAAAAATCTATCGGG